>CAKKRZ010000111.1:0-3248 GCA_919902925.1 Acidiferrobacterales bacterium | reverse complement strand
GCCGGTCGGCTAGGCTTAGGGCGCATGATCAAGCTGACCAACACCCGCGTCGCCTTTCTGATCGCCGCGGCCGTCTGGGCCCTGAGCGTGGCGCTCGGCCTCACCTTCCGGCTCGACGAACGGCTGGAAAACGTCTATCTCGACTGGAACCTGCGCCGGCTGGCGGTCGCGCTCCCGCCCGACCCGCAGATCGTGATGCTCGACATCGACGAGGCGACCCTGGAGGCCATGGCCGCCGAGCACGGGCGCTATCCCTGGAGCCGGGCCGTGTTCGGTCAACTGCTGGAGGGCCTGGATAAACTGAAACCGCGGGCCATCGTCTTCGACATCCTGTTCATCGAGCCGCACAAGGGCCACGCCGAAGACGACAACTTTCTGATCCGCACCGCGCGGCGGATGCCGAACGTCTATTTCCCCATGACGCTGCTGCCGGACAACAGCCCGGAACCGGGCGCGCAGGGATTCCTGTTAAAGGATCTGCCGGCGGCGCGCCCGGTCCCGGACGCCACCCCCGATGCGCGCGCCCGCGCGCCCATGTTGATACCGCTGCCCGGCCTGACCGACACCGGGCGGCTGGGCACCATCAATGTCGGGATCGACCGCGAGGGCAACGTCCGCCGCTATGCCCTCCACCACGACATCCGCGGCTGGCGCATCCCGTCGCTGCCGGCCCGGATCGCGACCGATCTCGGCTACCCACTGCCGCCGGGCGATTCGCTGGCGCTTGTCTGGCACGGCAAGGCTTTTTCCTATCCGCGCCTGTCCTTCCACGAGGTGTTTTTCGATCTTGAACGGCGCCAGCCCAAAATGCCGGCCGAACTGCTGCGCGACAAGATCATCATCATCGGTGCCAGCGCCGCCGGTCTGCACGACCTCAAGCTCACGCCCATGGGCACGCACTTCCCCGGCCCGGAGATCATCGCCACCGCCATCGACAACCTCAAACATGGCGAGCGCCTGCGTTACGCCCCCGCCTGGAGCGCGCACCTGCTGACGGCGTTGCTGCTGCTGGCGCTCGCGACCGGGTTCAGTCGCGGCCTGTCGGTGCTGCGCCTCGGCGCCATGGCGGGCGCCCTGACGCTGGTGTTGCTGGTGGCGGGCTGGGCGTCGATTCAGTACGGACGCACGACCTTTCCGGTGGTCGCGCCGATCCTGTTCGGGGCCTGGTTCTATTACCTGCTGACCGCCCTGCGCGCCTGGATGCTGGAGCGCACCGGCCGCCAGAAAGCCACGCAGATGTTCGGCCGCTTTCTCGATCCGCGCGTGGTGTCAGGACTGCTGGAATCGGGCGGGACCGAAGCGGCCATGGCCGGCCAGAAACGCAACCTCACGGTGCTGTTCTCGGACATCCGCGGGTTCACCGCACTGTCGGAACGGCGCACGCCGCAGCAGATCGTCGATCTCCTCAACCGCTATTTCAGCCTGCAGGTCGAGATTATTTTCCGCCACCAGGGCACACTGGACAAATATATCGGTGATGCGATCATGGCCTTCTGGGGTGCCCCGGCCGACCAGCCGGACCACGCCCGGCGCGCCCTGGCCGCCGCCCGGGACATGGAACAGGCGCTGTTGAACTTCAAGACCGCGCTCGGCGACGAAGGCAAGGATTTTGATGTCGGCATCGGCCTCTGCAGCGGCGATGCCGTGGTCGGCATGATCGGCGCACCCAGCCGCATGGATTACACGGTCATCGGCGATACCGTCAACACCGCCAGCCGCATCGAGGGCGCCACCAAAGGGCGTGCGCGCATCCTGGTTTCCGAGGCCACCGTGCGTGCCGTCGGCGATGCGGTTCGCTTCGTGGACCACGGCTGGGTGGCGGTCAAGGGCAAAGAGGACAAGGTTCATCTCTACGAACCGATTTGGGAGACGACAACATGAAACGATTTTCCGTTCTGGCAGTATTCCTGGGGTTGATGACTGGAGCGGCGCTGGCCGCGGAGAAGGGCATCATGCGCTACTCGGCCGACCTGATGGCGGCGCCCTTCCGTGACGCCAAGGTGGTCACCAGCCTGAGGGAAAAACAGCGGCTCGTGATCAGCGAGCGGCGCGGCGCGTGGCTCAACGTCACCACCGACGACCGCAAATTCAAGGGCTGGGTGCGTCTGCATCAGGTCAGCGTCGGCGACGGCAATCCCGGTCGCTCCTGGAACGTCCGGGACACAGGTCGTTCCGGCGCCAGCGGCCTGGTCGCCACCACCGGCATCCGCGGCCTGCAGGCCGGCCAGTTGAAAAACGCCACACCAAACGAGGCCGAGTTGCAGAAGCTGAACGGGTACCGCGCCACCGATGCGCAGGCGCACGAGCACGCGGCCCAGGGCGGACTCAAGGATGCGACGGTTTCCGAGTTGCCTCGTCCGAATGCTTCACCCAGCGAATAGCCATCCGGAGGAAACCCCATGAGACGCTCCATCGTTCACCTCCTCGTCATTGTGCTGGCCGCCGCGCCGTTTGCCTCGTCGGCGCTCGACCTGGAATCGCTGCTGAAGCACAAGGACAAGTTCAAGGAATTAAAGAAAGTCGTCTTTGGCTTCAAGGATTCCGAGATGATCCAGATCGGCGATGACGCCGCCGCCAAGTTGTTCGGTGCCGCCCCCCTGGTCAACGATCCGGCCTTGCAGAGCTACGTAAATCGCCTGGGCCGTTGGTTGGCACTGCACTCCAGCAAGCCCAACCTGCCCTGGTCGTTTGGCGTGCTCGAAGACAATGAAATTAACGCCTTTGCCCTGCCGGGCGGGCGTATTCTGGTCACCCGCGGCCTGTTGATGCGTTGCCGCGATGAATCGGAGCTAGCGGGGGTATTGGCGCACGAAATCAGCCACGTCTCCGAAAAGCACCACGAACCGGCGCTGCGCAAGGACAAGGGCTTCAATGTCCTGTCCGAGGCCTACAAGGAGCGCGAGAAAGAGAAAGGCCGGGAAAACCGCGCCAAGATTGGTAATGCCGTCGTCGAAGCGGTCTTTATCCGCGGCTTTGACCGGGATCAGGAATTCGCGGCCGACCGCCATGGCGTCGTCATCGCCGCACGGGCTGGCTATGATCCCTACGGTCTGGCGTCCTTCCTGCAGACCCTGTCCTCCATCAACCCCCAGGACAACGTCATCAAACTGATGAAGAGCACCCACCCGGAGCCGAAAGACCGGCTCAACAAGCTGATGCAGGCCATGGACGGGCGCATGGACCAGTTTGCGCAGCAACCCAAGCTGCCAGAACGCTATTCATTGGTTATGAAAACCCACTTGGAGACT
>CAKKRZ010000110.1 GCA_919902925.1 Acidiferrobacterales bacterium | reverse complement strand
TTGAGCGGCAGTTTCCTGCCGGATGACCGTTTACACAAACTTTCTTACACCCCCCCGCCGCCCACAAGCTGAGAATGAAACCAAACGTTACACCAACAATCTGCACACCAAAATGAGTCCACGCTGACCGAGCCCAGCCGTTTCTGTTCTTACATTTAATCAAAACGTCCTGGACAGCGGAGAACGATGCATCGACCCAGTCCTTGTCGTCAGAGGTGACTGCTAAGAAACAAGCATTTGGGTCTTTTTCATCAACACGTAATTCTAGATATGTCCCGATAAGTCGGTTCGACCTTAGGCTTTCTCCTGTTTCAACAGTGAAGAGAACGCGCTCTACCTCTTTAGCTAGCCGAAAATATCTGAGTAGGTCTTCAAGAGAAAATACGCGATATCCTTTGTTGTCGAACCGTATTATATAAGTTAGGAATGCTTTCTTACCGCTATCGTCGTTCTCAGGAACCTTAGCGTTTAGCGCGTCAGCACGATCGGCAAACACTGCGCTGAGCTGCGCAAGGTTGTCTGCGTTGATGGATAAATTGGTTACCCGTTCATCTCTGAGATAGTGCGCCACTATTCAGCTCCCTCTTGTTGTATTGATGCATAACAGTGTATTAGACAGATTACTGTATTTTGGATATAGACAGAATTCTGTCTATTCCGGATTGTTCATAAGTGCCATGAACGGGGAAAACGCTTTATCGATCCGCATATTAGCCTACAAGGCCGCGCCGTTTACCATGACCGGTCATCTGTAAAATGCAGAATGGCGGGGGATCCGAAACTGGTAATGGGGAAATGGAAATGGGTGATGGGGAAAGGCTGCACCCATTACCCATTACTCATTACCCTTTACCTATTTCCCATTACCAATCACAACCACAACATCAACCCCGTCTCGAAGCGATGCGCCAGCGCCGGGTGGAATGGATACATGCGGATCTTGAAGTACTGCAGGCCCGACAAGTGTGGCTCCAGGTTGAGGTGGAACAGTGTCTCATCGCCGGACTTGGCGCTCTCGGCCGTGAACACCTGACGGTCGTGGATGACAAAGCTGCCGTTGTCGTCGTCCACGCCGACCATGCATTCCACCAGCACGTCGTCGGCCGCCAGGCCGTTGAGGTAAGCCGCGACCTGTAACGACAGGCGCTGGCCGGCATTGATCTGGCCCGGCGGCGGGTTGACCAGTCGCAGGTGTATCTTGGGCCAGTTGTGTTCGACTTTCCGGCGCCAGGGCGCCAGTTCGCGCGTACGGGCGTAATCGTTGCCCATCATCACCAGCCGTTGTTTGCACGCCGGCGCGTAATAGTCGCGCACGTACTCCATGACCATGCGTTGGGCGTTGAAGCGCGGGATGATCGACTTCATGGATGCTTTCGACAGCCGCACCCAGGATTCGGAATATCCCTGACCGTCGCGGTTGTAGTAGGTAGGCACAACCTGCTTCTCGATGATGTCGTAGAGTTCCAGCGCTTCCTCGCGGTCGCGGTAATCGGGATCGAACTGCGCGCCGTGCGGGGTGATGGCCCAGCCGTTTTCGCCGTTGTAACCCTCGCCCCACCAGCCATCCAGCACCGACAGGTTGAGCACGCCATTGATGGCGGCCTTCTCGCCGGAGGTGCCGCTGGCCTCGAGCGGATGCTCCGGCGTGTTCAGCCAGACATCGACACCGGACACCAGCTTGCGCGCCAGCGCCAGGTCGTAGCCTTCGATGAGCAGCACGCGCCCCTCGAACTCCGGGCGGCGCGAAAACTGGTGGATGGCCTGGATCAGCTCCTGCGCCGGCCGGTCGTGGGGGTGGGCCTTGCCGGCCATGACGATCATCACCGGGCGATGGGCATCGTTGACGATACGCGCCAGGCGTTCGGGGTCGGAGAACAGCAAGGTGGCGCGTTTGTAGGTGGCGAAGCGGCGTGCAAAGCCGATGGTGAGCACGTCGCTGGTCTGGAGCGCGAGATGTTCGACGCTGCGCTCGATCAGCGCCTCGCTCATGCCGTTGCGCCGATGCTGGCGGACAAGCCGGCGGCGCACGTCTGCCAGCATCTCCGATTTCAGGGATTGCCGCAGGCTCCAGTAGCTGTGGCTGGGAATGTCGTCGATGCGGTTCCAGAACTGTTCGTTGAGCAGCTCGTTGCGCCAGCCGCCGCCAAAGCGCATGTCGAACAGGTTGACCCACTCACGCGCCAGGAACGTGGGGACGTGCACGCCGTTGGTGACGTATGCAATCGGGTTTTCATCCGGCGGTACCTGTGGCCAGATGTAGCTGGCCATGCGCGAGGCGACGTCGCCGTGAATGCGCGACACGCCGTTGCGAAAGCGCGAGCCGCGCAGCGCCAGCGAGGTCATGCTGAAGCCATGCCCGTGCTCCACGGTATCGCCGAGCGTGTGAAATTCCCGGTTGCTGATGCCCAGCTGGTGAATGTACGAGTCAAAATACGTATCCAGCAGTTCATGGCTGAACTGGTCGTGACCGGCCGGCACCGGGGTGTGGGTCGTGAACACGGTGTTGGCCGCGACCGCTTCCAGGGCCGATTGGAAATCGATTTTCCGGGCGACCAGTTCACGGCAGCGTTCCACGATCAGGAAGGCGGCGTGGCCTTCATTGATGTGCCAGACGGTCGGCGAGCGGCCCACGGCGTTGAGTGCGCGTACGCCGCCGATGCCAAGGATGATTTCCTGCTGGATGCGCATGTTGTGATCGCCGCCGTAGAGCTGGTGGGTGATGCGACGATCTGCTTCGCTGTTCTCCGGCAGGTCGGTGTCGAGCAGATAAAGCGTGACGTGGCCGGCCTTGGCCTCCCACACGCGAACGAGCACCTGGCGTCCGGGGAAATCGACCGTGATGTGCAGTTCACAGTTGTTCTGGTCGCAGGAGGGACGGATCGGCAGATCATCAAAGCGCGTCGGCGAGTAGTGGGCGATCTGCTGGCCGTGGGCATCGATGGTCTGAGTGAAATAGCCCTGCCGGTAGAGCAGGCCGACGGCGACAAAGGGCAGATTGAGGTCGCTGGCCGCCTTGCAGTGGTCGCCGGCCAGGATGCCGAGGCCGCCGGAGTAGATCTGCACGCTTTCGTGCAGGCCGAACTCGGCGCAGAAGTAGGCGACCAGATCTGTTTTTGGATCAAGATGGGCGGTGACCGCCGGGCGGGCCGATTCCTGGTGATAGGTGTCGTAGCTCGACAACACCCGGTTGTAGTCTTCCATGAAGACGCGGTCTTCGAGCGCCTCTTCCAGCCGTTTCTGCGCGATGCGGCGCAGGAAAACCTTGGGGTTGTGGCCGCTGCTTTCCCAAAGCTCCGGGTCAAGCCGGAAGAACAGGCTGCGCACCTCGCGATCCCAGCTGTACAGCAGGTCGTTGGCGATCTCCTGAAGGCGTGCGAGACGCTTCGGGATGACGGGATTGATTTCGAGGACGTAACGGGTACCGCTCATGGTGTCGGTCGAAGGTGGCTCAGGGGTGGGCCGGTTCTGTCATCATAATATAGTATCCTTGCCGGGCGTCCGCCTCGTTCCCCGCTCATGCTCCGATCCGACTTTTATTACGATCTGCCGCTGTCCCGGATCGCCCGGCACCCGGCGGCGGCGCGCACGGAAAGCCGCCTGCTGGCGCTGGACGGGGCCACCGGCGCCTGTCGCGATCTCCAGTTCACCGACCTGCCGGCCCTGCTGCGCCCGGACGACCTGCTCGTGATCAACGATACACGCGTGCTGCCGGCGCGCTTGCTGGGCGCCAAGGAGACCGGCGGGCGCGTGGAATTGCTGGTCGAACGCCTGCTCGACGATCGCCGCGCCCGGGTGCAATTGCGCGCCAGCAAATCGCCGGCGCCGGGCAGTCGCCTCAACTTCGACCACGGCATCGCCGTGACCGTGCTGTCGAAAGGCGACGACGGATTTTATGAGGTTGAATTGGCGGGCGAAGGCACTCTGCCGGAGATTCTTGACCGGATCGGGCACATGCCGTTGCCGCCGTACATCGATCGCGCGGATGAGGCGCTCGATCGTGAGCGCTATCAGACAGTCTATGCCCGCGCGCCGGGGGCGGTGGCGGCGCCGACCGCCGGCCTGCATTTCGACGACGCGCTGCTCAACCGCC
Source organism: Acidiferrobacterales bacterium (assembly GCA_919902925.1). Taxonomy (GTDB): domain Bacteria; phylum Pseudomonadota; class Gammaproteobacteria; order Acidiferrobacterales; family Sulfurifustaceae; genus CAKKRZ01. The sequence goes on along the minus strand of CAKKRZ010000110.1, from coordinate 25,533 downwards.
TGCGTGCGCAGGGCGTCGAGATCGCGGCGATCACGCTGCACGTCGGTGCCGGCACCTTCCAACCGGTGCGTGCCGACGATGTGGCCGATCACCGCCTGCATCGCGAGCGCGTCATCGTGCCGGCATCTACCGCCGAGTCCGTGAACCGGGCGCGCGCCGCCGGCCGGCGGGTGGTGGCGGTCGGCACCACGGTGGTGCGCGCGCTCGAATCCTCAGTCGAGGGCGGTCGGGTGGTGGCGCGCGACGCCGAGACCGACATTTTCATTTATCCCGGTTACCGCTTTCAGGTCGTTGATGCCCTGCTGACCAATTTCCATCTGCCCGAGTCGACCCTGCTGATGCTGGTCTGCGCCTTCGCCGGTACCGATCCGGTGCTGGCCGCCTACCAACACGCGGTGGAGCAGGGCTACCGGTTTTTCAGTTACGGCGATGCCATGTTTCTGATTCGGGCCAGGTAAGCTTGAGCAGTCCGGGTGCGACCGGAGTACAATCGCCGCCCGTAACCGCATCGTATGTCCGGCACCTCACCCAGCGCGCTTCCCCCCGACGGCCCACGGCCGTTTGACTGGTTCAGTCTGAAAGAACGCCTGCGCCGGATCTTCATCGGACCGCCGCGCGACGCCATGGCGCCGGAGACGCGCCGACACATCACCCTGATCGCCTTCCTCGCCTGGGTGGGTCTGGGCGCCGACGGCCTGTCGTCCTCGGCCTACGGTCCCGAAGAGGCCTTCAAGGCGCTGGGCGACCATACCGGGCTGGCGCTGTATCTGGCCATGGCAACAGCGCTGACGGTGTTCGTCATCGCGCTGTCCTACAACCAAGTGATCGCACTGTTCCCGACCGGCGGTGGTGGCTACAAGGTCGCCACCCGTTTGCTTGGGCGGAAATTCGGCCTGGTGTCGGGGGCGGCGCTGGTGATCGACTATGTCCTGACCATCGCCATCTCCATCGCCGCCGGCGTGGATGCGCTGTTCAGCTTCCTGCCGCCCGGCTGGGTAATAGCGAAACCGGAAGTGGCGATGTTGCTGCTGGGCCTGCTGGTGGTGTTGAACCTGCGTGGCATCAAGGAATCGATCAAGTTCCTGTTGCCGATCTTCATCGGCTTTGTTGTCACCCACGCCTTTCTCATCATCTACGGCATTGCCGCGCACGCCGATCGCCTGAGCACCATCGCCCAGCAGAGCGCGACCCAGGCGACCTCGCTGTCGTCGCAGGCCGGCTGGCTGTTTGTGGTGGCGCTGTTCCTGCGCGCCTATGGCATGGGCGGCGGTACCTATACCGGCATCGAGGCGGTCTCGAATTCGGTCAACCTGCTGCGCGAGCCGCGCGTGCGCACCGGCAAGTGGACCATGTTCTACATGGCGCTGTCGCTGTCGTTCACGGCGGCGGGCATCATCCTGTTGTACCTGCTGTGGGACGCGCGTCCGGTTGCAGGCCAGACCCTCAACGCCGTCGCCTTCGGCGCGGTGCTGTCGGATTGGCAATGGGGCGGCGTCAACGTCGGCCACGGCCTGCTGGTCATCACCCTGTTGTTCGAGGCCGGATTGCTGTTCGTGGCCGCCAACACCGGTTTCATCGGCGGTCCGGCCACGCTGTCCAACCTGGCGGTCGATCATTGGGTGCCGCATCGCTACGCGCAGCTCTCCGACCGGTTGGTGACCAAGAACGGCGTATTGCTCATGGGGCTGGCGGCGCTGGCGGTGCTGTTCTGGAGCGGCGGCAGCGTCGAATTGCTGGTGGTGCTGTACAGCGTGTGCGTGTTCCTGACCTTCTCGCTGACCTTGCTCGGTCTGACGGTGTACTGGTGGCGGCATCGCGGCAACGGCTGGTGGTGGCGGCTGCTGTTGTCGGGTTGGGGTCTCACCATCACGGCCAGCATCCTGGCGGTGATGGTGTACGCCAAGTTTTTCCACGGCGCGCTGGTGGCGCTGGTGGCGGTGGCGGCGTTGTGCGCGATCGGGCTCCTGATCCGGCGGCACTACCGGCGCGTGCGGCTGCAACTCAAGGAACTCGATGAGATCCTTTCGCTCATCCCGACACCGGAGAAGGTCGAACCCCTGCCGTTGCGCGAGAAGGAGCCGGCCGCGGTGTTCTTCGTCTCCGGGTATCGCGGTGTCGGCATCCACACGCTGCTGAATGCCCAGCGCCTGTTCCCCGGGCGTTTCCGCAATTTCGTGTTTCTGTCCGTGGGCGAAGTGGACACCACCCGCATCAAGGAAGACAGCACCATCGATTCGCTGCAGAGGGCGGTGCAGGAGCGCTTGCAGCGTTACGAACATTTCTGCCACGCCCACGGTCTGGCAGCGACCAGTTACGCGTCGTACGGCACCGACCCGGTGGCGGCAGTCATGACGCTGGCGGATCAGGTGCTGGAACGTTTTCCCGGCAGCGTGTTCTTTGCCGGCACGCTGGTGTTCCGCGAGGAGAACTGGGTTTCCCGGCTGCTGCACAATTACACGGCCCTGGCCATCCAGCGGGCGCTGCACCTGCGCGGCGTGCCACTCATCATCATGCCGATGAAAGTGGACGACCGGCGCCCGCGACCGGCCCCAACCGCGGCATGAAATTCGAACGGCTCGCCAGCGACGGCCACGCCCGTCGCGGCCGCCTGACCTTTGCCCGTGGCACGGTCGAGACGCCGGCGTTCATGCCGGTCGGGACCTACGGAACCGTCAAGGCCATGACGCCGGAGGAGCTGCGCGAGATTGGCGCCGAGATCATCCTCGGCAATACCTTTCACCTCATGCTCCGTCCCGGCGTGGACATCATCCGCGCGCACGGCGATCTGCACAGCTTTATGCACTGGCAAGGACCGATCCTGACCGATTCCGGCGGCTTTCAGGTCTGGAGTCTCGGCGCCCTGCGCAAGATCACGGAGGAGGGTGTGCACTTCCAGTCGCCGATCGACGGCGACCGCATCTTTCTTGGGCCGGAGGAATCGATGCGCGTCCAGCAGGCGCTGGGCAGCGACATTATTATGGTGTTCGACGAGTGCACGCCGTACCCGGCCAGCGAGGACGAGGTCCGCGCCTCGATGGAGTTGAGCCTGCGTTGGGCGGCGCGCTGCCGCGAGGCGCACGATAAGTACCATAGTGATGCACAGGGACGTGCGAATGCCGCGGGAGCCAGGATGGCGGAAGCGGCCGCGGCCCTGTTCGGCATCGTCCAGGGCGGCATGTACGAACACCTGCGCGAACAGTCGCTCGACGGTCTGCAGCAGATCGGATTCGACGGCTATGCCCTTGGCGGGTTGTCGGTGGGAGAGCCCAAGGAGGAAATGCGGCGCATCCTCGATCACATGGTGCCCCGCATGCCGGCGGACCGGCCCCGTTACGTAATGGGAGTGGGCACCCCGGAGGACCTGGTGGAGGCGGTGCAGCGCGGCATCGACATGTTCGACTGCGTGATGCCCACGCGCAACGCCCGCAACGGCTGGTTGTTCACCCACACGGGGGCGGTCAAGATCCGCAACAGCCGCTATGCCGCGGATACCGGCCCGATTGACCCGTCCTGCGATTGCTACACCTGCCGGAATTACAGCCGTTCTTACCTGCGCCACCTGCAACAGGCCAACGAAATCCTGGGTGCCCGCCTGGCCACCATCCACAACCTGTTTTACTACCAGTCGCTCATGCGTGACCTGCGCGCGGCCATTGCTGAAAAAAGACTGGATGATTTCGTCCAGAAGTTTTATCTTATGCGCCGCCCAGGGATGGGCTAGTGTCGCGAGAGACAGGGATGTCGGTAGCGACCGCCGCCCGGCGGACGGGTAACCAGACGTTCCGCCGGCCGGCACATCCAACCACGAACACATCACCCGGGAAACACCATGAATTTCTTCATATCCGACGCGCTCGCCAACACGGCACCGGCCCAGGGGCAGGCCCCCGGCGGCAGCCCATATTTTACTCTGGTCCTGATGGGGGTCATGTTTGTCGCCTTCTACTTTCTGCTCATCCGCCCGCAAAGCAAGCGCGCCAAGGAACACAAGGCGATGGTGGCAGCGCTCGGCAAGGGCGATGAGGTGGTGACCGCCGGTGGCATGATGGGCCGCATCACCCGCGTGCAGGACAACAGCCTCACCATCGAGGTGGCCAGCGGCATCGAGATTCAGTTCCAGCGTCAGGCGGTGCAAACCATCCTGCCCAAGGGAACCGTCAAGTTCGGCTGATCCCGTTGCCCGGGTCGCCGTCGTCGCCGAACGCGCATGAACCGTTTTCCGCTCTGGAAAAACCTGCTGGTCCTGGTGACGGTCGTCATCGGGTTCCTGTACGCGTTGCCGAATTTTTACGGCGAATATCCGGCCGTGCAGGTCTCGGCCACGCGCACCACGCGCGTCGACGAAACCACGGTGACGCGCGTCAAGCGCGCGCTCGATCAGGCCAAGCTCACTTACGTCGAGGCGAATCTGGCCGACAAGAGCGTGCGCATACGCTTTGCCGACACCGACACCCAGATTCGCGCCCGCGATGTGGTGCAGGAGGAGATGGGTAACGAATACATCGTCGCCCTGAGCCTGTTGCCGGCCACCCCGGAATGGTTGCAGGCCATCGGCGCCAAGCCGATGTACCTCGGCCTCGACCTGCGCGGTGGCGTGCATTTCCTCATGCAGGTGGACATGCGCGCGGTCCTCAAGAAGGCCGAGGAGACCGCCGGCGACGACACGCGCCGTATCCTGCGCGAGAAAAAGGTGCGCTACCAGACGGTCACGCGCGGGGAGGGCGGTACCATCGAGGTGCGTTTCCGCGACGCCGCGGAACGCGAGCGCGCCATCAAGGTGCTCAAGGAAGACCTGCGCGATGTCGTGTTCACCGAGAGTCAGCGCGGCGCGGATTTGTTCCTCGCCGGGCGCTTCGGCGAGTCGGCGCTCCGGGAAAAGAAACGTTTTGCTCTCGAACAGAACATCACCGCCCTCAACAACCGGGTGAATGAGCTGGGCGTGGCCGAGCCCATCATTCAGCAACAGGGCGACGACCGCATCGTCGTGCAGTTGCCCGGGGTGCAGGATACCGCCAAGGCCAAGGATATTCTCGGCCGCACCGCCACGCTTGAGATCCGGCTGGTCGATGAGGACGCGATGATCGGCTCTGGCCAGGTACCGCCGGGCTCCAAGGCCTATCGCCTGCGTCAGGGCGGCCAGATCATCCTCAAAAACCAGCTCGTCTACTCGGGGGACAACATTACCGACGCCACCCCCGGCTTCGATTCACAGCGTAACACCGCGATTGTCTCAATCACGCTTGATTCACGCGGCGCCGCCATCAACCAGCGTGTCACCGGGGAAAACCTCCAGAAACGCATGGCGGTGGTATACATCGAGATCAAGTCCGAGCCGAAGCTCGACGCCAATAAAAAGCCGGTGCTCGACGCACAAGGCCGTGCCATACGCGAGAGCAAGCGCATCGAGGAGGTGATCACCGCCCCGGTCATCCGTTCGCAACTCGGGAAGCGTTTCCAGATTGAAGGTCTCGACAACAGGCAGGAGGCCAACGAGCTGTCACTGCTGCTGCGTGCCGGTTCGCTGGCGGCGCCGGTCGAGATCGTCGAGGAGCGCACGGTCGGCCCGAGCCTGGGCGCCGAGAACATCCAGCGTGGATTCCAGTCCACCTGGATCGGTTTTGCCGCCATCGTGGTGTTCATGATGATTTACTACCTGGTGTTCGGCGTGACCTCGTCGCTGGCCCTGGGCGCCAACCTGCTGTTTCTGGTGGCGCTGCTGTCGATGATGCAGGCCACGCTGACCCTGCCCGGCATGGCCGGTATCGCGCTGACACTGGGCATGGCCATCGACGCCAACGTGCTGATCAATGAACGCATCCGCGAGGAACTGCGCAACGGCAATACCCCGCACGCCAGCATCCATGCCGGCTACGAGCGCGCCTTCGGCACTATTCTCGACTCCAACATCACCACGCTGATCGCGGGCCTGGCCCTGTTCACCTTCGGCAGCGGGCCGGTGCGCGGCTTTGCGGTGGTGCTGTGCCTGGGGATTCTGACCTCGATGTTCAGCGCCGTGACCGTGTCGCGCGCCATGGTGAACCTGATCTACGGACGACGCGCGAAACTGGAGCGTGTCGCCATCGGCAACACCCGCTGGGAAGAGCAGCGCCCCGGCCGGTCACCGGCGGCCTGAACGGAGGGAGACGGCGATGGAATTCTTCAAGATCCGCAAAGATATCCCGTTCATGCGCCATGCGCTGGTGTTCAACGTGATCTCCGCTCTCACGTTTGTCGCCGCCGTGTATTTTCTGGTTGCCCGTGGCCTTCACTTCGGCGTCGATTTCACCGGCGGCACGGTGCTGGAGGTGAATTTCTCACGTGCCGCCGACGTCCAGCAGGTGCGCGCCGCGGTCGAAAAGCTCGGCTACGGTGATGTGACCGTTCAGAATTTCGGTACGTCGCGCGATGTCATGATTCGTCTGCCGCTGCGCCAGGAGAAGGCGGAAGCCAAGCAGGATACGGTGGTTATGCCGGCGCTCAAGGCGATCGACCCGAGCGCCAGTCTGCGGCGTATCGAATTTGTCGGCCCGCAGGTCGGACGTGATCTGATCGAGAATGGCTTGCTGGGGTTGTTCTTCGTTTCCGTTGGCATCGTCGTCTATCTGTGGTTCCGCTTTGAGTGGAAATTCGGCGTGGCCGCGATCATCGCCAACCTGCACGACGTGGTGATCATTCTTGGCTTCTTCGCGTTTTTCCAATGGGATTTCTCGCTGACCGTGCTGGCGGCGGTGCTGGCGATTCTCGGCTATTCGGTCAATGAATCGGTCGTGGTCTTCGACCGCATCCGCGAGAACTTCCGCCGCATGCGCAAGAGTACGGTGCCGGAAATCATCGACAACGCCATCACTCGCACCATGTCACGCACCATCATCACGCACTTCAGCACGCAACTGGCGGTGCTGGCCATGCTGCTGTTCGGCGGCGAGACCCTGCACTACTTCGCGCTGGCGCTGACCATCGGCATCCTGTTCGGCATCTATTCCTCGGTGTTCGTCGCGAGTCCATTGGTCATGTGGCTCGGTATCGCGCGTGAAGATATGATGCCCGTGCGCAAGGAAGCCGCGGCCGACGAGCGGCCGTAATTCTCCCGTCATCGCCGGCCGGTTGCAGCCGGTACCGGTGGTCCCTCGTTCCCCGGCTTTCGTCGGTATGGCCGTTGTCCCTCGGGTCGAGCGCATGCTAGATGATGGGGGAAACCCCCGAGGAACTTCCCATGAGCTGGATGCTTTTCCCTGGCAACCCCGCCCTGTCGGCGCTGGTGCTGGCCCTGATCGCCATTCCCTTCCTGTACGCGGCGCGGCGCCCCGTCCACGGCCTCATCCAGTCGGTGTTTCGCGCCATGACCCACGGGTTGCGGCTCGGTGCGCGCTGGATGGCGCGCACCGCCGACGACCTGCGCGCCCGCAACAAAGTGGTGCTGCTGGCGCACGGCCGCGAGGAGGTCCAGCAGACCATTGATCGAGACTTCCAGCGCGTCAGCGCCCAGATCGCCCGCGACCTGGCCGGCTACCCGACCTTGCAACGCCGTCTGCTCGACGAGATCACGCGCGTCGAGGAGGACTACAAGAAGTGCGGCGAGGTGCCACCGCCACCGCCCGAATGGACCAAGGCGGTCGAGGCCATCGCCAAGATCAAGCACACCGGTGACGGCCTGGTGCAGAAGATTCTTGAGGATATCTCCAGCTCCATTGATGGCATCTACGACAAGGTGCTGGCCGAGTACCGGCGTTCCTACGAATCGCGCCACCAGATCCTGAAAGGCTTCATGCCGTTCTGGCGCTCGCTGGAGTCCACCTTGCAGCGCGTTGACAAGAACCTCGGCGGCCTGCAGCAAAGTGCCGCCAAGATCGACGGCCTGATGGACAAGTACGACCAGATCAACAAGGGCACGGAAAAGATCGAACACGCCCTGACCAGTTCAGCCACCACCCAGTTCGCGATTGCCGCCACGGTGCTGGCCATCGCCTTCGGTGGCGCGTTTGTGAACTTCTGGCTGATCGCCCGGCCGATGGCGGCCATGGTCGGCGGCGGTCAGTACATCCTCGGCGGGCTGGAGGCCTCGCACATTGCCGCGCTGGTCGTGATCCTGCTGGAGACGGCCTGCGGCCTGTTCCTGATGGAGTCGCTGCGCATCACCCACCTGTTCCCGCGCATTCACAATATGTCCGATAAGCTCCGTCGTCTCTTCTTCTGGGGTGCGCTGACCGGCCTGTTGGTACTGGCGGTCTTCGAGGTGGCACTGGCCGTGATGCGCGACCATATTATTGCCGCCGACATCCTGGTGAAGCGCGGCCTGTCGGGTGAGCAGGGAGCCGCGGCCGCCGCCGCCGCCGACCTCGGCTTGGTGGGCAAGATCCCGGTGGTCGGACAGATGGTGCTGGGCTTTATCCTGCCGTTCCTGCTGGCCTTCGTGGCCATCCCGCTGGAATATTTCATACACTCGGCGCGCACCGTCTTCGGCGTCGGTCTGGTGCTGACCCTGCGCGGCAGCGGCGTGCTCATGCGTATTGTCGCCGGGACCCTGAAGCATATCGGCAATGCCCTGACCATGCTTTACGACTTGACCATCTTCCTGCCGATCCTGATCGAGCGCGCCGTCACCAGTCGGCGCACGGGGTCTGCTGCCGCGGCCGCCAGCGGAGATCGATCCGTATCCGAACCGACGGTCTTGCGTCGCACCGGAGGGCATGGGCTATGAAATCGGTTTGGCGAACTCTGGCGATCGCGCTGCTGGCGTCGCTGCTGCTGGCCTGTGCCGATCAGCGCCGGCATACGCGCGCGGTTTACCTGCTGGTCGATACCTCGGGGACCTACGCCATTGAGCTCGAAAAGGGCCAGCATGTCATTAACTACCTGCTCGGCACCCTGAACCCGGGCGATTCGTTTGCGGTCGCGCGCGTCAAGAGCCGCTCGTTCAGCGAGAAGGACATCATCGCCAAGGTAACCTTCAGCAAGGATCCGCTGCAGGCCAACCAGCAGAAGAAGCAGTTCAAGGACAAGACGCTCGCCCTGAAGCAGCAGGTCAAGGGCGGCAGTGCCTACACCGACATCACCGGCGGCCTGCTGCAGGCGGCCGAGTTTCTGAACGAGACCGGCGCCGGGCGCAAGACCATCCTGATCTTTTCCGACATGCAGGAGGAGCTGGACAAGCAGACCATTCGCAACGTGCCGATGAACATGACCGGCATCCGCGTGGTGGCCATCAACGTGACCAAGTTGCATACCGATAACATCGATCCGCGCCGTTATCAGGACCGGCTGGCCGCCTGGGAGAAGCGGCTGCGCGCCGCCGGTGCCGTCGAGTGGCGGGTGGTCAACGACCTTGAGCATCTGGATCGCATGTTCGCCAACTGACAGTACTTCCGGAATTGAAAAAGCCGCTGGCGGTGCGATGCCAGCGGCTTTTTTTACGACGCGGTGAATCAGCCTCTTTCTTTCGATGCCTTCGCGGCACCGGCCGATTCCTGGCGCATGCCCAGGACGAACAGCACTACGCCCAGGGCCGTCACGCCGCCGCGGATGGCCATGCCGGCGCCGCGCCCCCAGTTGTCGATCCACATCAGGATCTTGAATTCCATGCCCATCAGGTTGAGCAGCAGTGAACCGATTCCAAAAATGACAAGCGAGATGCCAAGCGATTTCATGCGTTGTTCTCCAGGGTGGTTGATCCGCGTGGGTGAGGACGCCTGTATTTCCAGCGGCAATCCTGCACTGGCCAATATAGGGCAATGGCCATCATGTTGGCGCCGCAGACCCGGCTGGCAGGTATATAAGGCAGGGTTGGCCGGACGATCGGTCGTGGACCGCGCCCCGGCCGGGGTGATCGATCAGGGGCCGAACGGTTTGACCAGGCGACGGACCGCGTCGTACTCGACGTCACTGACCGGTGCAAAGCCGCTGTAGTTCGGGTCGAGGACGGTAATGATGCGCCGGTCCTCCGGACGACCGGCGTCGAGCTTCAGGAAGGCCGCGCGCAGGCGTATCAGCAGGGCATCGTCGACGTGGCCGGCGGCCACGATGGCATAGGGCGGTAACGGCGGTGAGGCGTAGATGACCCGCAGCCCCTTCTTTTCCCACTCGTAGGCGGTGGTGTCCTTGAGGATGCCGGCGTCGAAATCGCGGTTGTGCACGCCGCGGGCGATGTTGTCGTAGTGACCAATGAACTTGTGCGAAGCCAGCTGCTCGAGCCGCAGGCCGGTGTTGACCACGACCGCTCGTTGCAGTATGGCGGACGGATCGCCGAAGGCAAAATGTTTTCCGGCCAGGTCGGCCGGTGTGCGGATCGGCGAGTCGTCGCGCACCACGATCATGAGACGGAACGACCCCTGGCCGCGCGTCAGGGTCTTGGCCACCAGGCGGGCGTTGCCCTGGCGCTGGGCCTTGAGGTAAGCGACCGGGGTCAGGTAGGAGAGATCGACCCGGCCGGCGGCGACGTCATCAATGGCGGTCTTCATGTTGGGCGACAGGTGCAACTGCACCGGGCGCCCCAGCTCCCGGGACAGATAGGCCGTCAACGGCTGGAGGCGCTCGTTCATGATCGCCGGGACGTGCATGGCCACCGAGCCAAACCGCAGCGGCTTGCTGTCATCGGCCAACGCCAGGGGTTGGAGGAGGGCGGTGAGGGCGGCCGCGACTGCCAGGATGTGCCGTTTCATCAGGCCGTGGATGCGACTGAGTCGTCAATCAGCATGGCGTAGTGGACGATGCAGTTCTCGCCGCGGTTGTGGCAGGACTGCAATGCCAGTTTGGCGCAGCGCATCAGTTCGCCGACCGATTGAATCGCGCGTCGTCCGGGGATGGTCACAATACCGATGTGCAGCCAGGGAGTGAATGAACCCTGATCGAGCGTCACGGGCTCGGCGGCGGCCGCCAGCAGGTTGTCGCCATGGTTGATGGCGGTGGCCATGGTGGCGCCGCGCATGAGCAGCAACAGTTCGCCGGTCTCCAGCCGACACAGGGTGTCGGACGGTCGCTGTTTGCCGCGCAGCCGCAGGCAGGCGGCCTTGAGCACCTGGCCGGCCGCCTCCTGGCCGTACTGTTCGACGCACTGGCTGAGATTGCCGATGCGAAGCAGCAGAAAACTGTGGGTATCGTCGCGCCAGATGGCCGGCTCGATTTCATTCGACGCCAGGCTGTCGAAATAACGCATGTTGTAGAGCCCGGTCAGCGGATCGGTAACGGCCAGCAGCCGCAGGTCTTCGTTGACGCGTTTGAGAGTCTCCGCCTGTTCGGCCAGCCGGGTGTTGGTTTGTTGCAGCTCGAGATTGGCGTCATCTACCTTCGTCTGCAGCCGCCGGTGGGCATCCCGGAGCTGCTCGTGCAGGGCGGTAAACTCCGCGGCCATTTCGCCGAACTCATCGCGGCTGCCGACGGGCAGGTCCGGATATTCATCGGATGCGCGTGCCCGGCGAACGGCGCGCGTCATGGCATTCAGCGGGCTGATGATAATCACGGTGAGCGCGACCAGTTCCACGATCAGCACGGCGGTGATGACCAGCACCTGGCGCAGAAAGGATGCGCGCTTGCCGGCCTCGATCTGGGCGGTGGCCTGGGCCGTGTCGAAGCGCAGCTCGACCAGTCCGATGCGATCGCCGTTCAGGTGAATATCGTGCTTGATGGCCAGGGTGTTGTCTTCCTGCGCGCGGCCCTGTTCCGCCATGACCGTGCCGCGGCTGTTGGTCACCCGGACGTGGGTAATCCCGTGTGGGCTGACCACCTGTTTCAGCAGCAGTTCGAGGGTGTGGTAATCGTTGGCGACGACGTGATAGGAGAGCGCCTTGGCGATGAAGTCGCTGGCGGTCTCGCTGCGCTGGCGGATTTCATCGAGGGTGGCGCTCAGCTGACTGCGGTAGGTGATCCAGGTGCTGGCGGTCAGGGTGACCAGCAGGGTGGCGACCAGGATCAGCACTACCTTCTGGCGCACGCCCAGTGTTAACCGGGTGCGCCCGGTTGGCCGGAGTGATTCACCTGTTACCACGTGCGCCATTTCGCGTTGCGGGTCCTTCCCCACCAGACAGTCCTCCCAGACCCGGATCCGCCCGGGTGGGCGGTCGTAGTGTGTAATTTCCATTTAAATCAGCAATCTCCGTGCCATGTGCGAGAGATAGCCTGAAATCCAGCCAACCCGTGTGCACCAGTCAAGCTGCTGATTTTCTGTAGCTTTCTCAGGAAAAATGTAGGCAGGGCGACGGGAATTGGCTATCCTAGGGCCTACATTCCCTGGATATGCCTGTTTTCGGGTGTCCGGGTGACGCTCAACGGCAGCAGATCGATAATAATCAAACGCTTATGTTCAATAGATCCATGACCATCGCCGGGTTCGATGACGAACTCGACCAAGCCATCCGCGCGGAAGCGCAGCGCCAGGAAGACCACATCGAGCTCATTGCCTCGGAGAACTACGCGAGCCCGCGCGTACTGGAGGCGCAGGGCTCGGTGCTGACCAACAAGTATGCCGAGGGTTATCCCGGCAAGCGCTATTACGGCGGTTGCGAATACGTTGACGTGGCCGAGCGACTGGCCATCGAGCGCTGCCGGCAGTTGTTCGGCGCCGACTATGCCAACGTGCAGCCGCATTCGGGTTCGCAGGCCAACGCGGCGGTGTACATGGCGCTGCTCAAGCCCGGCGACACCATCTTGGGCATGAGCCTCGCCCACGGCGGTCACCTGACGCACGGTGCCAAGGTCAATTTCTCCGGCAAGCTTTTCAACGCCGTCCAGTACGGCCTGAACGAAAAGACCGGCGAGATCGACTACGACGCGATGGAAAAACTGGCCATCGAACACAAACCGAAGATGGTGGTGGGCGGTTTCTCCGCCTATTCGCGGGTGGTCGATTGGGCGCGCATGCGCGCCATCGCCGATCGGGTCGGCGCCTTTTTCTTTGTCGACATGGCGCACGTCGCCGGCCTGATCGCGGCCGGGCTGTACCCAAATCCGGTGCCGGTGGCCGACGTTGTAACCTCGACCACGCACAAGACACTGCGCGGCCCGCGCGGCGGTATTATTGTCGCCCGCGCCAACCCGGACATCGAGAAGAAAATCAATTCGACCATCTTCCCCGGTACCCAGGGCGGACCACTCATGCACGTCATTGCCGCCAAGGCGGTCGCCTTCAAGGAGGCGTTGTCGCCCGAGTTCAAGACTTACCAGCAGCAGGTGCTGGTCAACAGTCGCGCCATGGCCGCGGTCATGATGTCGCGGGGTTACCAGATCGTGTCCGGCGGTACCGACAATCATCTGTTCCTGGTGAGCCTGATCGACAAGAACATGACCGGCAAGGATGCCGAGGCGGCGCTGGGCGAGGCTCACATCACCGTTAACAAGAATGCCGTCCCGAACGATCCACAGTCGCCGTTCGTGACCAGCGGCATCCGGCTCGGTACGCCCGCCTGCACCACCCGCGGCTTCAAGGAGACCGAGTCGAAGGAACTGGCCGGCTGGATCTGCGACATTCTCGACAACCTGGCCGACGTCAGCGTGCGGGCGGCGGTGCGCGCCAAGGCCGAAGCACTTTGCCGGCGCTTTCCGGTTTACGAAACATCATGAACCGCGAGCCTCAAGCTTCAGGCTCGAAGCTTCAGGCATTTTCTTCAGGCTTGCGGCTTTCAGCCTGAAACCATTCCCATGCGCTGCCCATTCTGTCTGGCCGACGAGACGAGTGTCATCGATTCGCGCCTGAGTGAAGACGGGTGCTCGGTCCGTCGCCGGCGGGAATGCGAGGTCTGCAAGGAACGCTTTACCACCTTCGAGCGCGCCGAACTGCGCTTGCCGGCCGTGATCAAGTCCGACAATCGCCGCGAGGACTTCAACGAGGAAAAGCTTCGCGGCGGTCTCCTCCGGGCCCTGGAAAAGCGGCCGGTCGATGCCGGCAAGGTGGATGCCCTGCTCGGCCGTATCCGGCACAAGCTGATCGCCAGTGGCGAGCGCGAGATTCCCTCGCGCCGCATCGGCGAGTGGCTGATGGAGGAGTTGAAGGAAATCGATCCGGTGGCCTATGTGCGTTTTGCATCGGTATACCGCAGTTTCGATGACCTCAATGCCTTCAGCGAGGCCGTGCAGCACTTGCAGAACGAACCCGCGTCTGAAAACCGCAAACGTCAATTGTCGCTGATCCCGGACGTCGAGCCGGGCTCGGGCAAACCGGCCCGCAAACCGAGGCGCCGTTCATGAGCTTCAGTGAAGCCGATGCCCGCTTCATGGCGCGGGCACTGGAACTGGCGCGCCGTGGTCTCAACAGCACAGATCCCAATCCACGTGTCGGTTGCGTGGTGGTGAAAGACGGCAAGATCGTCGGCGAGGGCTGGCACCGGAATGCCGGTGAGGCGCATGCCGAAGTGCTGGCCCTGCAGGCCGCGGCGGCCAACACCCATAGCGCCGGTGTGTATCTCACGCTCGAGCCTTGCTGCCACGTGGGGCGCACCCCGCCGTGCACCGACGCCCTGATTGGCGCCGGTGTGCGCCGCGTGGTGGCCGCCATGCGCGATCCCAACCCGAAAGTGAGCGGCAAGGGGTTCGCGGCGCTGACGGCGCGCGGCATTCAGGTTGACGTGGGGCTCATGGAGCAGGAGGCCGAGACACTCAATCCCGGATTTATCCTGCGCATGAAGGAAGGCCGCCCGTTGGTGAGACTCAAGCTGGCGGCCAGTCTCGACGGCCGCACCGCCATGGCCGATGGCACCAGCCATTGGATCACGGGCGACGACGCCCGCGCCGATGTTCAGATCTGGCGGGCGCGTTCTTCCGCCGTGATCACCGGCGTCAGCACCGTTTTACACGACAACCCGCAACTGACTGTGCGCCTGCCGGACCAGACGCGCCAGCCGCTGCGGATTATCCTGGACAGCCAGCTGCGCACGCCCCCCGATGCCCGCATCCTGCGCCAATCGGGGACCACGCTGGTGGCCACGGCTTCCACCGATGCCGCCGCTGCCCTGCGCCTGCGCGAAGCCGGTGCCGAGGTGCTGATCCTGGCGACGCCGCAGCAAACCATCGACCTGGCCGCGCTCATGCGCCATCTGGCTGCGCGCGAGATCAACGAAGTGCTGATCGAGGCCGGTGCCACCCTGGCCGGCAGCTTTCTGCAGGCCGGTCTGGTCGATGAACTGATCCTGTATTACGCGCCGCACATCATGGGCAGCCACGAGCGCGCCATGTTCAACCTGCCACCGCTCGCGGCCATGATCCAGCGCACCGCGCTCGACATCCTGGACGTGCGCATGATCGGCAAGGATCTGCGCGTCATGGCCAAAGTAACCAGTGGCAAGTAACAAGTGGCAAGAATGAGATGGTTCATATGTTTACTTGTAACTTGAAACTTGCTACTTGTATCTGATGTTTACTGGAATCATCCAGGCCGTTGGTCGTGTTGCCGCCGTTGAATCGCGTGGCAACGATGCGCGCCTGCGCATCGATTCAGATTCGCTCCCGTTGGCTGATGCCAGGCCCGGCGACAGCATTGCCGTCAACGGCGTTTGCCTGACGGCCATCGAGTTCGCCGGACAATCGTTTACCGCCGATGTCTCCGCGGAAACCCTGTCCTGCACCACCCTGGGGAAACACAAGATCGGGGCGGCCGTTAACCTGGAGCCGGCCCTGTTGCCGACCACGCGGCTGGGCGGTCACCTGGTCAGCGGACACGTGGATGGGGTGGGGCGGCTGCTCGAATCGCGGCCCGATGGGCGTTCGCAGCGCCTGCGTTTTGAACTGCCAGCGGCACTGGCGAAATATGTCGCCGCCAAGGGCTCGATCTGCGTGGACGGCATCAGCCTGACCGTCAATGCCGTGGAGGCCAATCGCTTCGACGTCAATATCGTTCCGCACACGCTGGCCAGCACCACCCTCGCCGCCCTGCGCCCCGGCGATGAGGTGAACATCGAGGTCGATCTGCTGGCCCGCTACCTTGAGCGCCTGCGGTCAGGCGATGGTGACCAACCCACCAGCGGTATCACGCCTGACTTCCTGAAGCGCACCGGCTTTATCGCCTGACTCGCCAATCCGCCTGACGAGAACAACCCGGTGGGGCTCGATACGGTTGAATTCGTGATTTGGGCGGAGAAGAAGTTCGCCATCGACATCCCCGACGAGGATGTAACGAATCTTTACACCGTGGGCGAATTCTGCCGCTATCTGTGCATGACTCTGGCCGCGCGCGATGGCCTGAAGGCGCCGGGCCATGCCGCGATCTATGCGACGGTTGCCGAATGTCTGGTGAAAGAATTCAGGATTCCGCGGGAGCGCATTTCCCCCGATTCGCGTTTCGTCAAGGATCTGGGGCTGGAATGACGCCGTCCGGCGAGGTCAGCGCCGGGCCAGCACGGTAAACTGTGATTCCGCCTGGGCCAGCTGGCGCGTGCCGTGTGTCCGGCTCCTGACCAGCAGACGGCTGACGACACGGTAAGTCCCCGGTGGTGTTTTCTCAGGTATGGGGAAGGCCACCTCGGCCTGGTAGTAACCGGTTCTGGCCAGCTGTGCCGTCACATTCTCGGTGCGGGTGGCGATCCGCCCGCCGCCGGTGGTGTAAATCTCGCGCACTTCCTCCAACACCACACCGTTAGCCGGTAACCGCTGCAGGTACAGATCCTTCTCGATGGTAATGTGCCGGCAGGTATGGGTTTCCTTGCTGCTCATGCCGATCCGGTAGAGCCGGGTCATGGCCGCAGTGCCGCGCGGCAGGGGAGGAAACTGTTTGACGGCGTCCTCCGTGCGTGACGCCGACAGCTTGTAGCGGGTCGCGTAATCGGTTTTTTTACGGTCGTCGGCGAAGCGCTCACAGTTGCCCGGCAGCAGCGAGGCGCAACCGCTGGCCAGCAGCATCAGGCCGGCGATAGCCGTCAACGGAATGAAATGACGTCGGTCCATCGGCGTCGCGAATGCCTGGCGGTGGGTCAGTCTCCCCAGGCCTGGCGCAACTGCTGATAACGCGCGGCGGTGGGCTTGGGAGTCGGCGTGGTTTCGGCCTGAGTGGCCACGGGCGCGGTACGGACGATCGGTGCGCGTGCCGCCGGCCAGGCTGGCGTCCGGGGCAGGGCGGCGTTTTTGACCACCGGTTTGGATACTGTCTCTCCCGCATTGCTCTTGAACGGCGGAATCCCGAGCAGCGAGAAGGCCAGTCCCGCGGCCAGCACCACGAGTGCAATATCGAAGCCCAGGCCGCCGAACAGCCGCGAGCGCGGTGAAAGCCGGTAGCGCCTGAACTCCTGGCGTAATTGTTCGGTGTCCGGCCATAAATGCCGCAGGCTGGTCGAAGCGGCTTCGCGATCGCGGCGCTCGAGCACGCCGATGCGCAGCAAGGCGGCGCGAAATTCGGAGGCGCTCTGAAAACGGCGGGCCGGATCCTTCTCGACGGCCTTCAGGATCACCCACTCCAGCGCCGGCGAGACGCGTCGCAGGTACTGATTGGGTCGCGGCGGTTGTTCCTGCACGTGCGCGTGCATGAGCGCGTAGTCGCTGCGCCGTTCGAACGGCAGCCGGCCGGTGATGGCCTCGAACAGGCTGACGCCGAGGGTATAGATGTCGGAACGGAAATCGGTCTCGCGGCCGTTGATCTGTTCCGGCGAGATGTACAACAGCGTCCCGACCATGGTGCCGCTCTGTGCCGGGTCGTGCTGGTCGACAATGCGCGCCACGCCGAAGTCCATCAGCTTCACCTGCTCGTCGCTGGTGATGAAGATGTTGGAGGGTTTCAGATCGCGGTGCACTACACCCTGGCGATGAATGTGCTCGATGCCGCGCAGCGCCTGCTCGAAGAAGCGCACCGCCCGTTCCATCGACAACGGCCCCTGGGTGCGCAGCATCTGGGCGATGGTCTGTCCTTCGAAGTGCTCCATCACCAGCACTTCGCCGGCGGCGAGCTCCATGAACGAATAGAGGGTGGTGATGTAGGGGCTCGACATCCGTGCCTGGGCCTGGGCCTCGGTGCGGAAGCGGCGCAGGTAGTCGGGATGACGGCACAGATTTGGCGGCAACACCTTGAGCGCGACCGTGCGGTTGAGTTCCGTGTCCTGGGCCTTATAGACGTGACCCATGCCCCCGCCACCGATCTGGTTGATGACAAGGTAGCGGCCGAGCTTGGTGCCGGGCCCGAGGTTGCCCAGGGCGGGGTCGTTGTCCCGGGGAGAGGATGTCTCGCGCGCGGCGCTGGCCGCCCGCCGCTCGGAGAAGCGGTCGCTGATGATGACGGTACTGGTGGCCTTGTCGCTGGTGGATTCCACGGGTCCGGGTGCCTGAAAAAAGGCCGACGGATCAGTGCCGTCGGAATGCTTCTTAATATAGACTATGGCCCCTTCCGGCCCTCCGGGTACGGGACGGGTGGAAGCGGTGCCCGGATAAGCGGCCCGGCAAACCCGGGATTCGGGCCGTGGGTCGCACCCAGAGCGGATTTGGACGACAATTGAGAAATTACATTAGCATCCCGGCCCACCGATCCGGGTCGGGGTTCACGTCATGCCGATCAGCCCAATAACCGAAATCATCGACGAGCTGCGGCGCGGCCGCATGGTCGTGCTGATGGACGATGAGGATCGCGAGAACGAGGGCGACCTCGTCATCGCCGCCGCGCACGTACGCGCCGAGGACGTCAATTTCATGGCCACCCACGGGCGCGGGCTCATCTGCCTGACGCTGACGCCCGCCCGCTGCGAGCAGCTCAAGCTGCCCTTGCAGACCAGCGGCGTGCACCGCAAGCTGTCCACCGCTTTTACCGTCTCCATCGAGGCGGCGCACGGCGTGACCACCGGCATCTCGGCCGCCGACCGCGCCACCACCATTCACGCCGCCGTCCGGCCGGACGCCTCGCCCGACGACGTTGTCACCCCCGGCCACATTTTCCCGCTCATGGCGCGTACCGGCGGGGTGCTGGCGCGCGCCGGTCACACCGAGGCGGGTTGCGACCTGGCGCAGCTCGCCGGCCTGTCGCCGGCGGCGGTGATCTGCGAGATCATGAACGACGACGGCACCATGGCACGGCTGCCGCAACTGGCAGGATTCGCGCAACGGCACGGACTCAAGATCGGCACCATCGCCGACCTCATCCGCCACCGCATGGAAACCGAATCCAGCATCCAGCGCGTGAGCGACGGCATCATGCCGACGCCGTACGGCGATTTCCGTGTCATCGCCTATCACGACGACATCGGCGATGCCGTGCACCTCGCGCTGGTGAAGGGAGAAGTACGGCCCGACAAGCCGACGCTGGTGCGTGTGCACGTGCAGGAAAGTCTGCTGGATCTGTTTACCCTGGCCCACCGCGCCGGCACCTGGACACTGCCGATGGCACTGGCGCGGGTGGCGGCGGAAGGCGAGGGCGTGGTGGTCATCCTGCAACAGTCGGAATCGCCGCCGCAACTGATGCAGCGGCTGGAACATTTTTACACCCAGGCCACCGGCCAGTGGCCGCATGGCGAAGATCGCGTGGTGATGCGCACCCACGGCCTCGGCAGCCAGATCCTCGCCGACCTCGGCGTGCGCCGGATGCGCGTGCTCGGTCACGCCATGAAGGCGCCGGGCATGTCCGGTTTCGGGCTCGACATCGTCGAGTACCTGGAAGCCTCGGCCGCGCCCGTCACCGCTCTGGAATTCCCGGCACTTCAAAAACGAGAAGGAAAAAAAGGTTAAACGATGAGTGAGTACAAAACGATCGAGGGTGACTACACGCCGCGCGGTGCGCGTTTCGGTATCGTGCTGTCGCGTTTCAACCATTTTATCGGCGACCGCCTGCTGGAAGGCGCGCTCGACAGCCTGGTCCGCCACGGCGTGGACGTCGCCGCCATCGAGGTGGTGCGCGTGCCGGGCGCCTTCGAAATGCCGCTCGCGCTCCAGGCCATGGCCGAATCGAAAAAATACGATGCCCTCATCGCGCTCGGCGCGGTGATCCGCGGTGCCACGCCGCATTTCGAATACGTGGCCGGTGAATGCACCCGCGGCGTTGCCGCCGTGCAGACAAAGTACGGCTTGCCGGTGGCCTTCGGCGTTTTGACCGTGGACACCATCGAACAGGCTATCGAGCGCGCCGGCACCAAGGCCGGCAACAAGGGCGCCGAGGCGGCCATGACGGCGATCGAGATGGTCAATCTGCTCAAGAAGTTGCGCGCCTGATCCGGCGATGGGCGCGCGGGCGGAAAAGGCGAATCTCGGGCCCCGCCACCGCGCGCGCCAGGCGGCCGTGCAGGCGCTGTACCAGTGGCAGTTGACCGAGCAGTCGCCGGAGCGGATCGAGGAGCATTTTATCCACGATCACGAAATGCACGACGTGGACATGGATTACTTTCACCATCTGGTATTGGAAATCCCGCTGCACCACAGCGAACTCGACGATCACATCGCGCCGCATCTCGACCGCAATCTGGCCGACGTCGATCCCGTCGAACGCGCCATCCTGCGTCTCGGCGCCTTCGAGTTCGAATTCCATCCTGAGATTCCCTACAAGGTGATCCTCAACGAAGCGGTGGAACTGGCCAAGACCTTCGGTGCCGAGCACGGCCACAAGTACGTCAACGCCATCCTCGACAAGGTGGCCGCCCGGCTGCGGGCCGCGGAAATCAGCGTTGCCTGACGGCATGACCGCGCCGCCTGATCGCACCAGGATTACTTCTCTGTTCGGCGAACTTCCCCTCTCCCTCCGGGAGAGGGCAAAGGGTGAGGGTGGTTGGCCCTCATCCCCATCCGACCGGAATGGAGATTCTCATTCACTTCCCCTCTCCCTGCGGGAGAGGGCTAAGGGTGAGGGCAGTCGGCCCTCATCCCCATCCCTTCTCCCGGCCGCTCCTGCGCATCCATGCGCCCGCGGCACTTGGACATCCTGTCCATCGCAGGGAGAAGGGGGCGAATCCGCAGACGCGACTGATCTAACATCAGGACGAATGAGCGAAGCGAGTAGGTATTCGATATCGTCGCGCGGCCCTCGCCTCGATCCCATCGGCGAGCCGTTACGCGCTACGCGCGTGATTCCAATATGACGGAATTTGAAATCATCCGTCGTTTCTTCGGCACACCGCCGGTCCAGCGCACGGATGTGGTGCTGGGTATCGGTGACGATGCCGCTGTCCTCCAGCCACCCGCTGGCCATGAGCTGATCCTGACAACGGACACGCTGGTCGAAGGCCGCCACTTCCGGCCCGGCGAAGATCCCGAATCCCTCGGCCACAAGTCGCTGGCCGTTAACCTCAGCGATCTCGCGGCCATGGGCGCCGAGCCGGCCTGGTTTCTGCTCAGCCTGACCCTGCCGCAGGCCGACGAACAATGGCTGACCGCATTCGCCGGCGGCCTGCATGCGTTGGCCAGACGTTTCAACATCCAGCTTGTCGGCGGTAACACTACGCGCGGACCGCTTTCGATCAGTGTTACTGCCTGCGGGTTTGTGCCGGCCGGGCAGGCGCTCACGCGCCGCGGTGCGCAACCGGGCGATCGAGTCTATGTAACCGGCACGCTCGGCGATGCCGCCCTGGCCTTGTGGATCGAACAGGAGCAGCATGGGCGGACGCCCGTTGATCACGCCGCCGCCGAACGCTTGCACCGGCCGGAACCGCGCATCGCGGCCGGGATCGCCTTGCGCGGTCTCGCCGGTGCCGTGATCGATATTTCGGATGGGCTGGCCGCCGATCTAGGCCACATCCTGGAAAGCAGCCGCGTCGGTGCGCGCATCGATCTGGCCCGGCTGCCGCTGTCCGACGCCTACCGGCGCTTGCAGACTTCAGGTGTCGTCGGTTGGGACCTGGCCCTGGCCGGCGGAGACGATTACGAACTGTGCTTCACCGTCCCGCCGTCCCGGGAACCGGAACTGACGCGGCGCGCCGCCCAAATGGGTTGTGCCTGTACGTTGATCGGCGAGATCGTCGCGTCCCCGGGATTGGTGCTGACCGACCCCGAAGGCCGCCGCTACCAACCCGGCCGCACGGGTTACGATCACTTTGCCGACTGAGGCCGGCCCTACTCACCAGCCACGATATACTGACTCAATCCATGCACATCTACGGCATCCTCATCATCCTCATCCAGGTGGCCTGCGCCGTTCATTGCGTCAAGACCGGGCGCCCCTACTGGTGGCTGTTCGTCATTCTTTTTTTCCCGCTGGTGGGAAGCATCGTCTACGGCATCGTCGAGGTGTTGCCGGACATGCGCCATCACGGCCGGCGCGCCGCCCGCAAGCTGGCCAAGACCATCGACCGCGACCACGATCTCAAGCGTCATGCCGACCGGGTCGCCATCAGCGGCACGGTGGAGAACAAGCTGAATCTGGCGGAGGAATGCCTGAGCACGGGCCGAACCGACGAGGCCATTGAAATCTACCAGTCGTGCCTGACCGGTATCCATCGCGACGATCCCAAGATTCTGCTGGGTCTGGCGAACGCCTGTTTCCAGGCCGGCAAGCATGCCGAGACCCGCGATACCCTGGATGCTCTCATCAAGAACCACCCGGACTTCAAATCGGCCGAAGGCCATTTGCTGTACGCCCGTTCGCTGCAAGAACTGAAGGAGACGGACAAGGCGCTGGAGGAATACCGCGTGCTGGCCGGTTACTACCCCGGCCTGGAAGCCAAATGCCGTTATGCGCTCATGCTCAAGGCCGCCGGGCGGCTGGACGAGGCGCGGGAATTGTTCGACGACATCATCCGCAACGCCCGCAGCTTCCGCGGTTTCTACAAGACTGAAAAGCAGTGGGTCGATGTAGCGCGCCAGGAAATGTCAGAGTGAACCAGCGTGTGTACAACACACCACGGCTCGCCTCCCTCTCCGACCGATATGTCGAATTCCACCAACTCCCCCTCTCCCATCGGGAGAGGGCAAGGGGTGAGGGTTCGGGAGAGGGAATGAGGGTGAGGGCAAGGCGGGAACGAATTGAGGCTTCGTGGGATATTTCATCTCATGATCAGTGAATGCCCGTTGTGCCAGCCGTCCGGTGAGTTCGTCGTGTGGTCGAACTCGCACTGCCGTGTCATCCGCGTGGACGATGCGGACTACCCGGCCTTCTGCCGGGTGATCTGGAACGCGCACGTCAAGGAGATGACCGACCTCGGCATGCGCGAGCGGAAATACCTGATGGCCGTGGTCTTCACGGTGGAACAGGCGCTGCGTGAATTGTTGAGCCCCGACAAGATCAACCTCGCCTCGCTCGGCAACCAGGTGCCGCATCTGCACTGGCACGTCATCCCGCGCTTCCAGGACGACGCCCATTTTCCGGACCCGGTGTGGGCCGCCCGGCAACGCGACGGCCGGTCGCGCGCCGTCGATGCAGGCGCCCTGCGCAAGATTCTCGCGGAACGGCTGCCGGCCATCGCCAACCCGCCATGAATATCCTCGCGCTCGATACCTCCACGGAGTACTGCTCGGTCGCGGTGTCCGTCGATGGCAAGATCCTGGACCGTTCCGAATCCGGCAACCGCCATGCCGAGCGCATCCTGTCGATGGTGGATGCCCTGCTGGCGGAGGCCGGGCTGTCCCTGAAGCAGCTCGATGCCATCGCCTTCGGCCGCGGCCCGGGTTCGTTCACCGGTCTGCGCATCGGCGCCGGCGTGGCCCAAGGCCTGGCCTTCGGTGCAGAACTGCCAGTTGTGCCCATCTCCTCGCTCGTGGCACTGGCCCAGGGTGTTGACGCACCGCGTGTGCTCGCCGCCCTCGATGCGCGCATGAACCAGGTGTATTGGGGTGCGTTCCGGCGCAACCCACAAGGTCTGGTTGAACTGGTTGGCGAGGAATGCGTGGCCAGCCCTGCGGATGTCCCCATGCCGCCGGGCGAGGGCTGGATCGGCGCCGGTCCCGGTTGGGCGGCCTATGGGGAGGCATTGAAACAACGAATCGGAGCACGACTTAGTACGGTATTTCCGGAAGCCTTGCCATCGGCCCGATCCATTGCTCAACTGGCCACGGCGGCTGTGTCGTTTGGCCAAATTGTCAGGCCTGAACAGGCAATTCCTGTATACCTGCGTGACAACGTAGCGGCGAAAATGACAAAGGCCTGAGCGTTCTGCCTGGCGATCGGTTTATTCCTAGCAGGTTGTTGAAAAAGTCCATCCATGGCCTTTTTCAACACGCCAGGCAAAAAGCGTGGTTTTTGCCTGGCTTCATTATCAAACGCTTACCGCGTTTGATAATGGCGGTACCTCCCTGTACCGCACCGCAGGCTGTTGAAAAACGAGTTTTTCAACAGCCTGCTAGAACCTGGAGGGCACGACACGCAGCAGGTTTGTGGCGCCAGCCATTCAATGCCTACTGCCGCCGTGCCTGACCCGAATGTGGTGTGTAACCGGCAAATGAAGCGATTACTCTCGCCTTGCCGTTAGTCACACTGCCTGCCACCCGCGCCAAGCGGCGAACGTAGAGGCCAGTGCTTGATTGACGTGTCCGTGGAAGCGGGGGCCTCAATCTGTCGCCATATTTTAAGCCAAAAACCGATCCAAGGGACTGACCACGCCCTTTCCACCGCGATTCAGTACATGTGTGTAAATCATCGTTGTCGCAACATCGGAATGGCCAAGCAACTCTTGAACGGTGCGGATGTCGTAGCCGCCCAGCAACAGGTGCGTAGCAAAGGAATGACGCAAGGTGTGTGGCGTCGCCGGCTTGGCGATCTGCGCGTCGCGCACAGCTTGCTTCATCGCGCGCTGGATGCCTTTCTCATCTACATGGTGGCGGCGCGTTACGCCGGAGCGCGGATCGACCGAATGTTTGGCGGAAGGGAACACGTATTGCCAGCCCCACTCGCGCTTGGCATTCGGATACTTTTTGTCCAACGCGAACGGCAGATAGACATCGCCACCGCCCGCTGCCAGGTCTTCTTCATGCAGCGCCTTCACCTTGGCCAAATGACGCTTGAGGGGTTCAATCACGGATTCAGGCAACATCGTAACCCGATCCTTGCCGCCCTTGCCTTCACGCACGATGATTTCGTGCCGCGCAAATTCCACGTCCTTCACGCGCAGCCGCACCGCTTCCATCAACCGCAGACCGGCGCCATACAGCAGGCTGGCGATCAGCCAATGGGTTGCCGATAACCGCTTCAGCACCGCCTGCACTTCGTCGACCGTCAACACCACCGGCAAGCGTTGAGATGCCTTGGCCTGCGTTACCTTGTCCAGCCACGGCAGCTTTTGCTCCAGCACCTCGCGGTACAGAAACAGAAGCGCGCTCTTGGCCTGATTCTGCGTTGAAGCGGACACCTTGCCCTTGACCGCCAGATGGGTGAGAAACGCCTCGATTTCCGGCGCGCCCATATCCTTCGGATGACGCTTGTCATGAAACCAGATGAAGCGTTTAATCCAATCCACGTAGACCTGCTCGGTGCGGATGCTGTAATGCTTCACCCGCAGCCGGTCACGCACCTGATCGAGCAGTTTGGGCGGGCGGGAAGGAGTGGTGGTTTCCTGGACCATTGTCGGGTGTGTATGTTATTTAGTACAATGTAAAAACAATAGGTTACAGTCAATGCACAAGATTATACACCTTTGCGGTGTTTCTTCACCTAGAATTTCGGGTGTCTACTTTTAGTTCGCAGGACCGCTCCGCTTCGCTCCACTCGGCATCCATGCCGCCTGCGAACGT
>CAKKRZ010000109.1 GCA_919902925.1 Acidiferrobacterales bacterium | reverse complement strand
CTGGATTCCGCTGGAATGACAACTCCCCCTCACCTCAATCCTCTCCCGCCAGGGGAGAGGAGAAAAATGTTGGATTACCGCCTCCGCACGAAATAACCCGCCTGGTTATTTCGTGTCACCAGCCGTGCGCCGGTCGTAGTGCGACCGGAACAATACCTCCAGATCATCGATCACCTCGACCGCCGCCCGGCCCTGCATCACGTGCTGGCTCATGAGCAGCGAGGCCTCATCGAGCAGGCGCGTGGCATCGAGCATCGGGTAGGTGGCGCGCAGGCGCTGCATGGCCTTGATCACCGACTCCTGGTCGGGCCGCGGGATCGGCTGCGGTTCGGCCGGTACCGGCGGCAGGGCGAAACGCTCGTGCAGGTACTCGGCGAAGCGCAACAACTCTTCCCGCCGATCGTCCGGCAGTTCGCGATAAAACTTCAACAGCTGGTCCGCGGAACGGTCGGACATGGGGTAGGGTCGCGCCTACGCCTTCTTCTTCGCGGCGCGTTTCTCGCAGTGGTCCTGGGCGAACTTCATGAATTCCTCCATCGCGCGCAGGCGGAATTTCTGGCGCTGGTAGACGATGGAAAACGGCCGTTCCAACGGCGGTTCGAGCGGCAGAGCCACCAGCGAGTGCAGCTTGAGTTCCTTGATGACGGTCGCCTGCGAGACGATCGACACGCCGAGCCCGGCTTCGACCGCGCTCTTCACTGCCTCCGGGTTGCCGACTTCGAGGCTCAGGTCCAGTTCCGACATCGGCATGCCGTTGGCTTCCAGGTACTCGCACATGTATTCGCGGGTGCCGGAACCTTCCTCGCGGCACACGAACGGCAAGCCCATCAGGTCGGTGGCCTTGATCGACGAGCGTTTGGCCAGCGGATGATCCGGCAGACAGATAAACACCAGCTTGTCGTGCCAGCAGACTTCGACCACCAGGTTCTTGTTGGAGATGGGCGATTCGACAATGCCGACGTCGATGGTGTTGTCTTCCACCATGTGCACGATGCCGTCCGAATTAGAGATCTTGAGGCGGATATTGATGTTCGCGTGCTCCTTGCGGAACTCGCCCAGCAAGCTGGGCAGGACGTATTCGGCGATGGTGGTGCTGGCGCCGATGATGACAATGCCGGAAACGTCACCGGTCAGTTCGCGCACGCGGTTGTCCATCTCGCTGTAGAGCGCAATGATGCGGTCGGCGTAGTCGAACACCCGCGCCCCGACCTCGGTCAGGCTGATCTTGTTGTGCGTGCGATCGAACAGCCGGGTATTGAAGTATTCCTCCAGCTGCCGGATCTGGAACGTGACCGCCGGCTGCGTCATGTGCAGCGATTCGGCCGCCTTGGTGAAGCTCAGCAGGCGCGCGACGGTGTGGAATACCTGTAGGCGACGATCGGCCATGAAAGGGTCGGTTTCGGGTTATGCGCGGAGACGGGTTCGTCCCGGGGTGGCGAGTATACCGGAAGCGCCGGCGGTGCGGTCAGGCATAACCCTCGAGCTTGAGCTTGAGGTCGGTCGGGCTGGAGGCGTACTGCAGCGCGGTTTCGTCGTCGATCGCGCCCTGCTTGAAGAGCTGATACAGGCTGGCGTCGAAGTGCATCATGCCCTCGGCCAGCGTGCCTTTCTTGATGAGATCGCCTAGCTCCTTGATCTTGAGCGGATCGAGGATGTATTCGCGCACCAGCTGCGAGCCGGTCATGACCTCGCAGGCCACCACCCGCCCCATGCCGCCCTTGCGCGGAATCAGCCGCTGGCTGATGACGCCGCGCAGGTTCTGGGCCAGCTTGGCGCGCATGCCCGGCTGGGCCTCGGCCGGGAAGGCGGTGATGATGCGCGACACGGTCTCGGCCGCGGCCGGCGAGTGCACGGTGGAGAACACCA
>CAKKRZ010000108.1 GCA_919902925.1 Acidiferrobacterales bacterium | reverse complement strand
ACCCATGGCATAGGCGGCCAGGCGCGCGCGCCGCAGGCGTTCGATGGGAATAAGTTTCGGCACCACGGCGGCGCCGATCACGGCACCGACGGCCAGGAACACCGTGAGCATGGCCACGTCCGCGGATTTGTCGAGCAACAGCACCGCCGGCACCCACGCCACCAGGATCACGCGCAACACCGCCCCGGCACCCCAGAACAGCGAGGTGCCGAGCATGGTGAAACGCGCGCGATCGGTTTCGAACAGCCGGCGCATCATGCGCATGAAGTGGCCAATGCCGACCGGTTCGCCGCCGTGGGCCGGGGTAATCGACGGCAGCCAGAAGGTGATCACCAGCGAAACCGCATAGCAGGCCACGATCACGCCGAGCGCCAGCGCGATCGACTGGTCGGCCACGACACCGCCGACAAAACTGCCGAGCACGATGGCGGCGATGGTCGAACCCTCGATCAGGCTGTTGGCGCGCACCAGGCGATCGTGTCCGACCAGCTCCGGCAGGATGCCGAACTTGGCCGGCCCGTAGACAGCGGCACCGATGCCGACGAGCCCATAGGCCAGCAGCGGATCAACGGGCAACAGCAACAGCCCGGCACCGAGCGCCTTCAGGGCGTTGCCGATCATCAACACCTGCGGTTTGGGGCGGCGATCGGCAAACGGCCCGACCCAGGGCGCGAGCAACACGAAGGCGATCAGGAAAGCACTCTGCAGCGCCGAGATGTACCAGTCACCCTGTGCACCCTGACGCACCATGGCGATGGCCGTGAACAGGATGGCATTGTCGGCGAAGGCCGACAGGAACTGCGCCAGCATCAGCACATAGATGGAGCGGTTCATGCGCCAGCCTCGCGTTCGGCCGTCGCCTGGGCCGTCGCGTAATCGGTCTTGCCGCTGCCCAACACCGGCAGGTCCTTCACCACCAGCAGGCGTCGCGGCACCGTCAGTTCACTCACCCCTTCGGCGCGCGCGCGTTCCTGCAGCTCCTGCCGGCTCGCGGCCGCGCGCGTGGTCAGGAGCACGAGTTGTTCGCCCTTCCTGGCGTCAGGCAGGCTCACACAGGCGTGGGCGTCTTGCGGCCAGGCGCGGGCCGCCAGATCCTCGACGGCCGTCAGGGAGACCATCTCACCGGCGACCTTGGCGAAGCGCTTGGCGCGGCCGAGCAGCCGCAGGTAGCCCTCGACGTCGACGCTGGCGATGTCGCCGGTGTCGTACCAGCCCGGCCCGGCCGCCGTTTGCGGCGGCACCAGCACGCCCGGCCGATCGGCCAGCAGGTAACCGAGCATCACGTTGGGACCGCGCACCGACAGGCGACCGCCCTGCTCCACGCCCGGCACCGGATCCAGCCGGTACTCAATGCCCGGCAGGAAGCGGCCGACACTTCCGGCCCGGTAATCCATCGGCGTGTTGGTGGTGAGCGATGGACTGGTTTCGGTCGCGCCGTATCCCTCGAAAATCCGGATACCAAATTTTTCCGCCCACACGCGTCGCGTTTCATCCTTGAGTTTTTCGGCGCCGGCAAACACGTAGCGGATGCTATAGAAGTCGTAGGGATGGGCGAAGCGTGCATACCCGGAGAGAAAGGTGTTGGTGCCGAACAG
Source organism: Acidiferrobacterales bacterium (assembly GCA_919902925.1). Lineage (GTDB taxonomy): Bacteria > Pseudomonadota > Gammaproteobacteria > Acidiferrobacterales > Sulfurifustaceae > CAKKRZ01. Next base: position 11,856 of record CAKKRZ010000108.1, on the reverse strand, counting down.
CACGGTCGCGTTCACCTCGTAGGCCATCTCCGGGACGATACGATAGTGCAAGGGTGACGGATAGAAGAACACACGCATGCCGGTGGTGATCGGCAACACCGTGCCGGCCGACAGGCCGAAGGCATGGAACAGCGGCAGGGCGTTGAGGATGATGTCCTGCGAACCGAACGGCACACGGGCGGCGATCTGCTGACAGTTGGCGAGCAGATTGGCGTGCGACAGCACCACCCCCTTGGGGGCACCTTCGGAGCCGGACGTGAACAGGACGGCGGCCGGGTCGTCCGGTCGCGGTCGGCCGCTGTAGGCCAGACGCGGGAAACGCGCCGACAGCAGTCCCGCCAGCTTGTGCGGCCAGCGCAGGCGGTCGCGCAGGTCTTCGAGGTAGATGATGGTGACGTGCGCGGCGAGCGCCTCGATGACCGCCTCCAACCGCCCGGCCTGCACGAAGCGCCGCGAGGTGTAGACACGTTTCAGTTGCGCCACTTCACAGGCCGCCCGCATTCCCTGAATACCTGCCGTGAAATTGAGCATGGCCGGAACACGACCGAAGGCCTGCATGCCAAAGAAGGTATATACGGTAGCGAGCGTTCCGGGCAGGAGCACGCCGAGACGTTCGCCCGGTTGGGACTCGCGGGCGATAGCGCGGCCGAGGATGAAGGCGCGGGCGATCAGGTCGCGGTAGTTGACCGGCTTGCGCTCGATGTCCTCGGCAATCGGGTGGTCGAAGCCATGAACGCGCGCGCTGTCGAGGACGGCCTCGAACAACGTCCGCGGCCGATTCGAGGTCACGAACATCATTTCCGCCATGAGATCGGACAACCGTTCGCCGGCGATCTTGCGACGCGCGCGGCCGCGCACCTCGGCGGGAATGTTCAGGCGGCTGGGCGGCAGGATGGTGAGCGTAATGACCGGGAACCAGCGCAGGCGCACCCGCCCGCGCAGACGCGAGAACGGCGTGTACTGGGCCCCGTCGATCCGCACCGGCAGCAAGGTGGCGTCCGATCGATCCGCCACCAGGCCTGGGCCGTGGTAAATCTTCATGAGCGAGCCGGTCACGGTGATGCGCCCTTCCGGAAAAATCACGGCCCGGCGATTTTCCTGCAGGTAACGCACCAGCGTCTTGAGCGAGTAGGGATTGGTCGGGTCGAGGGGCAGGAAATCCACCAAGCTCAGACCCAGCCGCACCCACCAGCGGCGCGCCACGTAGGTGTTGACCGCAAACGTCAGGCGATCCGGCATAAAGGCCATCAGCAGCGCCGCGTCCAGAAACGAGGTGTGGTTGGCCACCACCAACACGCGTTCGCCGGCCTGCCGGTAGTGTTCCAGCCCCACGACGCGCACGCGGTAACAAAGTCGCAGGACACTGCGCAGCAGCCACTTCAGCATTACTTGACCCTCCGTCGCGCGGCCGGGCGGCGCGCGCCGCGCGCCGTGGCCACAAACCCATCCAGAAAATTCGACACCAGCAGGCTGGCCATGGCCTGCACGGCGGTTTCGCTACTGTCATCGAAACGCCCGGTCATGGCCAACACACAGACACCGTGCACCCCGCTCCACAGGGCCCGTGCCGCCTGGCGGATCTCGGCGGGGCGACGCGCCGGGGCCAGTTCGGTCAGCGCCCCTTCGATCAGCGCGAAGATGCGCGCCACCCGCTCCGGGTACCAGGCCGGCAGACGCGCCGGCTGCCGATGTTCGTAGACCAACCTCCACAAGTGACGATGTTCGCCGGCAAACCGGACATAGGCGCCGGCCAGGGCCAGCAGCCGTTTCCGCGGGTCCGGCTGCTTCTCGGCCACCCCACGGGCCTGCCCGTGCAGTTCATCCAGCGTCTGGGCGTTGAGCTGCAGGATGAGGTCGTCCAGGTTGCGGAAAACGAGATAAAGGCTGCCGACCGTGTAGCCGATGGCGGCCGCCAGCCGGCGGGCCGTCAGGGCCGAAATCCCCTCCCGGGCCACGATTCGCCCGGCGGCCTTGAGGGCAAGGTCGTGCAGTTGTTCACGGGTGTGTTCGCTGCGGCGGGCCATGGGGGGCGGGATATCCGTGTTTTATTGAACGGTGTTCATTATCAGACAAGAATATTGAACAGTGTTCATTCTGTCAACCGCCGCCGGTCCGGTGCCCTGCCCGCCCGGCCGGCCGGCCGGAACCGGGCGGAAGAAATATATTACTGCCGGCGAGCGGAATGGCGATCCCCACCGGTGGCAAGAACGGACCGGGAATCGGACACGCCGAATCAATTCAATAAATTAGTGCGCACTTCGCAACTGCCGTCTGCGCATTGAACTGTTTCAGAACCGGTACACATGGCGGGCAGGCGCGGAATGTCAAAAGGCGGCGGATGGCGCGCGGCCGCGAAAGGCCTGTTATTTCCGCTGAGATATGCTAGCTTACGCAGCCAAGGGATCCACCCCCTTGACCCCAACACCCGAAACCTTCCACCTTAGGAGCGTTTGAATGGCCAACAACAAGTCCGGCAAAAAGCCGACCAGCAAGTCGGAAATCTATGCCTTCCTCGCAGAGAAAACCAACCTGAAGCGTAAAGACATCGTCTCATTGTTCGAGAACCTGCAGAGCCTGATCGAACGGGATCTGAAGCGTGGCCCGGGCATTTTCAATGTCGTCGGCCTCATGAAGATCAAGGTGGTGCACAAGCCGGCGCAGTCGGCCCGCAAGGGCATCAACCCGTTCACCAAGGAAGAAGTGATGTTCAAGGCCAAACCGGCCCGCAACGTCGTCAAGGTTCAGGCGCTCAAGACCCTCAAGGATATGGTCTAAAAGTACCAGTCCCGCCATGCCGCCGCGCCAGGGAAGGTGCGCGGCGGCCGGGCACCCTTGCCGGCAACCCCGGCGTTCAGGGGCCGCGCCGGCCTATTGCTCGTCCTCGTCGGCGTCGTCATCGTCGAGATCGTCGTCGTCCTCTTCTTCTTCGTCTTCCAGCTCCTCGTCCTCGTCGGTCTCCTCGCCGTCGTCGATCATCTCCAGATCCATGTCATACCAGTTGTCGAGATCGAGAATCTCGACGGAAGCGTCGGCATATTCCACCTGGACGGTGGTTTCATCCTCGTCGAACGCGGTGACCTTGAACGTGCGTCCCTCGGGATTCTGGTAGGTGGCACCCACCTGCGGTTCTTCATGCATGGGCATGGCTTGTTTCTCCACAAGGCGGCCGCGCGCCGGCCGGTCTGGTGCCGATTTTAGCAGGCGCCCCACGATCCGTCGGCCTGACCCTCTGCCGCGAGCCGGCGGGCTTTCCCGAGGGGCGCCAGGGCACTATGCTGGACGGGCGGCCCATGTGGGAGAACCGCGCTGGAGGATCGCCGCCATGGCGGATAGCTGTCTGTTCTGCAAAATGGTGTCGGGGGCCATCCAGCCCGACAAGGTCTACGAGACCCCACGGGTGCTGGCCTTCCGGGACATCAATCCCCAGGCCCCGGTGCATGTGCTGGTGGTCCCCAAACAACACGTGGCCACCCTCAACGAGGCGCGGCCGGAGGATGCGTTGCTGCTGGGGGAGTTGTTCCTGGCCGCACGCGAGGTGGCCGGCAAGACCGGGATCGCCGAGGGCGGTTACCGCACGGTCCTGAACTGCAATGCCGACGCCGGCCAGACCGTGTTTCACATACACCTGCACGTGCTGGGCGGGCGCCCGATGCGCTGGCCGCCCGGATAAAACCGGCTCTCGTTGCCCGCCTTTCAGAACGGGATGTCGTCGTCGAATTCGGCACCGGCGGTGGCTGGTTTCTTCGGCGCCGCCTTGCCCTGTCCGGCGCCGGATTCATTTTGCGGCGCGTCCTGGTTGAAGTCCGAGGAGGGCTGACCCGCGCCGCCGCGCGAACCGAGCATCTGCATCTCGTTGGCCACGATCTCGGTGGTGTAACGGTCCTGGCCGTCCTTGTCCTGCCACTTGCGCGTCTGCAAGCGTCCTTCCACGAACACCTGTGAGCCTTTCTTGAGGTACTCGCCGGTGATCTCGGCCAGCCGTCCGAAGAACACCACCCGGTGCCATTCGGTCTTTTCCTGTTTCTCGCCGGTGGTCTTGTCCTTCCAGGACTCCGAGGTGGCCAACGTCACGTTGGCAATCGCCCGACCGTCCGGGGAATAACGCACCTCCGGGTCGCGACCCAGATTTCCGATGAGAATAACTTTGTTGACTCCGCGTGCCATGGAACTCTCCTGCTGATCGTCTGGTGGATGGGAAAAATTTCTCGTATAGAAGAATTCAAGGCGCTGAGTCTGCCCGATTCGCCGCGGTGAGACAATCGGAATCGTTGGCCGCGACCCACGGCCACCAGCCGCCTGCAACCGGCGCGCCATTGGCGACCGACGGCACATCAAGTGCTTAGCGGCGGCTATTCAATCGGCGCATGAAATGAGCGCAGTAAACAACAGCCGGCTTCAAGCCGGCCAACTCCCCCTCTCCCAGAGTAAAGAGATGCGCGCGTAGCGCGTTCGGCTCGCCTCCCTCTCCCTGCGGGAGAAGGGATGGGGATGAGGGCCAACCACCCTCACCCTTTGCCCTCTCCCGGAGGGAGAGGGGAAGTGGGTGAGAATCTCCATTCCGGTCGGAATGAGGGTGAGGGTGGGAGAGGGCAATGGGTGAGAGCGAAGCGCCTATTTGCCGGCTGTCCGGCCCGGGACAGAATATCGGGCAGCAGGAACCGCCATCAAAAACCACCAGGCGGCCATCAACAGGGAGGTGAAGACAAAAACGGCGGTCATCCCGTAGCGGGCGTGCAGGAGGCCGCCCACGGCGCCGCCGGCGAAGGCCCCGAGAAATTGGAAGGTCGAATAGATACCGATCGCCAACCCCCGGGTCGAGGCCGGCGCCGCCCGTGACACCAGCGACGGCAGTTGCGCCTCCAGGACATTGAAGCCGACAAAAAATACGAACAGGGCCGCGGCCAGCACGACAAACGACTGATAGCCCGCGACCAACAGCAGCTGGGACAGCGCCAGCAGCCCGACCGCCACCAGAAACACCTCGCGCGTGCGCCGCCAGCGCTCCGCCGCCAGCACCAGCGGCAACATGACCACGACAGACGCCAGCATGACCGGCAGATAGACCTGCCAGTGCTCCGGTGTCGTCAGGCCGCTGCTACGGACCAGCGCCAACGGCACGACCACGAACACGGCCGTCAGCGCCGCGTGCAGAAAGAAAATGCCGAGATCGAGACGCCACAGAGACGGATTCTTCAGCAACTCGCCGATGTGCCGCCAGAGCGGCCCGGACAGTCGTGTGGAAACCTGTGTCGGCGGCGAAGGCACCCACAGGAACAGGACCACAATCCCGAAAGCCGCCAGCAGCGCCGTCAGCCAGAAAATCCCGCGCACGCCGATGAGCCCGTCGAGCAACGGCGCGAACATCAACGACAGCACAAACGAGGCGCCGACCGTAATACCGACCACGGCCATGGCCTTGGTCCGCTGGCTGTCGCGCGTCAGGTCGGTGAGCATGGCGATCACGGCCGCGGCGATGGCGCCGGCCCCCTGCAGGGCGCGCCCGATTATGACGCCGGTCAGACTGGTGGATAGCGCGGCAACGACACTGCCAACGATAAAAATCAGCAGGCCGACGGCAATCACCGGTTTGCGGCCGAACCGGTCCGACAGATGCCCGTAGGGAATCTGCAGAAGCCCCTGGGTAAGGCCGTACATGCCCAGCGCCAGCCCGGCCAGGGCAATGTCATAGCCATCCAGGGTCTCGGCATAGACCGCAAACACCGGCAGGATCAGGAACAGGCCGAACAGGCGCAGGGCGAAGATACCGCCAAGACCGGTGACGGCACGGCGTTCGAGGTGGGTGAATGGCTGGGAAAGACGCATGCTGACGGGCCCACCGATGGGCCGATTGGAGTTTTTGGTCTGGGTCCGGAAAACGTCGTATAGTATCAGGTTCGCCCGATTGGCCCGAGATTTCCGCACGCAATGGACAAAATTCGCATCCGGGGCGCCCGCACCCATAACCTCAAGAACATCGACGTCGACCTGCCACGTGACCGGCTGATCGTCATCACCGGCCTGTCGGGGTCTGGAAAATCCTCACTCGCCTTCGATACCCTCTACGCCGAGGGTCAGCGTCGCTACGTCGAATCGCTCTCGACCTACGCCCGCCAGTTTCTGTCGCTGATGGAAAAACCCGACGTCGATCTGATCGAGGGACTGTCGCCGGCCATCGCCATCCAACAGAAATCAACCTCACACAACCCGCGCTCGACGGTCGGCACCGTTACCGAGATCTACGATTACCTGCGCTTGCTCTATGCCCGCGCCGGCGAGCCGCGCTGTCCGGATCACGCGGTCACGCTTGAGGCCCAAACTGTGAGCCAGATGGTCGACCGGGTCATGGCCTTGCCGGCCGAAACGCGCCTGCTGTTGCTGGCGCCGCTGGTGAGCGAGCGCAAGGGCGAACACCTGCACGTGCTGGAACGATTACGGACCCAGGGTTACGTGCGCGTGCGCCTCGATGGCCTGGTGGTCAACCTGGACGACGTGCCGGAACTGGAAAAAAACCGCAAGCACACCATCGAAGCGGTGGTCGACCGCGTGGCGGTGCGCCCGGGTCAGGAAATCCGCCTGGCCGAATCCTTCGAAAACGCTGTCCGGCTGGGTGAGGGCCTGGTGCGCGTGGCCATCCTGCCCGATCTTACCGAACATGCGCGCAGCGCATCCGGCTCGCCTCCCTCTCCCGCTGGCGGGAGAGGGAATGAGGGTGAGGGGGTGAGCGTCGGGGAGGAGCTGGTATTCTCGGCACGCTACGCCTGCCCACATTGCGGCTACTCACTGGCGGAGCTCGAACCGCGAATTTTTTCCTTCAACAACCCGGCCGGCGCCTGCCCGACCTGCGATGGCCTGGGCATGAAACCATTCTTCGATCCCGAGCGGGTGATCATCGACCCTTCGCTGTCGCTGCCCGCGGGCGCCGTCCGCGGCTGGGACCGCGGTAACCCGTTCTATTACCAGCTACTCGAGTCCCTTGCCCGCCATTACAAATTCGATCTCGACGCGGCCTTCGAGGACCTGCCGAAGAAAATCCAAAAGATCATCCTGCACGGCAGTGGCGAGGAAAACATCACCTTCAGCTATGCCAGCGACCGCGGCGCCCGCCACAAACGCAAGCACCCGTTCGAAGGCGTGCTGCCCAATCTCGAACGCCGCTACCGCGAGACCGAATCGGACATGGTGCGCGATGAGTTGGCGAAATTCATGAGCAACCTCCCCTGCGACGATTGCGGCGGCAGCCGCCTGCGGCGCGAGGCACGACACGTGTTCATTGCCGACCGCAGTATCTCAAGCATGACAGAGCTACCGGTCGCCGAGGCGTTGAAGTCTTTCCGCGACCTGAACCTGCCCGGCCGGCGGGGCGAGATCGCCGCCAAGATCTTAAAGGAAGTGATCTCACGGCTTGGCTTCCTGGTTGATGTCGGTCTCGAATACCTGACCATGGCGCGGGCAGCTGAATCCCTGTCCGGTGGCGAAGCCCAACGCATTCGTTTGGCCTCCCAGATCGGCGCCGGGCTGACCGGCGTGCTGTACGTGCTCGATGAGCCCTCCATCGGCCTGCACGCACGCGACAACGCCCGCCTGCTCGGGACCCTCAAGCACCTGCGCGATCTCGGCAACACCGTGGTGGTGGTTGAACACGACGAGGAGGCGATCCGTGCCGCCGACTACGTGCTCGACATCGGCCCGGGCGCCGGCGTGCACGGCGGCGAGGTAGTAGCGGCCGGTACGCCGATTGAGGTGATCCAACACCCCCGCTCCCTGACTGGCGCCTACCTGCGCGGCGATCAATGCATTGAAATCCCGGCGTCGCGTCATCCGAACGTTCCGGACCGGCAGGTGACGGTACGCGGGGCGCGGGGCAATAACCTGAAGAACATCGACGTCTCGATCCCGGTCGGTCTGCTGACCTGCGTCACCGGCGTGTCCGGCTCCGGCAAATCCACTCTGATCAACGACACCCTCTACGCCGCGGCGGCGAAATCACTCTACCGCACCCCGCTCGAACCCGCCGCACATCGCGCCATCGAAGGGCTGGAGCAATTCGACAAGGTCATCGACATCGACCAGTCGCCGATCGGCCGCACGCCACGCTCCAACCCGGCCACCTATACCGGCCTGTTCACGCCGATGCGCGACCTGTTTGCCGGCACACCGATGGCGCGCGAACGCGGTTACGGCCCGGGCCGGTTCTCCTTCAACGTGCGCGGCGGTCGCTGCGAGGTCTGCCAAGGCGACGGGCTGATCAAGGTGGAAATGCACTTTCTGCCCGATGTGTACGTGCCCTGCGACAACTGCAAGGGCGCGCGCTACAACCGCGAGACCCTGGAGATTCGCTACAAGGGAAAAACCGTCGCTGAAGTTCTGGGCATGACCATCGAAGAGGCATCCGGATTCTTCGCGCCAGTGCCCGCCATCGCCCGGCGTCTGGAGCTGCTCTTGCAGGTGGGCCTGTCCTACCTCACCCTCGGCCAGAGCGCGACCACCCTCTCCGGCGGCGAAGCGCAACGCATCAAACTGGCCCGCGAGCTGGCGCGGCGCGACACCGGCCAGACACTCTACATCCTCGACGAACCCACCACCGGCCTGCACTTCCACGACATCGCCCAACTGCTGGTGGTACTCCACCGCCTACGCGACCACGGCAACACCGTGGTGGTCATCGAACACAATCTGGACGTGGTGAAAACCGCCGACTGGATCATCGACCTCGGCCCCGAGGGTGGTGGCGGCGGAGGACGGGTAGTGGCGGAAGGAACACCGGAGACGCTTGCCGAACTCACCGGTACCTATACCGGGCGTTTCCTCAAACCACTACTGATGCCGCAATCCAAACGTGCAGCGTCGTAGCTGGTGGTTTAAGGATGCTGACCCCGCAGAATAAGACAAGTGCTGGTCGCATGCGCATACAATTTTCCACCGGCGTCCTTAATGAAGCCTTCCGACACACCCAGGTTTTTGGAGATGTTAAGCACTCGACCTTCTGCCTGAAGTTCTTCATTTAATGGTATTGGGCGCATCATTTTGATATTGATATCAACCGTGCTGTAGCCAACCCCTGCCTCAAGCATCGTGTGGATAGCACACCCCGTGATTGAGTCGAGCACAGTTGCAGCAAATCCACCGTGTACACCGCCAAGAGGATTGATATGTCGGCTATCGGCCTTAATGACACACTTGATTGAGCCATTTTCAAGTTCTGTAAACCGCATAGGAACAGTATCGGCTATGGAAGGATACGGAATCTTCCCTTCTTTCATGGCCCGGAGCAATTCAATTCCGGATGCCTCCTTAACGTTCAACGTAGCACCTCCTTTGTGCTGCATCACGCAAAACTAACCTGCGAGCTTCGAGGTACGAAGCGACGATGCAGCAAAAAACCCGGGTCAGAGCACAGGTATCACTAATATTAGCCAATTCTGTGCTCTGACCCGAGTTTTCAATCGCATTCAATCTCGCGCGTCGACGTCCAAATGTAAGGATCGCTACAAACTACGTTATTGTTGACGGAGACATCCCAACCGATTAGATAGCCGTTGCTACCAGCTATGCTAGCCGCGAAGGCCGAAGCTGCAGCACCGATCATGGCACCAAGGATGAAACCCAACGCAAACCTTCTCATAAATCCCCCTCATCAGTTTCACATACAGCGCAGCTAGTGACACCCAACATCTGGGGCATACAGACACGATCGTGTTGAAACATGGCGGTAGTCGGTATATTGAGCTATCAGGTTGCTGAGAGACAAGAAAAAAGGTTCCTAGAACCTTTTTCCAATTTTGGGGGTGCCTCAATCTGTCCCGATTTTTGCGCAGTTGTTAGAACGCACATTAAATCTTCGCATCCGCGATAAGTGCATTGATACCGCTGAGTAGTTCGTCATACTCGGCCTTGTATTTTGCCACTCCGACTGCTTTGGGTCGAAATATCAGCCCCCTCTCGAGGGGCATCAAAGTATCTCCATCACGAGTGCACCAGATGAGACGGCATATATTCGCCATCATGACCTTCGCAGCGTCCACATTCGCTGGTTGATTGATACAGTAGCGAAACGCACCAAGGGCAATGTCCATAGCAGAGCTGGCATGAGATGCGTTTATGCAGGTTGAGGAGAACAACTTAATCCGATCCAAAGCGACCTGGTCCTCTCCCTGAAACGTCAGCCCATGACAGAACTTGTCGGTGAGAAATGAATAGTCGTTTCCAGCCGGAAATCTATCCATCGTTACAATGCCATGGCTATTTACCACGTGAAGGAAGTAGTTGAACTTCCCGATCACACAGTTCGCCCCCCCCACGCGACAATCTCCGCAGCAGGCTGCGACTTTGCAATGGCGTGAAGTACAACATACGCGATGAATTTGCAGCCAACATCAATACATGCCTGAATGACTTCATTCTTCGCGGCAGTGGCTGCCACCAGAGGCACATGTTTGGGGCGCACATTCGTATCAAACTTCAAAAGGTCGCCAAGTTTATAGCCAAACTTAGCCCGGGTTGCAGCCACAAGGTCATCGAGCTGAGGCAGTGCAGCGAGATCGACGATCAACCCACCGTAGACGAAGAACCTCGCCTTTTCCGAAGGCACCGCGTTCGTTTCGTCAGTCAGGAGTAGGTACACACGCGACCTCTTGCGTTCTAACGTGTTGTTGTGCCGTAAAAATAATCCGGGTCAGAGCAGAATGGCACTTATTTAAGGCCACACAAGTAAAAACCACGTCATGCCAGCGAAAGTTGGCATCCAGAATCGGCCTATTGGCCGATGTTTTTCAAACCCTGGATTCCGGCTTTCGCCGGAATGACGACGTAATCAGAGGTTTTTTCCTTATGCCATTCGGGTCAGAGCACAGATATCGCTAATATTAGCCAATTCTGTGCTCTGACCCGAGTTTTTGCTGCATCAATGGCAGTTTGCTGCTGTGAAATCCGCTAAATCATTGCTGCTCACAACAAAACCGTAGAACTTGATTGCTAGCTGTCCACCCATATTCTCAGAGCAGACCATAACGGTGCGATCCTTCAAATTGCAGATCGCTCCATAAATTTGATTAGATAATCGAATCACTAACTGGCATGTGGATACTCTTTCACCAAGCCCAGTGAGGTTCAAATGTCTATTGAATTCTTCAATCTGGGCTCGCCGTTCATTCTGGTCGGCTACGTAGTGCGCATTCGTATTTTTTGTCCTGATTAAGATCAAGCTGTTTATGCGTTCTATGTACCCACGAGTTAAGCAATTTGCATCATTGCACTTGTCTCGAACATCCGTGATCCATTTCTTCTGATCAGCGATAAGTGCAGACCGATTACTCTTGGAAGATGCATTACTGAGCACATACTCATAAGCAATGGCAAGATCTGAATCAAGTTTCGATACTTCTTTATTACTGCAAATCTGCTTTTCAACACGTGTACGCGCGTTGTTGCAATCAAAGGAAGCTGCAAAGACCAAATTGCAGCTTGTTACCAACATCACTATTAATACAGATCGCATCGTTGCCATTGCAGACCTCTTTAATAGACATAACCGAAAAACCGGGACAGATTGGGGGTGCCCCAGATTTATTTACCCAGCAATTCCTTCAGTACACTTCCTGTGCATTAGAGAGTCATCTTGCGCCTCTGGATGTTGACGTTCAACCCCCTATGCCACGCCTGAGCACCGAAAGGCTTTGGGAGAAAGCCCGAAGGGTCGCCCACAGGACGTGGGCGACTGTCCCCCGCGACAGGAGTCGCGTGGGACAGCGTGGGTCCCAAAGCCGCGGAGCGGAAGAGAAGCGCGGCATCGGAGGCGGCCTTTTCTTGGGTTACCTTCTTTTGGCCGAAACAAAAGAAGGTAACCTGCAGCGGGTCAGC
>CAKKRZ010000107.1 GCA_919902925.1 Acidiferrobacterales bacterium | reverse complement strand
AGGGTTAAGCTGACGTTAAACGAAAACCCGTTTACACAAAATTCTGGACACCCTCGGCGGCGGCGAAAATAGCGCCAAGGTTAGCAATCGAAAACTCCTTTATTTTTGCTTTCCTCTTTGTGCTCCTAATATTTTCAAATACATGGACGTATCTAAACCAGAGAGTTCTCTGGGTCTTTAACTCTGCCTTCCCAAATATGAAGTTCTATCGCCCAGACAAAGAACGACTGCACTGGTTAATGCAAGCGATTGTCGGAGGAATAGTATTTGCTGTTGTCATGTACATACTTGGTCAGGCGTTTTCATTTCTTTTAGATGTTCTTGGTAGCTTTATGCGTAAAGATGCATAACACGTCGTTCAACCCGGACGCGCAAAAGCAGCGCGCCGGTGAACTCAGCGTTAGCCAAATTTTATATGCGAGCGAAATTATGAGATCCATATATCTTCCATTTGTCGCTTACCTTGCGCTCATAGCTAGCCCGGTGCAAGCCACTGACCACCTATTAACAGATGAACAGGTTCGTGAGGATTCCACTAAACTGATCACAAAAGAATTAGAAGGATTATATGAGCTAACCTCTGTAGAGGTTGAGCCTAGAACAAATGGGCTCTATGGAGACCAGACTGTGTATGTAAAGTTTCGGTCAACCAAGAATGAAAAGAGTCTGGAGACAATACATGCCCGAGCCAAAGAGAAAGACTGGTGTAAAAACGTAGCCTATTTCTACTTGCTTTGTAGGCCAAAAGGCCATGAATTCTCTGGCCGGTTAACGCTTCGTTACAACTATACGAACAAAGGAATGGCCTATCGCATTCCATTGCAATTAAAAGCATACCCACTGGTTCAGTTTATGGATATAAAAGAAAATGAAAAAGCTGGATATGTTCTGCCTACCCAATAAAAGCCGGCTAACATCGCGTTCGAGGCCGACGCGGTGAGACAGCGCATCGTTTCCTGTTATGGCCTTGCACCGCGCGTCTCAACGCGGCGTTAGCACTACTTGGAAAAACGACATGGACGCGAAGCACACGCATCTTGAGATCATACAGGGGGTTGTAAATCGGCTCTCAAACAACTCATTCCTTCTGAAGGGATGGTCGGTCGTTTTGGTGTCTGGATTGTTTGCGCTCGCTGCAAAGGAAACGAAACCACTGTTTGTGTACGTCGCATATTTCCCATGTATTGTCTTCTGGTTGCTTGATGGCTACTTCCTTTGGCAGGAAAGACTATTTCGAGCCTTGTATGACCGGGTTCGAGTGAATTCACCTGACGCCATTGACTATTCAATGGATACTACCGAACTGAAAAAAACCGAGAAGTCTTGGTTGGACGCTGTCTTTTCTAAGACACTGATAATGTTTCATGGGTCCGTGCTATTCACGATCATTGTCGTGATGATCGTATTGCTTCAATACAAGGGAGCGTAAAAACATGGCACGTCGCGTTTTCTTCAGCTTTCACTACGAACGAGATAACTGGCGGGCAAGTCAGGTACGGAACAGTTGGGTTACTAAGCCAGACCGGGAATCTGCCGGCTTCTGGGATGCCGCCGCATGGGAAGAAGTACAGAGAAAGGGCGAAGACGCTGTAAAGCAGTGGATTCGCCGACAGATGGAAGGTTCAACCGTAACGGTTGTTCTAATCGGTGCCGAAACCGCTAGCCGCCCATATGTTCAATACGAAATAAAATACAGCTGGGAAAAAGGAAATGGTTTGATCGGTATCTACATTCACAACCAACAAGATCAAAACCGACGCACTGATGCAAAAGGAAAAGATCCGTTTGTGGAGCTTGGATGGACTGGCTTCAAAACATACGATTGGGTTAATGACAATGGTTACGCCAATCTCGGCGATTGGGTAGAGGCAGCATACCAACGTGCGCTGCAACGAAAATAGTCGTAGTGCTAACACGGCGCTCAACCTGACTCGCTACGTCGGCGCTTCGCGCCTCGTAGCTCGCAGGTTAGCTTTGCGTTAGAGCCCACCATGTCCGACGTGGATCAAGAGTTGTTGAAATGTCTGGCCTTAAACCGTCATAGCCGAAGCATGGTGCCACTTTCCCCACATTACTCCTCGCCCGTACCCTTCCGCCCATACAACGCCAGGGCCTGTCGGAACCAGTCGGCAAGTTCGGGCGTCAGCCACTCCCACTTGAAGCGCCAGCGCCAATTGCCGGCGGTCGTGCCCGGTGTGTTGAGCCGATGCCCGCGGCCCAGTTGCAGCACATCCTGCATGGGCAGCATGGCCAGCCCGGCGACCGAGGCCAGTGCCGCGCGGATCAAGGGCTGCGGCATCGGTTCGGTCGGATAGCCAAGGTAGCTGACCACCCGCAATTGGGTGGTGGCCGGTAACCGTTCGAACCACGAGCGCGTGGTGTCGTTGTCGTGCGTGCCCGTATACACCACCGAGTCCGGTGTGTGCGCGTGTGGCAGATAGGGATTGTCGGCACCGCCATCGAAGGCAAATTGCAGTACGCGCATGCCGGGCAAACCAAATCGCTGCCGCAGGGCATGCACCGCGGGCGTGATGTGGCCCAGATCCTCGGCCACCAGCGGCAAGGCGCCGAACTCTTCGCGCAGACGATCAAAAAGTCGTTCGCCCGGCACCGGGCACCAGTGGCCGTGAATGGCCGTGGCTTCGTTCGCCGGAATCTCCCAGCAGGCTTCGAAACCGCGGAAGTGATCGACGCGCAGCAGATCGAAGCGGCGCAACTCCGTTCGCAGTCGCGCCACCCACCAATTGAAACCATCGGCCTCAATCGCCTTCCAGTCGTACAGCGGATTTCCCCAGCGCTGGCCCTCGGCCGAAAAATAATCCGGCGGCACGCCGGCCACCACCGACGGCAGGCCGCTGGCCTCGAGCCGGAACAAGGCCCGGTTCGCCCACACGTCGGCGCTGTCGTGGGCGACGAAGATGGGCATGTCACCGAACAACCGCACGCCGTGTTCGTGCGCATAGACACGCAGTTCCCGCCACTGTCGGTCAAAAACAAATTGCCCGAAGCGTACCGATTCGAGTGCGTCGGCCAGGGACACTCGCACCTCAGCCAGCGCCGATGGTTCATGGTCGCGCAGCGCTGCCGGCCACTGCCACCACGGGGCGTGATGCAGCTTTTCGCGCAACACACTGAACAGTGCGTAGTCGTCGAGCCAGGCGCGTTCGCGTTCCAGGCAGGTTCCATACTCCTGACGCACGGCCGCGTCCGCCAACACCTCGCGGTGCGCCGTGGTCAGGCCCTCGGCCACGGAGGACACCGCGTCCGAATTGAGCCAACCCCAGGCGCGCAGGCGCGATAAGCTGATTAACGCCGGGTTGCCGGCGTGCGCCGAGAGCGCGTGATACGGCGATCCATCGTCGTGCGTCGGCCCGAGCGGCAGGCACTGCCAAACCGTAAAACCGCCGCCGGCCAGAAAATCGACGAAACGCCTCGCATCGTCGCCGAGGTCGCCGGCGGGCAGCGAGGTCGGGTGCAGGAGCACGCCGGCACGTCGCCGGTCGAGTACCGGCAGCGCGGAAAAATTATTATCCATGATCAGTTGCTGGCAGAGCCGGGCCGCATCGTACCGACGTGTGCTGGTGTACCATGGCCATGGGCAAATGCACGCGTCAATTGGGCCGGTGCCGTATGGGTGGCTCTTCAGGAAAAAATGCTTATACTTTCTATACTCTATACTCCGATCGGAGGGGAAATGAAACGCCCATGTTTCAAGCTAGCCGCTATCGTGACGAGCCTTGCCCTGTTCTCGTGCCTCGGCACCAGCTCTGCGCTCGCCAAGGACTTCGACGCGCCCATCGACTCGCTGGCCGGGTTCACGCTGGGTCAGACGTGGGACGATGTGAAAACGGCCCCTGGCTTCGCGCCGGCGCCGCACCTCGAATCGGAGACCGAGAAGGCAGGGGTCATCCGCAAGACGACGTTCCTCGGTTTCCCGGTTCGATCAGTGATGTTGTTCTTCAAGGACGGCAAGCTCGTCCGCGTGCATATCTCTGGCACGCAGGCGGGCGAGAGCGAGCTGGTCACGGCCATGGCTGCCAAGTACGGCGACCCGCGGCCAGTCGAGAAAACAGCCAGCGGCAGGGACGCCTACATCTGGAAAGGCAAGACCGGCACGATCGTCGCGTCACGTCCTGCGGCGACCTCGACGACCGACCCGAAGTGGCGGATCGTCCTGAGGCCGCTCAGGGCCAAACCGTAAAACCGCCGCCGGCCAGAAAATCGACGAAACGCCTTGCGTCGTCGCCGAGGTCACCGGCGGGCAGCGAGGTTGGGTGCAGAAGCACGCCGGCACGTCGCCGGTCCAGCACCGGTTGCGCGGAAGGATTATCAACCATGATCAGTTGGAGGCGGAGCCGGGCCGCATCGTACCGCCGTGCGCCGGTGTGCCATGGCCATGGGCAAATGCTCGCGTCAGCGTAGCCGGCACCGCGATACCCAGTATCCGGTAGAGATTGGCAAGGTGCAGGCGATACAGCGCATCGAAGTCACTCACGGTCGCGGCCGGGTTGTAATCGCCAAACCACCAGAACCAGTCCGATCCCTCGCAGATGGCAAGCTGCTTCTCGGCCAGCGCGCGCGCATCCGCCGCGATCGCGGCCCCATCAAAGGCCTGCTTGGCTTCGACCAGCAGCTCCCAGCCGTGATTTTTCTGGGGATCGCCGATCCAGGTGGAAAAGTTTCCGTGGACCCAACTGCCCGCGACCAGGTGAGTGAGATCCTGCGTGGGACTGGTGGCGAGCGCATCGTGAAAAGTGGTGAGCTCAAGTCGCGGGTGATCGGCGAGTTTACGATACAACGCGCTCAGGAAATAATAACCGTTCTCCGGATAGTGCTCCCAGGCGTTCTCGCCATCGAGCACAATCGACACGACCCGGTCAGGATGGTCCTGGCAACAACCGGCGCTCTGTTCAAGGGCATGCACAAAATCGGCGACGGCGTCGTCCGTGTGCCAGGTTGCATACCGGAATCCGATACGGTCCGATAAATCGTCGTCACGAAAGAAACAGGCTGGTCCGCCAGAAGTGCGGTACGGACGATACAGCCAGGCTTCCTTCATGGCATGCGGCGCGTGGCCGGCCGCGTGCAGGCTGTGGCTGAGAACGCCCTGCCCCGTCGCCACCCATTCAACGCCGGCCTCGGCGAACAGCGACAGGCTTGTCTGGCACACCGATCCTTCCGCCGGCCAGCAGCCGGCGGGGCGAAACCCGAAATACTTCTCGAAGACCTCTACTCCGCGCCGGATATGCCAGCGCGCCCGGTCGAGACCACCGGGGTACATTGCGGGTGGTAATGTCGTCTCGGGCATGGCTTCCCGGGCGCTGGCAAAATCGAGTATTAACGGCAGGATGGGATGAGCATAGGGCGTCACTGACAGCTCGACCTGACCGCGCTCCGCCAGCGCCCGATAACGCGGCACGATCGAGGCGATCAATCCTCCGATCAGACCGAGCAGCTCATGGCGGTCCGAGAGACTGTAGCCGCGTTCGCGATCCATCAGCCGGCGCACGCGCGGATCGGAACGGCGGACGGTCTCGCCGATCCAGGCCAGGTGATACCAGACCAGCAGATCGATCAGAAATTCGTCATTCAGATAGGCGATGTTGAACGGCTGTTCGTCGACACGGGCGGCCAGTTCACATATCTGGAGGTAGGGAGGAAAGCGCTCAATCATGCGCTGGTCGTGGGAACGACGGCAGGCGGAAACCAGCATCGTCCGGCTGGCTGGACCGGCCGGCATCGAAGGACTCGCCAACGCTGCCAGCAACGGATCCTGTATCAGGGTCCCGTCGCGCTGGAAGCGCTCAATCTGAGCGCTGTATTCGGCGAACTGTTCCAGCAGGATCGGTGCAAAGTTGACCACGGCACGCGCCTGGGGCACCGCCTCCAGGTGCGCGGCCATATCGACGTAGTCCTTGGTGGCGTGCAGATAGGTCCATGGCAAGCGGAACTCGCCGCTCAACAGGTCCTGATACTGTGGCTGGTGCATGTGCCAGGCCAGCACCACCTTGAGACGTTGATTATCGGACATGGTGCAATTCCTGGCCGAGCATTTCCGGTGTCACCAGCGTGATGCCGTTTTCGGTGACGTGAAAACGCTTTGCATCGGCGATGGAATCCTGGCCGATGATCGTGCCATCGGGCAATCGGCATCCTTTGTCGATAATCGCACGATAGATCTCACAATAACGGCCAACGTAGACATTGGGCAGAATGACTGAGTCCTCAACGGTTGAGTAAGAATTGACTCGCACGTTCGAGAAAAGCAGGGAGCGGCGTACGGTCGCACCGGAGATGATATCGCCACCCGACACCAGCGAATCGACCGCCATCCCGCGCCGGTCATCGTCATCAAACACGAATTTCGCTGGCGGCAACTGCGCCTGATAAGTCCAGATCGGCCATACCTCGTCGTACATGTCGAGTTCAGGGGTAATCCCGACCAGCTCCATGTTGGCCTGCCAGTAGGCATCAATCGTTCCGACGTCGCGCCAGTATGACTGACGGCCGGTCTGGGCGTCGCGAAAAGGATAGGCCATGACCCGGTAGCGATCGATCAATGATGGGATGATGTTACGGCCGAAATCGTGCTGCGATGCGTGCGTATCGGCATCCTTGATCAGCTGCTCGTAAAGAAAACCGGTGTTGAACACGTAGATGCCCATGCTGGCCAGCACCGCCTCCGGATTGCCGGGCATGTGAGTCGGGTGATCGGGTTTTTCATCGAACGCGCTGACACGTCCCTGGCCGTCCACGGACATCACACCAAAGTGTTTAGCCTGCGCGATCGGCACATCGACCACGCCGACGGTGACATCGGCCTGATTCTCAACGTGATAGGCAATCATCGGGCCGTAGTCCATCTTGTAAACATGGTCGCCGGCCAGGATCAACACGTATTCCGGGTTGTGATTGCGGATGATGTCGAGATTCTGGTAGACGGCGTCGGCCGTGCCCTGGTACCACGAGGTCTCGATGCGCTGCTGGGCCGGCAGCAGCTCGATGAACTCGCCCAGCTCGCCGCGCAGAAATCCCCAGCCGCGCTGGATGTGCAGGATCAGCGAATGGGCCTTGTACTGGGTGAGCACGGCGACCCGGCGGATGCCGGAATTCATGCAGTTCGACAGCGGGAAGTCGATGATGCGGAACTTTCCGCCGAACGGGACCGCCGGCTTGGCGCGCCAGTCGGTCAGCTGCATCAGGCGCGATCCCCGTCCGCCGGCCAGGATCAGCGCCAGCGTGTCGCGCGTCAGGCGGCTGACATAACGTCCCGGGGTTACATCTCCCATCCTGTCTCTCTCCCTGGCGGCGAACATCCTTGTCCGGTAACGATCACTATACGCTTGAAATTGCCTGCCCGGCGACCTTCATGCCTTGACCCCCATCAAGAAAGTGCAACATTTTTTTGTTAGTATTCAAATCGTTTCACATGGCCACCACACAGACACCCTCCCGCGACGCGGCCAGTACGGTCAGTCGCTTGCGCATCGACGCGGACACGCTGTTCGCGCCGACGCTGGGCGAAAAAGGTATTGATCCTGCCGCCGTTCGTGCGCTGGCTTCGCGCCTGCAGCCCCTGCTCGATCGGCTGCCGGAATGGCGACAGACCGCCGGCAACTTCCTGTCCCTGCCTTACACCACCGACAGCCGCGCGATTCAACGGCTCGGCGATGACATTGCCAAACGCTTCGACCAGACGGTTGTATTCGGTATTGGTGGTTCCTCGCTGGGTGGCGAGATGCTGGTCAGCATCCTGGCGCGGGACGCGGGGCGGCAACCGGTGCGGTTCTTCGACAACATCGACCCCGCCAGTCTGAAAGACATGGCCGAGGTCGATTGGAGCCGGGCCTGCCTGCTGGTTATCTCCAAGTCGGGCGCCACCGCCGAGACCCTCTGCCAGCTGATGAGCGTGTTGCCGATGCTGGAGAAACAGATCGGCACCGAGGGACTGCGCGATCACATCAAGGTCATCACCGAGAACCGCGCGGGCCCGTTGTACAAGATCGCCGAGCGCCTCGGCCTGGAGATTCTGGAACACCCGCCCGTGGGCGGACGCTTCTCGGTGCTGTCGATCGTCGGGCTGTTGCCGGCGGCCATCGCCGGCGTCGATATCGACGCCGTGCTGACCGGTGCACGGCGCATGGCGGATCGCTGCCAGAACCGCGACCTCGAAACCAACCCGGCCTTCTGGAACGGCGCCGCCCAACACCTGCACGGCGAGCGTGGGCGCACGATCTGCGTACAGATGACCTACTGCGACCGGCTGCGACCGGAGCTGCGCTGGTATCGGCAGTTGTGGGCGGAATCGCTCGGCAAACGCGATCAGCACGGCAAGGCCCACGGCCTCACGCCCGTCCTGGCACACGGTGTGACCGACCAGCACTCGCAGCTGCAGCTCTACCTCGCTGGCCCGGACGACAAGCAGTTCACGTTCCTGACCAGCCCGTCGCTGGCGAAGAGCGGCACGCGCATCCCCGAGCGCTTCATGGATATTCCGGAGGTCGCGATCCTGGCCGGACACACCATGGGCGAACTGTTTGCCGCCGAGTTCGAGGCCATCCGCACCACCCTGACGCGCCACGGCCGCCCGCATCGCACCCTGTCGTTGCTGCCGGACGATGCCCAGGCCCTCGGTGAACTGATCGTGCTGCTGGAAATGGAGACGGTGGTGGTGGCCGAGCTGCTCGGCGTCGATCCCTTCGATCAGCCGGCGGTTGAGGAAGGCAAGGTTCTCGCCCGCGATTACCTCAAACGTTTCCAGACCTGAGCCAGCGCCACCGCGCTACCGGGGGACGTTCGCATGAAGGTCCTGTTTGTCGCCAGCGAGGCCTATCCGCTCATCAAGACCGGCGGGCTCGGCGACGTCTGCGGCAGTCTGCCACCGGCGCTGCTGGCCACCGGCATGGATGTGCGTCTGCTGTTGCCGGCCTATCCAGCCGCACTGGCGCAGGCCGGTCCGCTCAAGCCGGTCGATACGATCGATTTGCGACCCTACTTTCATCCCACCGTCCGCCTGCTCGAAGGACGACTGCCCGGCACGCGCGTCAAGCTGTGGCTGGTCGACTGTCCGCCGGCCTTCAATCGCGCCGGCAACCCCTACCACGCGGCCGACGGACAACCCTGGCCGGACAACGCCGAGCGCTTCGCCTTGTTCGCACGCGCCGCCGTGGCCCTGGCGCTCGGTTGGACCCGCCAGCGCTGGCGTCCGGACATCGTGCACGCCCACGACTGGCAAACCGGCCTGGTCCCGGCCCTGCTGGCATCCGATCCCGCCCGCCCGGCAACCGTCTTCACCATTCATAACCTGGCCTACCAGGGCATCTTTCCGCGTGCCACGTTCGACGCGCTGCGGCTCGACCCGTCGCTGTGGAGTTTCGAGGCGCTGGAGTTCCACGGCCAGATGTCCTTCATCAAGGGCGGTCTGGTCTACGCCGACCGGTTGACCACCGTGAGTCCGAACTACGCGCGCGAAATCCAGACGCCGCGTTTCGGGCACGGCCTCGACGGGCTGTTGCACTGGCGTCGCGATGCCCTGCACGGCATCCTGAACGGCATCGACAGGCGCGAATGGAATCCCGCACGCGATCCGCACCTCGTCAGTCGCTACAGCGCCGCGAAGCTCGGGGCCAAGGGGCCCAACAAACCGGCGTTGCAAAACGAGCTGGGCCTGCCGCCATCGCCACAGCCCCTGCTCGCGCTGGTGGGGCGGCTGGTCTGGCAGAAGGGAATCGATCTGGTGCTGGAACTGCTGCCGGCGCTCGCGCGTCGCGGCGTGCAACTGGCCATCCTCGGCAATGGTGAACGGGAATATGAAACCGCCCTGCGTCGGGTGGCAGCGGTCTACCGTGACTGGCTGGCGGTACGAATCGGCTACGACGAGGGACTCGCCCATCGCATCGAGGCCGGCGCCGATCTGTTTCTCATGCCTTCGCGCTTCGAGCCCTGTGGGCTGAACCAGCTCTACAGCCTGCACTACGGGACAGTGCCGGTCGTGCATCGTGTCGGCGGTCTGTCCGACACCGTATCGGATATCGATCACCCGACGCCGGTGCTAAAACCGAACGGATTTGTCTTCAGCCAGGAAACGCCCGCCGCCTTGCTCGCCGCCATCGATCGCGCACTCGCGCTGTACCGGCAACCGACGCGCTGGGCCGCCCTGCAACGCTCGGGGATGCGCCAGGATTTCAGCTGGTCGCGCAGTGCCGCGAAGTATGCCGGGCTCTACGCCGGCTTGCGCCCGACGCCGGTCAGGAACCCACCCGTGAAGACCCGTGGGTCTTCACGTCACCGCGCTGGCGTTCGACGAACGACTCGAGCTGCCGCTGCGCGGCGTTGAAGGCGTCGCGGATTGCGACGTAGACGTCTTCGTGCTCGACCCGGTTGACGGCCAGCTCCTTCCCCGGGACTGTCAGATCGATGCGCACGCTGTGCAGCTTTCCCTGGTGCTTGTGCCGTTGCGGCATCTCCACCACCACGTGACAGCCCAGCATGCGGTCGCTGAAGCGTTCAAATTTCGCCGCTTTCTCGCGAATCCGCTGCTCGACGGCCTCGGAGGACGGCATGTCACGAAAGGTGATTTGCAGAGGGATGGTCATGATTCTCTCCTGGTTAGTAGTCCGCGTCGTGTTCCGGGTGCATTATTTCCTGCCTTCCAGCCAATTTCTCTTTTGGCTCTCCCGGTCCCATGAATTTGTCACAGCGCGCGAATCGGTCATTTGACCGGGATCAATTTTCCGGGATCATTTTTGACAGCACCGGCCCAAAGTGGAACGATGCAAGCTGGAGTGCGCCAACGACAGGGACCAGCATCATGAAAGATAAACCGGAAACCAGGACTGTCGAGGAGTTGCGCCAGCTGGCCCGTCGTCGCGGGCTGAGCGGGTATTCGAAAATGCGCAAGCCCGAACTGCTTCGCCTGCTGCCAGCGGATGATAAACCCGCCGCCTCTGCCATGCCCGGCAAAAAACAGAAAACCGCCGGTCCAGCCAAAAAACCCTCCGGCAGCGCCCTCAAGCGCGAGATCACCAACAAACCGGCGGCGGCCGTCTCCACGCGACCATCGACCACCGTCGATGACGCACCCGCGGAACAACGCGTCGAGAGCAGCAAGTACGCACTGATCCCGCCCGGCCAGTTTCCATTTCAGCAGTCCTTCGCCGCCGACCTTGGCGAGAATCTCGAACACCTGCCCTCCGCTTCCGAACCGGTCATCTGTTTGCTGCCGCAGAAACCGGGTTTGTTGCACGCCTATTGGGCGTTGCCCCCGCCCCTGCCGGCGCCGCTCGGCGAATTGCGTCTGCGTCTGGGTCGGCTGGCGGCCGAGGGCGTCGAGATCGTCGAGGAGATCGGCCTGTCATCGGCACGCGGACACTGGTACTTCCACGTACCCGACTCGGTGTCGAGCGGTGATTACTACCTGCACCTCGGCTCGTACCGTGACAAAAACTTCGTCACCGCCATCCGCCGCGGCATCGCCCGCGCGCCGCGATTGTTCGCCTCCGCCGAAATCGACCGTCGCTGGTGGATCGATGACGACCGTTTTCGCGAGATGTACCTGCGCGCCGGCGGCGTATTGCGCCTTGGCCGGCTGGCCTGGCCTGGATCAGCCAGCAGTCCCGGCGGAGCGGGCGACAGCACGACCTTCTCCCGTCGTAAAGGCTGAGCCGGTCCTCCGGGATCGACACACGCCATCTCCCCGCTGTCCGTCGTGGCTCCCAAAGGTTACTTCGCCCTTGTCCTGCACGCCCATCTTCCGTTCGTGCGCCATCCGGAACACGACCGGTTTTTGGAAGAAGACTGGTACTACGAGGCGCTGACCGAGACTTATCTGCCGCTGCTCGACGTTTTCGAAGGGCTGGTACGCGACGGCATCTTCTTCCGCGTGACTATGTCGCTCACGCCGACACTGCTGTCGATGATGACCGACCCGCTGCTGACGGCGCGCTACACCCGCTACCTTGAAGAGCGCCTGGAAGCGCTGGAGATCGAGGCCCGACGAACTGAACGCGATTCAAACTTTCGCCCGGTGGTCGATTTCTACCGTCATCGGTTCCACCGGCTGCGGCAGCGGTTTGTGGAGGAAGACCGCGGCGATGTGACCCAGGCCTTCCGACGACTCATGGAAGCCGGGCACCTTGAAATCATCACCTGCGGTGCGACGCACGGCTATTTCCCTCTGCTCGCCGTCAACGAAGAGAGTCTCTACGCGCAACTGTCGATGGCGGTGCGCACACACCAGCGCATCCTCGGCCGCCGGCCGCGGGGTATCTGGCTGCCG
The DNA here is from genome assembly GCA_919902925.1 of Acidiferrobacterales bacterium. Classification (GTDB taxonomy): domain Bacteria; phylum Pseudomonadota; class Gammaproteobacteria; order Acidiferrobacterales; family Sulfurifustaceae; genus CAKKRZ01. The sequence goes on along the minus strand of CAKKRZ010000107.1, from coordinate 27,985 downwards.
GAGTGCGGCTACACCCCGGGTGTGGACCGCTTGCTGGCCGAGTTCGGCATCGATTTCTTTGTCCTCGACTCGCACGGCCTGCTCAATGCCGAGCCGCGCCCCCGATACGGCGTGCACCGTCCGATCCGCACACCCGCCGGACCCGCCGCCTTCGGCCGCGATTACGAATCGAGCAAGCAGGTATGGTCCGCCGAGGATGGCTACCCGGGCGATCCGCTGTACCGCGAGTTCTATCGTGACGCCGGTTTCGATGTGCGCGAGCCGCATATCCAGCGGCTGCTGCCGGCCAGCATCCCGACCTTCACCGGACTCAAGTATCACCGCATCACCGGCAAGACCGACTGGAAGGAACCCTACCACCCGGGCTGGGCACGCGAACGCGCCGCCGAACACGCCGGTCATTTTCTCTCCAACCGCCAGCAGCAGATTCAGTGGCTGTCATCGTTCTTCGACCGGCCGCCGGTCGTGCTCGCCCCCTATGATGCCGAACTGTTCGGGCACTGGTGGTTCGAAGGACCGCAGTGGATCGATTTCCTGATGCGCAAGATGGCCTGCGACCAGCACGACATCGTGGCCATCACGCCGGCCGAGTATCTCGACCGCCACGGCGATCTGCAGCCAGCCGCGCCGCCCGAGTGTTCCTGGGGTGCCGGTGGCTTCCACGAGGTCTGGCTGAACGGCAGCAACGAATGGATCTACCCGCTGTTGCATGCGGCCGCCGAGCGCCTGAGTGCCTTGGTCCAACGCTTTCCCGACGCCGACGGGCAGCGCCGCTGGGCGCTTGACCAGGCCGCGCGCGAGCTGCTGCTGGCGCAGTCCAGCGACTGGGCCTTCATCATGAAAACCGGCACCGCCGTCGAATACGCCGTGCGCCGGCAGAAGACCCACCTGCACCGCTTTCAGCGGCTCGCCGACATGGCCGAACACCATCACTACGATGAGCCCTATCTGCGTGAAGTTTCAGACCGCGACAGCCTGTTCCCGGACATGGATTACCGCATCTTCCAGCGGAGTCCCCGGTTGTAGGGATCAATTCACCCGCGCCGCCGCCAGCGCCGCACCGATAAGACCCACGGTATCGGCCGTCACCACGGACACCGGCATTGCCTCGGTCAGCCGGCGCATGCGGCCCTTGTCGTTAAAGGCGCGCGTGAAAATCCCCTCTCGCAACCGCGGAAGAATCTTGGCCGCGATGCCGCCGGCTATATAGACGCCGCCGCTGGCCCCGATCGTCAATGCCAGGTCGCCGGCGTGGGCACCATAAATTTCGATAAACAGGTTTAGCGCCGCATTGGCGAGGGCATCGTTCTTTTCAAGCGCCGCTGTGCTGATGGCAGCGCCCGGGTCACCCGCACGCAACGACCCGGCCACCGCCGGCGATTCCGCCATCTCGTCCCGACTACGCAGAAACTCATAGATCGCGACCAGTCCGGGACCGGAGATCAACCGTTCGCAGGACACCCGTCCATGCCGGGCACGCAGAAACGTCAGCAATTCATCCTGCAGTGGACTGGTTGGCGCAAAACTGACATGTCCGCCCTCGGTCGGCAGCGCCTCGTAATGATCGCCCTGCCATACCAACACCGTCTGGCCGAGACCGGTGCCGGCGCCGAGCACCGCGCGTGGCCCACCCGCCACCGCCGTGCCCTCCTGCAGCGCGGCCAGACCACCCGAGCCCAGGCCCTCGATGCCGTAGCCCACCGCCTGGAAATCATTGATCACCCGGACATGTCGAAAACCGAACTCTTTGGAGAGCACCTGGCTGGAGACGACCCAGGGCAGGTTGGTAATGCGCGCCGTTTCACCGGCGGGTGTCACCTCAACCGGTCCGGCCACGGCGAAACAAGCCAGTCCGGGCATTTCACGGATATGGCTGCCGACATCGGCAATGAAGCGACGAATGATAGCGGCCAGATCCGCATGGTCGCCGCTGGCGTAGCGACACTCGATATAGGTCTGATGGTGCCGGCCATCCGTCTCGGTAATGCAGAGCCGGGTGTTCGTGCCACCGATGTCTCCTGCCAGAACTTGCATGGGCGGTGATGGTTGGGACGTCCGGTTTTGGAGTTGATATACTTTCCGACCTCCCGATCATAACCGATTGGGGCAGCCTGTCCTCAGCCGAAGTGGCGAAACTGGTAGACGCGCCAGACTCAAAATCTGGTGGTGGCAACACCATGTCGGTTCGATTCCGACCTTCGGCACCAACGTCCGCGCGATGTTCCCGCTGCCTACGAACGTCCTGCCAATCGCCGCAGCTGGGTCAGTTGTTCTTGCGCGGCCCGGCGGCCGGCGGCGATGGCGTCATCCGCCCGGTAGAATTCGAGGACGCCGATGTCGGCCACCGCCGGTGCAATCATCAGATCGGGGGGCGAGAGCCTGGCGCGCAATTCCACCAGCTCATTCAACATCAGGTTGTGCGCGCGATCCAGCATCCGGCGCGTACTCCAGGGTGATTGTGCTTTCCGGATCTTCTTCCGATTGCTCTCGTGCTGTTCGAGCCACTCGCGAAGCGCCGGTGCCTTCGGCATCCACGATTGCTCCAGCAGTTCACGCATGCGCCGGGGCCACTCGCTTTTCCCCTCGGCGGGCTGCGCCGGCATGGGCTGGACGCCGGGGTGAACGGCCACCGCCACCACCGGCCCGCCGAAGTGCTCGCGCGCCACGTCAAACGGCACCGGGTTGAGTACTCCGCCGTCGAAAAAATATTTTTCGCCGATGCGCTGCGGCGTCATCAGGCCGGGCAGTGAAATACTGGCACGCACCGCCTCGATGAGACTGCCGCGGTCGATGATGACCATGGCGCCGGACTCGACATCTGCCGCGATTGCCAGGTAGCCCATGGCGAGTTCCTCGATGCGCCGATCGCCGAGCTCTTCACGGAGAAACCGGACGATCTGCGAACCGGAGCTGACTCCGCCGGCGGGAAAATCGGGCATGAATAACCGCAGCGTGCGCATCCAGTCGAAACGGCGTGCGATCGCCGCGATTTCGGATGGTGACTTGCCCGCGGCCAGGAAGGCACCGATCTCGGCGCCGATGCTGGTGCCGACCACGGCCCTGACGGCAATACCATTTTCGGCCAATACTTCCAGCACACCGATGTGGGCCAGACCGGCCGCGCCGCCGCCACCGAGCGCGAGGACAATGCCTTCGGCCGGGCGCGGCGAGACGAGGTCCCGAAACCGTTGGCGGGCCTTGGCGATGAAACTCATGGGGTTGACCCGCCAGTCGTGCAGGCCGGCCGGGGAAGGCCGGCGCCGTCAGGCGACCTGCATGGGAATGGCGTTGCTGGTACGGGTGATGCGATTGGCGGCATCGACATAGACGAGCCGGGGTTTGAAGCCGGCCAGTTCCTTTTCCTCGACCTCGGCATAGGCGCAGATAATGACGATATCACCGACATCGGCCTTGCGGGCGGCGGCACCGTTCACCGACACGATGCCCGACCCGGGCTCGGCGCGGATCGCGTAGGTGGCGAAACGTTCGCCGTTCTGGAGGTTGTAGACCTCGACACGTTCGTATTCGCGGATGTCGGCCGCTTCCAGCAGGCGCGCGTCGATCGCCACCGAGCCCTCGTAGTCGAGCTCCGAGTGGGTGACATGCACGCGGTGCAGTTTGGATCTCAGCAAGTGGCGACGCATCGGGTATCTCCGGGAAAATCGACGGCCTATATACGAATTATCGGCCGGAATCGACCAGGATTCAAACCTCAATCCGGCAGCGTCACTTCCAGATTGTCGATCAGGCGCGTGCGGCCAAGCCAGGCGGCCGCCAGGATCACCAGCGCGCGGTCGGCGCCCCCGGCCTCGGCCAGGTCGCCGGCCCGGCGCACACTGAGGTAATCGGGACGAAAACCGGCCTGGCGCAGCTGTTCCACGGCGGGTGCCGTGAATTCAGGATGGAATTTGTGCGCCCGGCGAATCTGTTCCGCCAGTCCGTTGAGGGTGGCATACAACTGGGGCGCGGCAGAGCGCTCGGCTTGATTCAGATATCCGTTACGCGAGCTGAGCGCCAGGCCATCGTCGTCCCGGACCGTGTCCACGCCGACAATCGCGACCGGCATGCCCAGGTCCTCGACCATGCGACGGATCAGAAAAAGCTGCTGGTAATCCTTCTTGCCGAACACCGCCACCGGCGGCTGAACCAGATTGAACAGGCGATTGACCACTGTGGTCACGCCGCGGAAGTGGCCGGGGCGGCTGGCACCGCAGAGAATATCGCTGATACCGGGAACCTCGACGCGCGTCATCGCCTCCTGGCCGCGTGGATACACCTCGGCGTCCCCCGGCATGAACAACAGATCGACGCCCTCTTCCTGCAGCGCCCTGATGTCTTCATCCGGCGTGCGCGGGTAACCCGCCAGGTCCTCATTGGGCCCGAACTGCAGCGGGTTGACGTAGATGCTCGCGACCACGCAATCGCCGTGTTCGCGCGCGACGTGCATCAGCCGCCGGTGGCCCTCGTGCAGGTTGCCCATGGTGGGCACGAAGGCGATGCGCCGGCCACCGTCGCGCGGGGAGGCAAGCTCGCGCCTGAGGCCGGCGATCGATTCCAATATCCGCATGGTAGACGGGAGGGACGTGGGCGAAATACAGTTCCAGTGAACCCGGGCCTTGCCCACCGACCAGCTCGTGTACGGGTGGTCGGCGGGCCCGGCGTTTGCATTGACCCCTACCGGTTAGGGGTAACCCGGCTCGGCGGGGCGATGTTCGTCAGCGGGGGCAGATCCCGACGGGCGCCGTCCCAGCCGACGGAATGGCAGTGCTTGAGGCTTTCTATCGTCGTTGCGGTCTTGCAGGCGTCTACCAGTGCCGTGCGTATGCGCATGAGTTCAGCCTTCAAAGCGTCGCTCCGGGCCTTAAGCGCCTCCCACACTTTAAAGCGCTCTTTCATGCGTGCGCCGATCACGTCCATGGCCTGCGCTTGTCTCTTCTGTATATCAATGATGGGAACGATATTCTTTTTGAAATACTCGTCGGCGTCGCGTTTCACGCCTTGGCGGATACCACTGACCGTGGGCTCGATCTGCCCCCGCCTGGCGGCGCAAGCATCAAAGGCGGTCTTGCTCAGTTCACCGACGCGATCCTTGGCGCACTGGCGGTTCCAGTCTTCGACCATGTCGTTGGCCGACTTGAGACGTCGGTCGGCGTCGGTACGAAACGTGGCGATCAGGGCCTTTTTCCGGGTCTCCATCTGGCCGAAGTTCTCATAATAGGCAGTGCGTTCCTTGAGATCGCGTTCATTCTGGCCGGTCAGGCTTTCCAACTGTGAATTCATGCCCGATAGCTCTGCCTGGCCGGTACGCATGCGATCGACAAGTGGGGCGAGATCATCTGCACGAGACAGGTGTGCAAACAACAAAAAGAATGTCGTCAAAAACACCATCACACCGATTTTGTTCTTTGTCATTTATCTATCTCCAGCAGTGGATCGTTGAACAAATTTACCCTGGACTCGCGGCAAACATCACCGAGGGCGTAATGAGGCTGCCAAGACTAACGCGCCAGAAAACAATTTGGGGTTAGGGTAAATACCCGCCCTACGCTAACCATAGCTGTTCTCGGGGCCCGGGAACGTTTGTGCCTTGACCGCCGTAACATAGGCCTTGACGGCAGCCTCGATGGAATCCGACCCGGTCATGAAATTCCTCGAAAACTTCGGGCTCGGGCGCGGGTAGAGACCGAGCATATCCTGCAATACCAGGATCTGGCCGTCTGTGTTGACGCCGGCACCGATGCCGATGGTGGGAATGCTCAATGAGGCGGTGATGGCCTTCCCCAGGGACGCCGGCACCGCCTCCAACACCAGCAGTCCGGCGCCGGCCTGTTCAAGCACCCTGGCGTCGTGCTGCAACCGGTCGGCGTCGCCGGCTTCACGGCCCTGCACGCGGTAGCCGCCCAACTGGTGGACGGATTGCGGCGTGAGGCCCAGATGCGCGCACACCGGGATGCCGCGCTCGGTCAGAAAACGGACTGTCTCGGCCATCGCTTCGCCGCCTTCCAGTTTCACCACCTGCGCGCCGCCGTCCTGCATCAATCGGCCGGCGGCGACAATCGCCCGCTCCGGGCCCTGCTGGTAACTCATGAACGGCATGTCGGCCACCAGCAATGCGCGCGCCAACCCGCGTGCGACGCACTGGCAGTGATAAACCACGTGCGCCGTCTTCACCGGCAGCGTGGAGTCGTGGCCCTGCATGACCATGCCGAGCGAGTCTCCGACCATGACCAGGTCGATGCCGGCACGATCCAGCAACGCGGCAAAGCTGTAATCGTAGGCGGTCAGGCAGGCGATCTTTTCGCCGGCCTGCTTCATGTCCCGCAGCGTGGTGAGCGTGACGCGTTTCACGACGCCGTCGCCAGCGGGTTAAAAAAATGCCGGCCGCTGCGGATCTTGCGGATGTACGACAGCAGCGACTGAAAGTCCGCGTCGTTATCGACAATGTTGATCTCGGCGGCGTTCACGACCAGCAACGGCGAGGCGGTGTAGTGATGAAAGAAGCGCGTGTAGGAATCGACCAGTTGCTGGAGATAATCGCGCTCCATGCGGCGTTCGTAGGCGACACCGCGGCGGTTGATGCGTTCGAGCAGCACGTCGGCGGGTGCCTGCAGGTAGATCACCATGTCCGGTCGCGGCATCTCCAGGCTCATCTGGGTGTAGACCTGTTCATACAGGCGCAGCTCGTCGTCGTCGAGGTTGACGCGCGCGAACATGGCGTCCTTCTCCAGCAGAAAATCGGCCACCGTGCTGCCGGCGAACAGGTCGCGCTGTTTGAGCGACTGGATCTGACGGGCGCGCTGGAACAGAAAGAACAGCTGGGTCGGGAGCGCGTAATGGCGGCGCGAGGCGTAGAAACGCTCCAGAAACGGATTTTCCTCCGGCTGTTCGAGCAGCATGCCGGTGTCGAAGGCCTCGGCCAGGCGACGGGCCAGGCTGGTCTTGCCGACGCCGATCGGTCCTTCCACCACCAGGTAGCCGGGAGAATGGCCGGTCATGGGCACGAGGATCGGGTCGTCGCGGCGCGGTCATCGCGCGCGCCGGTGGAAAGACGTTCGATGCGCTGATCGCGGCAAGACTTGAGCAAGGCGCAGACCGCACCCCGCCCCGGAATCAGCAGGTTCTCGTCGATCTCGCACAGGGGCTGCAACACAAACGCGCGTTCATGCAGCCGTGGGTGGGGCAGAACCAGGCTTGGTTCATTCATCACACGCTCGCCGTACAGCAGGATGTCAAGATCGAGCGTGCGCGGACCACCCTTCGCACCATCGCGCACACGTCCGCGCCGGCGCTCCACCTCGAGCAGTTGCTGCAACAGGCCGGCCGGGTCGAGGGTGGTTTCAATCTGGCAGACGGCATTGATGAAATCCGGCTGCGCGGTGATGCCCACCGGTGCGCTGCGATAGAGAGAAGAACAGCGCTGTACCCGGACGCCCGGGATGGTGCTCAAGGCCGCCATGCCTTCCTGCACCCGGGCCGTGGAATCGCCCAGATTGCTGCCGAGGCCAATGTAGGCGATGACCCCGTCGGCGCAGCTCATGGCCTCTGGTGCGATGAATTGGTCTTGGCCTGCCCCCCGCCGCCCTTGCGACGGCGACGGCGACGGCGCTTCTGACCGCCGGCACCCGCTTCCGGTGACAGGTTCTGCACCATCGTCTGGCGTTCCTCCGGACTGACTTCCTGGAAGCGCGTCCACCAGTCGGCCAGTTCCATGCTGGTCTCCCCTACCTCGGCACGCAACAACAGAAAATCGTAGGCGGCGCGGAATCGCTTGTGCTCAGCCAGACGAAAGGCCTGGGCACCGCCGCGTCGCTCGAAACGACCCTGCATCGACCAGATCTCGCGCATCGGCACGCTGAAACGCTTGGGCAGCATGATGTGCTTCAGTTGATCGCGCAGCACGCGATCGGCGGCCCGTTGCTGGGCGTCCAGCGGCGACATACCGTTAGCGGTCAGCAGTGCAATCTCCTCGCGCACCGGCTCCCACAACATGGCGGCGAACAGAAAGGCCGGGGTTACCGGCTTGTCGGCAATGACGCGCTTGTCGGTATTGGCCAGCGCCAGCGGCACCAGCGTATGCGGGAAACCGTCTTCTTCATGTGCCAGATTCTGCTCGGTCATCGGGAACAGGTGGGCAAACAGCCCGTACTGGCGCAGCAACTCGAAGGTTTCGAGGGCGCTGCCGCCGTGGAAAAGCTTGAGCACTTCCTCGAACAAGCGGGCGGGCGGCACGCTGGCCAGGAGCGGCGCGAGGTCGCGGATCGGCGCGGCGGTGCGTTGCTCCAGCCGGAAACCGAGTTTGGCCGCGAACCGGATGGCGCGCAGCATGCGCACCGGATCCTCGCGATAGCGGATCTCCGGATCGCCGATGCTGCGGATAACGCCGGCCTGCAAGTCCTCCATCCCGCCGCCGTAGTCGACGATGCTGAAGTCGCGGACGTCGTAATACAGGGCGTTGACGGTGAAGTCGCGCCGGTAGGCGTCCTCTTCCTGGTTGCCGTAGACGTTGTCGCGCAGGACACGGCCGTCGTCGTCCAAGAGACGATCTCCGACTTCCACTTCGCGCTCCGGGGCGTTGCCCTCGCCGTCTTCCTCCAGGTCCAGGGGCTCGCGCGCTTCGTTGACCCCGGCGCGGCGGAAGGTGGCCACTTCGATGATTTCGCGGCCGAAACGAACATGCGCCAGCCGGAAACGACGACCGATCAGACGGGCGTTGCGGAACACATCGCGGATCTGCTCCGGGCGCGCGTCGGTGACGACGTCGAAGTCCTTCGGCTCGCGCCCCAGCAAAAGATCGCGCACACACCCGCCGACGAGCAGGCCGGCATAGCCCGCGTCTTTCAGGCGGTAGAGGACCTTGAGGGCATGCTCGCTGATGTTGGCGCGCGAGACGTTGTGCTCGGCACGGGCGATGATTCTGGGAGTATTGATGGTCGTTACACCGGGGCGGGAGGGCCGGATCCGCCGCATTTCTGTTGTGTCACCGAGGCCGGTCCGTATAATACCACCCCTGTGCCGGCCGGCGAGTCATCATGAACCCGGCCTCTGCTCCCTTCGTCTAGCGGTCCAGGACGTTGCCCTCTCAAGGCGAAAACAGGGGTTCGAGTCCCCTAGGGAGCACCATTCCTGACACCCTTCCACCACAAGATCGCATCGTTCTGCACCGCTCAAGGAGCCTTTTACTGGCAAACCTTGAGTGGGGCTCAAAAGAACGCGCGATCTATTTCATGGGCATGAAGAGGCAGAGGACGCTGCCACCCCACCACGGCTGGCCGGGCGAATCGGGATCGGCCTGTACGGCGTCAGACCGGGTCAGTCGGTTGCGCCGGATTTCTTGAGCTGGTCGACCACGCGGCTGAAACCGGCACGCGCGGCGATCTTGAGGGCGGTATCGCCCTTGCTGTCGCGAATCTTCACGTCGGCGCCGCTGGTCAGCAACATGGTGACGATATCGCCGTAGCCCTTGTAGGCCGCCGCCATCAGCGGTGTCTTGCCGCTGACCGTGCGCACGTTCACGTTCACGCCCTGCTCCATCAGCGTCTGCACCACCGCCGTGCGACCCTTGAGGATGGCATTGAACAACGCCGCCGCGCCGTGCGCGCTCTTGGAACGACCGGTCTTGTCGAGCCCGGTGGGCAGCTTGAGGAACTTGTTGGCCAGCGACACCAGCACCATGGCGATCAGGCCGAACAGCATGATCTGGGGATCGACGCCGAACTCCTTGGCGAGATCGGACGGCAGGTTGGCGCCGATGGCCAGCGACACGATCACCAGCAACAGGGTAAAACGCAGATAACGCACCAGCGAGATTGCCACCACACCCAGCAGTCCACCGAGCAGATAGATACGTTCGATGTGCAGCATCGCCGTAAACTTGTCCGGCAGATTGGCGGCAATGGCCAGCACGATCACGATGCCGATCAGCATCCAGTCACGAGGCCCTTCTTTCAGAATAACCACGGGTCCACCCTTGTTTCTCTGGTTATTGGTTGGTATTCCACACTTTTATAGCTAGTCAGCGGGGAAAGCACAACAACATCCGTCCCCGGAGACGGGTTTCCTAATAGTACCCGCCTGTTCAACTAGCAAATATCCTGCCAATCCAGTCGCGGATATCGCCGATTTCTTCCCTGGAGACCGAATGGCCCATGGGATAGGTGTGCCAGTCCACCGGTATCCCGGCCTGTACGAGCCTGTCTCGGAGGTTCTGCCCGATCGACAGGGGGACCATGCCATCCTCGGTCCCGTAAGCCAGAAACACCGGCCATCGGCGCCCGGCCATTGAACCCCTGGCCAACAGGCCTTCGGGGTCCACCACCGGGGCAGACAGGACCAATATCCCGGCTAGTGGTTTGTCAGACCCAAGACCGGCGTGCAGGACCACCACCCCGCCCTGGGAGAACCCGGCCAGCAGGATCCGGTGGGACGGGATGCCGCGATCCTGCTCACGTTGCACCAGTTTGGTCACCGCTTCAATGGCCTCGCGCAGGTGATCGCTGTTCTGGGTGTAACCCGCCGGACCCATGCCCAGGTCATACCAGGCACGCATGACGTAACCATTATTGATCGACACCGGGCGATAGGGGGCATGCGGAAACACGAAGCGCACGGACGACGACCCCAGCTCCGGCACCAGCGGTTCGAAATCATGCCCGTCGGCACCCAGCCCGTGAAGCCAGATGATACTGGCAGTGGGTGATGGACCGGTCTCAACCTCGACCGGCGGGGTGTCAGTTTCAGTCACCAGTGGCGCTCAATCGTCGCCGATGGGAGACGTAATAGGCGGGACGTCAGGGACACGTGTCCGAGGGGCGCGGTGCGATACGTATCCCTACTCGCTACGCTCGTTCGTCCTGCCATGAAGATGAGCATCAGTTAGCCTTCGCCGCGGTAGATACAGCCGCTGGTGCAGGTCTCGCGCACCACGATCGACGACAGCATCGGCAGGCGCGGCTTCAGGCGTTGCCAGATCCAGCGCGCCAGATTCTCGCTGGTGGGATTCTCCAGCCCTTTAATGTCATTCAGGCAGTAATGATCGAGTTGTTCATGGATCGGTTTGAACGCCAGCCCGAGGTCGGCGAAGTCCTGCACCCAACCTTCGCGCGCCGCCAACGGCCCACTGACATGAACCTCGATGCGAAAAGAATGGCCGTGCAACCGCCGGCACTTGTGCCCTTCCGGCACCTGGGGCAGGTGATGCGCTGCTTCGATGGTGAATTGCTTGAAGATGTCCACCGTGGTGGTTCCGGGTGCGGGAAGTGCTGATTGTAAAGGCCGGGAAGGACGATGGGGAGAACAAACTACGGACCGCCCCGCGGCCGGGGCGGCACTGCGCGACTCGCTTAGCGCAGGAAGGGCGAAACCAGGTCGCGACGGCGAATCGCGGCTGGGGCCAGGGTAGCGACCGCCACCTCGCGATCGGCCACCGGAGCGACCAGCAAGGCATAGACATCGCCCACGCACACCATGGCCTCGGTCTCATACGGCGACTCGCCGGCCACGGTCTCCGGATGTTCAACACCCGGATGGGACACCAGACCCTCGAACAGATTCATCAGATTCATGACACACCTCCGCACTCCGATTACCGGCCCATTACGTCATGGCCTTAACTACCCATAACCAAGCAATGGTCATGCCATGACCCCTACCATTGAGTCAGGCGGGTTTCCCGGCCAGTTCACGCAATCTCGGGAGTGACGATATTCGAACCGACCTGACAGGTGACTCACAGCGCCGACCTGAAAAGGGGCAACTGGGGCGGGTTATGGTTATTGTCCTGAAACAACGGGTTACAAATTGTTTCTCATCTGCCAGAACCCAGGCGCTGGCTTCCCTCAGAATGAAGGCGACCGGGATCAGACGATAAACAAGGGGAATTACATGGCCAAGACCTGGATAGTTGTCGCCCATCGCGGCGGCGCACGCGTGTTCGAGAACAAAGGCCCCGGCAAGGGGCTGGATCTCCTGCGGGAGATCGACCACCCCGAAGGCCGGCTGAAGAACCGCGAAATCGACACCGACAAGCCGGGCCGTAGTTACGAAAGCCACGGCGCCGCCCGCCACGCCTACGACAAGGAACGCGAATCCACCACCCACGTCGCCGAGCAGTTCGCCAAACAGATCTCCGGCATCCTCGACGAAGGCCGCAACCGGCAGGCCTATGGCCGGCTGGTACTGGTGGCCGATCCGCGCTTTCTCGGCAACCTGCGCTCCGCCCTGTCGCGCGAGACCGCTTCGCTGGTCTTGGCCACGATCGATAAGGATCTCGGCGGCGTAGACCAGCGCGAGATGGCGAAGCATTTGGATGGGGTGATGGTGGTTTGAGCGACGCTACCGATTGGTAGCGTCTCGCTGTCATTGCGAGCAACGCGAAGCAATCTCGCGATTGAGCCGCCTTCGGCGGCTTTTTATTTTAATCTGGGGTGCTCCGCCCCCGACCCATGGGTTACTTTCTTTGTTCGCGCAAAGAAAAGTCCTTCTTTTGGCCGGAACAAAAGAAGGTAACCTGCCGCGGGTCAGCCACCCGCAAGTAATGTTTACATCGCGCTCGTAGAGCGCTCAAGCTCTTGTCAGGAGATTGCTTCGCTGCGCTCGCAATGACAGCCAGTTAATCCGCCAACGACGGATTAACTCCGCGCGACAAACCCCCCTATTCTCTTCACCGCTTCGCGTAAATTTTCCATCGTATTGGCATACGAAAACCGCACATGTTCATTGGCGCGGTGCGCGCCGAAATCTATCCCTGGCGTGATCGCCACGCCGGTTTTCTCCAGCAGTTGTTCGGCAAACGCCATGCTGTCGTTTGTGAACCGGCTGGCGTCGGCATACAGATAGAACGCCCCTTCCGGCGTCACCGGAATCCCGAAGCCGAGCTGCCGCAAGGCCGGCAGCAGGTAATCGCGCCGCTCGCGGAACACATCGCGGCGCTGATTCAGCTCCGCCATCACATCGGTTCGGAAAGCGGCCAACGTGGCGTATTGCGCCGGTGTACTGGATGCGAGAAAGACGTTCTGCGCCAGCCGGTCGAGCGCGAGCAAGAACTTCGCTGGCGTCACCAGCCAGCCGAGCCGCCAGCCGGTCATTCCGTAGTACTTGGAAAAACTGTTCAGCACGAACACATCCGGCGTGTGGCACAACGCACTCTTCACGGACGATCCGTAGATGAGGCCGTGGTAAATCTCGTCGACGATCAGTGCGCCGCCCAGCTCAGTCACGGTGTCGGCGATCTTTGCCATGTCCGCATCGGCGATGATCGTGCCGGTGGGATTGGACGGCGACGCCAGCAACACCGCGCGGGTTTGTTTCGTCCAGTGACGACGGATGAGTTCCGGTGTGAGTTGATAGGCGGTGTTGGGACCAACCGGAATCGACACGGCCACACCACCGAACAGGCGCACGAAGTGGCGGTTGCACGGATAACCGGGGTCGGTCATCAACACCTCATCGCCGGGATTGACCAGCGCGGCGCAGATCAGGGTGAGCGCGCCCGAGGCGCCGGGCGTAACAACGACACGCTCGGCAGTGACAGCGCATTCCGGCAGATAGCTCGCGGCAATGGCCGCGCGCAGGGATGGCAGACCCAGCGCCGGGGTGTAGTGGGTATGACCTTCGCGCAGCGCCGCGATGCCGGCCTCGACGACGGCGGATGGCGTCGGGAAATCCGGCTCGCCGATTTCGAGATGGATGATGGACCGCCCCTGCGCCTCCATGGCCCGCGCGCGGGCAAGGATATCCATCACGTGAAACGGGGCGATTCCCTCCAGACGCGCGGCGATGTCGATCATGCCGCGTGCAGTTTCCGGAGTGTTGAAAGATCGAGGCAACAGGAACCGTTCAACGCCGGTCCGGCCAACACGGTCGCGGGCATGGCCGGGTCGCCGAGCCGGTCGAGGACGATCGCCGCTGCACCGAAATCGTGGTCGCGCGTGTAGTCGTTGACGGTCACGACCGTTTTCAATCCAGCCCCGCGTGACGACTTGAGTCCGTTCTCCGAATCCTCAAAGGCCAGACATTCGTTCGGCGACAGACCCAGGCGATCGAGCACATAGTTATAGATATCCGGAGCCGGTTTCTTGGCCGGCACCACATCGCCGGCCCCGATCACCTCAAACCATGACTCGCCATCGGCGGAAAGAGAATGCGCCAACAGTGCCGAGACATTGGCCGGCGTCGTGGTGGTGGCAATCGCCAGGCGCAGACCGGCGGCACGCGCCTCAGCGAGCAGGCGGCGCACACCACCCCGCAGCGGGATGGCGCCGGTCGCCAACATCTCGGTGTAATGACGGGTCTTGGCGGCGTGCAGGCGTATCACCAAATCGTTGAAATCCGCCGGCTGGCGGTAGTCGGGCCGGTAGCAATTGAGGTAGTGGCGCATGCGCTCCTTGCCGCCGGTGACGGCCAACAGCTCGCCATACAGGGCCACGTCCCAATGCCAATCGAGACCGGCCTCCTCGAAGGCCCGGTTGAAGGCCGGCCGGTGGCCGTCCCGCTCGGTGTCGGCCAGGGTGCCGTCGACGTCGAAAATCAATGCCTGCAACATGATATTTTAGTGACCCTCCGTCCGATGACTGTACGAAAAACCGGGCAAAAAAACTGCAAACCGGAAAAATTCTTAAACGGTTGCGACCCCATACCCTTTCTGGTATAGATTCGCGCCTGTTTTAGGGCTATATCCGATCTTCCAGCCCGTTTTTTCAGGAGTCACCATGACCGTCAGCCGTAGCAAGAAGAAAGAATCCACCAGCCGGGGCAAGGGCCCGTCCGCCTCGATCATGCCGGTCGAGGGCATCGAGCCCTACATCGCCAAGGTCGGTGAGAAGTACATGAACAAGAAGCAGCTTGATCACTTCCGCAAGATGCTCAACGCCTGGAAGCAGGAACTCGAGAACGAAATCACGCGCACCGTGCACAACATGCGCGATGAGCCCGAGAATCCGCCCGACCCGAATGATCGGGCCAGCCAGGAAACCGACATGTCGCTGGAGCTGCGCTCGCGCGACCGCGAACGCAAGCTGATCAAAAAAATCAACGAAGCCATCGATCGCATCAACACCGGCGAATACGGCTACTGCGACAATTGCGGTGTCGAGATCGGCATCGAGCGCCTCGAGGCCCGTCCGACTGCCGAGATGTGCATCGACTGCAAGACCGTCGACGAAATCCGCGAAAAACAGATGGGCTGAGGTCGCGGCACCAGCCTGCCCCGACTTGACCAGCCTCATCACCCGCCATGCCCATCCCGGCGGGTCAGCCAACTGATGATGCCGCCAACGTCCGGACTCCCGAGGGTGCGGGAATGACCCGCCCTGCACGGTGTGGCCGGCCGCGAAGTGTCCCCAGCAGCAGATATTAAACGTCATGGATCTGATCTTGCTGCTCAAGGCCGTTCTGCTCGGCATCGTCGAAGGCCTGACTGAATTCCTGCCGGTGTCCTCCACCGGCCACCTCATCATTGCCGGTGACCTGCTCGACTTCAAGGACGAGAAGGCCAAGACCTTCGATATCTTCATCCAGCTCGGTTCGATCCTCGGCGTCATGTGGTACTACCGTCGCAAGGTCACTGACTTGCTGCTCGGCCTGCACCGCCGTCACGAACAGCGCTTCGTGGGAAACCTGTTGATCGCCTTTCTGCCCGCCGCCATCCTCGGCCTGCTGCTCTACCCATACATCAAGCGCTACTTGTTCAGCCCGATCACAGTCGCCGCCGCCCTGATCGTGGGTGGTTTCATCATTCTGCTGATCGAGAAACTTCCACGCCGCGAGCGCGTGACCTCGATGGATGCCCTGACGCCAGCCGATGCCTTCAAGATCGGCGTCGCCCAGGCGTTCTCATTGTTCCCGGGGGTTTCACGCGCTGGCGCCACCATCATGGGCGGACTGCTCACCGGCCTCAATCGCACCACCGCCACTGAATTTTCGTTCTTTCTGGCCATGCCGACCATGTTCGCGGCAACCCTTTACGACCTCCTGAAGAACATCGACAAACTCACGCTGGCCGACAGCGGGCTGTTCGCCACCGGCTTTATCGTCGCGTTCCTGGTGGCGCTGGTGGTGGTCAAGACTTTCCTGATCTACGTGGCCCGACATAACTTCGTGCCCTTCGCCTGGTACCGAATTGGCTTTGGATTATTGGTGCTCGGGTATTTCTGGCCGAAACAATAATGGAACTCCTCGGCCAGTTTATCGATCTGGTGCTGCACCTCGACAAGCACCTCGCCACCTTCGTGCAATCGCACGGTGGCTGGATTTATTTCCTGCTGTTCATGATCGTGTTTGCCGAAACCGGTCTGGTGGTAACGCCCTTCCTGCCGGGCGATTCACTGCTGTTCGTGGCCGGCACGTTGGCGGCCGCTGGCGGCATGAACGTCGCCCTGCTCGTTGTCCTGCTCATCGCCGCCGCGATCCTCGGCGATACCGTGAACTATTGGGTTGGCCACCTTGTCGGCCCGAAGGTGTTTCGAAACAGGCAATCCCGGTTCTTCAAACCCGCCTACCTCGACTATACCCACGCCTTCTTCGAACGGCATGGCGGCAAGACCATCATCATCGGCCGCTTCCTGCCCATCATCCGCACCTTCGCGCCGTTCGTGGCCGGTATCGGCAGCATGACCTACGGCCGGTTCCTGCTCTACAACGTGGTCGGCGCGGTGCTGTGGGTGGTATCCCTGGTGATGGCCGGCTACCTGTTCGGCAACCTGCAAATCGTCAAGGAAAACCTGGCCCTGGTGATCATCGGCATCATCATCCTGTCGCTGCTGCCGGGCCTGGTGGAATATCTGCGCCACCGGCGGCGTGCCGGATAACCCTTTCTGGGCTAGAATTTTCCCATGGCCAGACCCGCTCGAAAGCCGGATCCGTTCCTCGAACGATTCCGCGGCAATTTCTCCAGCCTGCTGAACTGGGAAAACCTCGACACCCTGTGGCGGACGCTGCGAGCGCAGGCCGATGGCTGGTACCTCTACGCCGTCGGTGAACCGATCCCGGGTGGCATCGCCAGCGCCGGCGACACGCGGAAATTCATCGATGCCATCGATGTTCTGTTGCACAAGGACCACCACGAGGACTACTGCGGCATCGTCTACGTCGACGATCCGACCAATCCCTCCCTCATCAAAATTTACGATCCGCACAATCTCGGCGTGTCGTGCGGCTTTTCCAACAACCCGCCCATGCCCGGCTGGATCATGAGCCGCCTCCCGCCCGTCCAGATCGAAGACCGCCGTCCACTGCCCGAGTCGCGCCGCCGTTGGTGGCGATCGCTCTGGCACTGATCCCGTCCTCTTCATGAGCGGGCCTTTCCGACCCGCGTGGTGGCTGCGCAACGCCCACCTGCAAACTCTTTTCCCGACCTTCTTCCGCACACTGCCGCGTGTTTCCTTGCGGCGCGAACGTATCGAACTGCCGGACGGTGATTTCCTCGACCTCGACTGGACCGAGGGCGCCCGGGGACCGATCGTTCTGGTCCTGCACGGATTGGAAGGTTCCTCGCGTTCCAAATACGCGCTGGGTCTGATGAAGGCCGTGCACGCACGCGGCTGGCGCGGGGCGGTAATGCACTTCCGGGGATGCAGCGGCGAACCGAACCGCCTGCCGCGCAGCTACCACAGCGGCGAAACCGGCGATCCCGATTTCATCATCCGCCTGCTCCGGCAACGCTATCCTGAATCCCCGCTGGCCGTGATTGGCTACTCGCTCGGTGGCAATGTGCTGCTCAAGTGGCTGGCCGAACAGGGCGAGGCCGCGCCCATCGACGCCGCCGTGGCCGTGTCGGTACCCTACCGACTGGCCGATTCCGCCAACCGGCTGCTGCATGGCTTCTCGCGTGTCTACCAGTGGCGTTTGGTCAAGAATCTCTGCGATTCCTTCCGCCGCAAACACGCCCGGGTACCCATGCCCATCGATCCGGCCCTGGAACGGATTCGCAGCTTCTGGGATTTTGATACCGCCGTGACTGCTCCCCTGCACGGCTTCCGTGATGCCGACCACTATTACTCAACAGTCAGCTCGCGTCAGTACCTGAAACACATCCGTAAACCGGTACTGCTGCTGCACGCCCGGGACGATAGCTTCATGTTTCCCCACACCGCGCCGGAACCCGCGGAACTCTCACCCACCATCCAGCTGGAACTTTCTGAACACGGCGGCCATGTTGGCTTTATTGGCGGTCTCTGGCCCTGGAAACCCCACTACTGGCTGGAAACGCGAATTCCGGAATACCTGGCCACGCAGTGGGTCACCTGACGTCAAGATGCACTGTCAACATCAACACTGCCCATGAGCCTCCAGGAATCGGTGGAAATCAGCTGTCCTTACTGCGGGGAGCGGATCACGTTGACGATCGACTGCTCTGCTGGTCCGCAGGAATACATCGAGGACTGCCAGGTATGCTGCCAGCCCATCCACTTGCAGATCGGTATCGATGATAACGGTCAACCGGACATTGTGGCGCGCCGCGATTCCGAGTGAGGTTTTTATCGCACACCATGCGTAGAGGGCAGAATAGTCACGCGTTCGTGGCCGCCAGGCTTGATCCAAATCAAGGTTCGGAACACGAAATGCAGTTTAGTATCACCACGCAAGCCGACTAGCCGGGCGTATGCGGCGGCAGGACGGCAAAGCCGGGCAATCACCGTGGAAATCCGCTCAATCCGCTGTTTTGCTCTCGTATCACGATTGACCTTCACGATTTTCGGTATTTCATGGAACTCATCTGTCCGGCGGGCACGCTGCCCGCACTCAAGGCCGCGATCGATAATGGCGCCGATGCCGTCTACCTGGGCTTTCGCGGCGCGAGCAATGCGCGCAATTTCCCGGGGCTGAACTTCAGCGAGGATGAAGCACGCAAGGGGCGTGACTACGCGCACGCCGCCGGCGCCAAGGTGCTGGTCGCGCTCAACACCAACCCCTCGCCATTGCAGTGGGAGGGTGCGTGCCGCGCCTCCGATGCCGCCGTGGAGCTGGGCGCGGATGCGGTGATCGTCGCCGATCTCGGCCTGCTGCGTTATCTCTCGCGCCGCCACCCGCAGCAGCGCCTGCACCTCTCCGTGCAGGGCTCGGCCACCAATTTCGAGGCCATCGATTTCTATGCACGCCACTTCGGTGTGCAACGGGTGGTGTTGCCGCGTGTGTTGTCGCTCGCGCAGGTGAAGAACATCCTCAAGCGTGTGAAGGTCGAGATTGAGGTGTTCGGTTTTGGCAGCCTGTGCGTGATGGTCGAGGGTCGCTGCCAGCTGTCGTCCTATGTTACCGGCGAGTCGCCGAACCTGAGCGGCGTGTGCTCGCCGGCCAAGGCCGTGCGCTGGGAGGAAGACGCGACCTCGCGCCGCTCACGGCTGAACGGCGTGCTGATCGACGTGTATCGCCAGGGTGAACCGGCCGGCTACCCCACGCTGTGCAAGGGCCGCTTTGCTGTACAGGGATGCACGGATACCACGAGTGAAGAATGCGCAGGCACGGCCGAGGTCGCCGATAAACCCTTTTACGCGCTCGAGGAACCGACCAGCCTGAGCACGCTCGACATCCTGCCACAACTCTACGAGGCCGGAGTGGCGGCGATCAAGGTCGAGGGGCGCCAGCGCAGCCCCGCCTACGTCGCCCAGATCACGCGCGTGCTGCGCGCGGCAATCGACGAGTGCCTGAAAAATCCGTCAGGTTTCACTCCGCGCCATGAGTGGATCGCGGCGCTCGATCGCATGGCCGAGGGCAGTACCCATACCCTCGGGGCATATAACCGACCATGGCAATAACGCAGCTACAAGCCACAAGCTACCAGTGGCCAGCGGCGCGCGGTGTTGGCTTGTAGCCTGGAGCTTCCAGCTTGAAACTGTCTTTAGGCCCTATCCAGTACTACTGGGACCGCGGAACGGTCTTTGACTACTACCGCGAGGTGGAAGACCTGCCCGTGGACATCGTCTATCTCGGCGAGACCGTGTGCTCCAAGCGCCGCGCGCTCCGGCCCGAGGACTGGCTGGAAATCGGTGAACGTCTGGCGGCCACGGGGAAAGAAGTAGTGCTGTCGACGTTGACGCTGATCGAGGCCGAGTCCGAGGTCTCGGCCATGCGGCGCGTGATCGAGAACGGCCGCTTTGCCGTCGAGGCGAACGATCTGGGGGCCGTGAACATGGCTCACGGCAAACGCTTCGTGAGCGGCCCGCACATCAACGTCTATAACCTCGAGGCGCTGGCACTCATGGCCGAGGCTGGCGCCCGCCGCTGGGTGGTCCCGTTCGAGTTGTCGCGCACGATGCTGGAGAAGATTCTGGCCGCGCGGCCGGCCGGCATCGAGACCGAGATGCTGGCCTTCGGGCGGCTGCCGTTGGCGTTCTCGGCACGCTGCTTCACCGCGCGCGCCTACAACCTGCCTAAGGACGACTGCGGTTTCCGCTGCCGCGACTATCCCGAGGGCATGCCACTGCAAACCCAAGAGCAAAAAACATTCCTGACCGTGAACGGCATCCAGGTGCAGTCGGCGGCGGTCTATAGCCTGCTCGGGGAGATCGAGGATCTGCGCGCGCTCGGCGTGGACGTGCTGCGGCTCGCGCCGCCGCTGCCGCGCGCGACGGCGGAGGTTATCCGGTCGTTTCGCGCGGTGCTGGACGGACGGCAGGCGCCGGCCGAGGCTGGCGCGCAGATCGCGCGGCTCGCGCAGGTGGATTTGTGCGACGGCTACTGGCATGGCCTGCCAGGAATGAACCCAAGTCATGGCGCAGCCGGCTAGCCAACGCGGCAAACGTCCCCGGCAGCACGGCGCGGAAATGCGCGTCCCAGTCGTAGTCGAGCCCGTCGAGCAGGTTCTTCACGTGCAGACCGGTCTCGGTGTCGCCTTCGATCGCCAGCCTGCGCTGGAAGAACAGCGTGTCCGGATCCTCGGTGCGCGTGGCGAGCTTGAGGAACTCGGCGAGGTTACCGCGGATGTGCACCATCGCCTCCCCGGGTGACGCCGCCGCGAGCCGCGAGCCGGAAATGCGGAAGGCCACGTGCGTGCCGGTATCCTCGACTTGGATCCCGACCACGCGACCGTCGAGCTCGCCGAGACGCTCGACCAGCGTCTGGCCGCGCATCAAATGGTTAAAGGCGCGCGCGATAATTTCCGCGTGCACGACGCCCGGGACCAGCCTGAGCGGTACCGACAAAATGGGTTCAAGGGCGTTCATGGACCGCGCGGATTGTGACCGCAGTCAGCCCGCAACCCTTTGACCTGGATCAAATCCAGCAGCCTGTGTCTCCCGTAACGTCTGGCCATGAGTTTTTCCAGCCTGCGCGATTTTCTCGATCACCTGGAGAGTCGCGGCGAATTCAAGCGCGTGCTGGTCCCGGTTGACCCGGCGCTGGAGATCACCGAGATCTGCCAGCGCACCCTGCGCCGCAACGGTCCGGCGCTGCTGTTCGAGAATCCCAAGGGCTCCTCGATCCCGCTGCTCGGGAATCTGTTCGGCTCGACCCGACGGGTGGCGGCCGCGCTCGGGCGGCAGGACATCTCGGAACTCCGCGAGATCGGCGAGATGCTCGCCTGGCTGCGCGAACCACGCCTGCCGCGCGGGATAAAAGAGTTGATGGAGCGTTTCCCACTGCTGCGCAGCATCCTGCACGCACGCCCGCGCTTGCGGGACAACTCGCCGTGCCGTACACACGTGATCGAGGGCCCCGACGTTGATCTCGCCCGGTTCCCGATCCAGCACTGTTGGCCGGAGGATGCCGGACGGCTCATCACCTTCGGACTCGTCATCACCAGGGGTCCGCACAAGGAGCGCCAGAACATCGGCATCTACCGCCAGCAGGTGATCGAGAGGAACAAGGTGATCATGCGCTGGCTGCACCACCGTGGTGGCGCGATCGATTTCTGCGAATTCCAGGAGGCCAACCCGGGCAAGCCGTTTCCACTCGCGGTCGTCATCGGTGCCGACCCGGCGACGCTGCTCGCGGCGGTGACACCGATCCCGGACACGATCTCAGAGTTCGAGTTCGCCGGGCTGCTGCGCGGAGCGCGCAGCGAGGTAGTCACCGACCGTTCCGGCACACTCAGCATCCCGGCGAGTGCCGAGATCGTATTCGAGGGTCACATTTACCCGGGCGAGACCGCGCTCGAGGGGCCGTTCGGCGACCACACCGGCTACTACAACGCTCAGGACCGTTTCCCGGTGTTCACCGTCGAGCGCATCACACACCGCGACAACCCCATTTACCACTCAAGCTACATGGGCCGCTCGCCGTGGGATGAGCCGTCGGTGCTGGCGATGGCGTTGAACGAGGTGTTCATCCCGATCCTGCAAAAGCAGTTTCCGGAGATCGTGGATTTCTATCTGCCGCCCGAGGCGTGCTCGTACCGGGTGGCGGTAGTAGCCATCAAGAAACGCTACCCGGGACATGCGCGGCGCATGATGTTCGGCGTATGGTCGACCCTGCGCCAGTTCACCTATACCAAGTTCGTGATCGTGGTGGACGACGACATCAACGCGCGCGACTGGAAAGACGTGATCTGGGCGATGAGCACGCGCATGGACCCGGCACGCGACACCCTGATTGTGGACAACACGCCGATCGATTACCTCGACTTTGCGAGCCCGCAACAGAGCCTCGGCGGCAAGATCGGCTTCGACGCCACCAACAAGTGGCCGCAGGAGACCACGCGCGCGTGGGGCAAGCCGATCGAGATGAGCGTGGAAATCAGAAAGCGCGTGGATGATCTGTGGAACCAGCTCAAGATTGATTGAGTCCCGCGACCACACGTGCTGCCGCCGGACCATTATTTCACCGCACCGGGACAGGAGCGGGCAAGGGCGCATTCGGCGCAGCGCGGTTTCACGCGGCAGATGTCCTTGCCGTGTGCAACGATCAGGGCGTGGTACTCGTTGAAGACCGGTACATCCGGTCCGAGGATGTTCTCGAACAGGTGGCGCAGTGTTTCGTATCCTTCATCCCCGCGAATGTGCCCTAACCGCGCGAAGATCCGCCGAGTATAGGCGTCAATAACAAATACCGGACGCTCGAAGGCGTAGAGAACAATATCATCGGCGGTCTCCGGACCGATGCCGTTCACACTGAGAAGACCGGCGCGCAGGTCGTGGGTGTTGAGACGAGCAAGCGATCTCACACCGCCCTGCTCCACCAGCCAGTGACACATGGCCTTGAGCCGCTTGGCCTTGACGTTGAAGTAACCGGAAGGCCTCAGCCAACCGGCCAGGCGTTTCGGGCTCGCACGCAGGATGGCCGGCGGGCTCAACGCCTTCGCCCGTTTCAGATTGGCGACGGCTCGCTCGACATTGGTCCAGGCGGTGTTTTGCGTGAGCACCGCGCCGACCATGATCTCGAAGCGCGAACCGCCCGGCCACCAGTGCTGCGGTCCATGCGCCGCCAACAGGCGGCGATAGATCTGGCGCAGGCTCGCGCGCGGTTTACTTTTCCTGTTCTTCCGGGGGCTTGAGGTCATGGAAGGATTTCCAGAGCATGAGGTCGTAACCGATCTTCATGCCAGCGCCGATCAGTAATGGCACAGCCAGCGCCACACCTTGCATGAGAAACCCGGCCGCGAACGGCGCCACCGCCCAACCGCCCATGCGCACCAACGCGGTCACGCCCGAAGCCCAGGTGCGTTCTTCGGGCCGTACCACGGACATCACGTAGGACTGGCGCGTGGGCACGTCCATCTCGACCAGCAATTCGCGGACGATAAACAACGCCGCCGCCATCCAGAATTCCGGCACCAACGCGACGGCCACCAGCATGAGGCTGGACGGGATGTGGGTGAACACCATGGTGTTGACGAGGCCGATGCGCGCCGCCAGCCAGGCAGCACCAAGGTGCGAGACAGCATTGGCCGCGCGCGCAAAGAAAAAGAGCGTGGCAATCGCGCCGGCACTGGCGCCAAACCGTTCGAAGAAGAAGTACGACAGCAGGGCCGTACCCAGGAATCCGCCAGCCAGCGAGTCGATCAGGAACAGGCCGGAGATTCGCCGCACCATGCGCCGGCTTTCCGGCGTTACGGTCGCCAAGGCCGGGGCGGGAGCACCGCCATTCGCTTCCACCGCCGGGCTCAAAGAAAGATTCAAGATGGCCGTGAGTAGCATGAGCAGCGCATACACCCCCAACGCCACGGCGTAGCCCTGCGCTTCCGGCAAATCGAACGCCATTCTGAGCAGCACAGGCAAAGCGGCGGCAACGGCGCCGAGGGCATGGCCGATGTCCTGCAGCACGTTGTACCAGGCAAATGCTTGAGTACGCTCGCGTTGACTCGCCGTCGACGGCAGGATGGCATGGTCGAGCACCAGCGAGGCGCCGCGGTCACGGCCCATGCCGTTGACCATCCCGACAAAGGCAACGGCACAGACGGCAAGAATGTTATCGGTGAGGATCAGACCGATACCGCCCGCGGCCGAGAGCAGTGACAACACCACCAGCGTGCGGCGGCGGCCTAGACGGTCACCCAGATAGGTCACAATCAGCGCCGAGAGCGCGGCGCCGCTGAGTCCGGCGCCAACGACCAGGCCCACCACCGACGCCGGGAACCCGCGCTGTGCCAAATACAGACCCAGCAACACACCGATCAAGCCAGTCGCCAGCGCGCGCAGAAAGGCGTTGGCATACAACAGGCGACGATCCCTCATGTGTACGCTGCGCGGTCAGCGCGTCTGCGACATCTCGACGGGTCGCAGCAGACCGCGCAACTGCTCGCGGTTGACTACAGTGCGCACGATTTCGCGGCGCTGAACGTTCACTTCGATCAGAGCGGTCCCGTCCTGCCGATCGAGCGATTTGTCTCCCGTCGTTTCGTACAGAATCTTGAGATAGAGAGTGCCGCGTGGCTCGTCGTAAACCTTTTCCAGCACCCGACTCGCTCCGGGCGTGATGCGCTTGAAGTTTCGTCCATCCACATCGGAAAGATAGGCGCCAAAGTCGTCATACTCGTCGATGCGGCCGTCGCCATTGGAATCCGCGAATGCGATCTCCCAGTAAAGCACGCCGGATGGCGGAAAGGCGCGGCGATCCGTTCGCTCCGCCCGACCGCTTGGGTATTCGAGAGTATGGATAACCGCATTCTGTTGAAGGATCGGTCGTATCTGCCCGGTTCCGGTGTGGCGAGCGAGAATATTGCCGATGGCCTGGGTTTCGCCTGAGCCGGAATAGCCGCACCCGCGCGTCAGCGGCGCCTCGTCATAATTGCTGCTGGAGAAGCCCTTGGCCGCCACTGCCCCACCTTTGACCACGACGCGGTCGACTGTAACCCGGATGAGTTGGTAGGGCGAATCGGGAATAGAAATCGGGATACAGAAATCATGACGTGTCCCGGCCGTTGCCCGTTCAACCGTGCCCTCACCCTCTACGACCTCTACTGGAACACCCCGGTCACGCCCGAAGAACAGCGCCGAAACCAGGGCAATTACGACGCCGATGGCCACCAGCAGGATCGTACCGCTACCGATTACTGCCCAGATGATTTGGTTGTACTTTTCAAGCTTCATGTCCGCCTCCTGTATCCGTGGAACTCGCCTGGCCGTGCTGCCCAGACTCTCCGGTACGGCACCATGCATACAACGCATCGTAGATTATCATCCCGTGACGCAGCATCTCATGGTCGTCGGGGATCGTGCGCGAGAGGCCGAGCGAGATGGCCAGCAGGCCGTGCGACTGCGGGGTCAGGTCAGGCTTGCCGGTATCGGCACCGCGCACGATGGCGGCGAGCTTGTGCAGCGCCGGATCGGTAAGCTTGTGCTTGTTCAGAAACGCATCGAACGAACACAGCTCGCCGACATGTCCATACTCCACGCCCGGAATGTCATATGGCGTGGCGCCCCGCTCATTCGCGACTCGCATCACGTCCGCCACCGGCACATACAAGAATTCGGCCTGCGGGTCGATGAAGCGTGCGATCAGCCACGGACAGGCGATGCGGTCGATCTTCGGGCGTTCGCGCGTGACCCATTTCATGGCTACTTCTTCGCCGTCGACCCGCCTGCGGCCTTCCACGCCTCGATGCCGCCTTCGATGAAGCGAGCCTTGAGGCCCTGCCCAAGAAGATGATCGAGCACTGAGTTGCTGACGGAACCGCCGCGCGCGCAGTAGATCACGACCTCCTTGTCCTTCGGCATGCCCTTGCTCCACTCGGCCAGCTGCTCTGGATTCTTCCACTGGGCACCGGACAGCTTCACTTGGTCGGCGTCGAAATCGTTCTGACGCCGGACATCGAGCACGGTCACAGACTTGTTCTCGACCAGCGGTTTAAGATCATTCGGGGTAATGGTACGGCTCATTTCGCGCACTCCTCGTAGAGACGGGCGACATTCGCCCAGTTGATGTTGTTCATGCTGGCATCGACATAGGCGGCCGCCTTGGCACCATAGTCCATGTGATAGCTGTGCTCGTACATGTCGAGCGCCAGTATCGGCGTGCCGCCGGCAAGATTAGAAGTGTGATCGGCCGCCCACTGATTGACAAGCTTCCGGTCACGATGCGAATAGGTCAGCAGCACCCAGCCCGAGCCTCCGCCCTGCGCCTTGCCCATGCAGGAAAACTCGGCCTGCCAGCGTTCAATGCTGCCAAAGTCTTTCTTGATTGCATCGGACAGCTTGCCGGTCGGACCACCCGACTCGCCAAGCCCGTCGAAATACAACTCGTGCAGGATCATCGAATTGGTGGCGATCAGCTCCTCACGCTTGAGGCCGTTGATCGTGAACACCGCGGCCTTGGCAAAATCAAGCGCCGCCAATTGCTCGGCGATGGCATTGAGGCGCTTTACCGCCCCGCCGTAGTTGTTCTCATAGTGCGAGACGATGAGCTTTTCCGAAAGTCCTTTGAGCTTCGCCGGATCGCAGCCGAGGGGTTTCATCGAGTAGATCATTCAGTAATCTCCAGCAAAGTTAGCGTACCAGTCGTCCGACCAGGCCGGCCGCGCCGCCGACCAGCATCGGCGGCAATGGCCCGATGCGCCAGATCATGAGGCCGGCAACCGCCGCCAGCATCAGCAATCCGGTAAAGACATCAGTCACCGCCGCCGGCAACATCTGCCCGAGCGCCACAATTAGCAACCCGATCACGGCCGGGCCGATGCCCTTGAGTGCCGCCTTCATCCAGCGCCACTCCTTGATCCGGGCCATCCACGGCAGGATCGACAGCATGAGCAGGAACGACGGCAGAAAGATCGCCAGCGCCGCGACCATGGCGCCAACCACGCCGGCAAGCTTGTAGCCAACGAAGGCCGCCACCATCAGGATCGGTCCCGGTGTCAGTTGCCCGAGCGCCAGACCATCGAGAAACTCGCGATCCGTCAGCCAGTGCAGCTGGTTCACCACCTGGTCCTGCATGAAAGCCAGCATGCTCAAACCGCCACCGAAGGTGAAGGCGCCGACGCCGAAGAAAAAGAGCGCAATGTCGACAAGCCCGGTCTGACCATCATTGGCGAGCGTCAGTGCGGCCGGATCGAGCGTGCTACCGGCCCAGCGCGCCAGCCCGGCGATGACCAGCACCGTGACGGCGGCCGTGATACCCGCGCGGCGATGACCGTAGCGCGCCACGCCGAGCGCGCCGGCCAGCAACAGTGTCGGCACAATCCCGAATGGCGTAAATGCCGCCAACAGCGCCGCGCCGACGGCAAATCCCCCCTGCCAGGCATCACCCACGGCATTGCTGCCGAGGCGATACACCGCGACTATAAAAATGCCCACGACGACCGGCCCGAGACCGTAGAACACGTCCTTGGCCGCCGGCAGTGCGCCGTATTCGGCGTACGCGGCCGTGAGTGTCAGCATGATCGCAAAGGCCGGCACGATGAAGCAGAGCCCGGCCAGCACCCCGCCCCACCAGCCGGCGCGCACATAACCGAGGTAGATACCGAGCTGGGTCGCGCCGGCGCCTGGCAGCATGCTCACCAACGCCAACCCTTCCAGGAATCGCTCCTTCGACAACCACGCGCGCTTTTCCTGGAACTCGGTCTGCATGAGGCCCATGATGGCCGGGCCGCCGTAACTCATGGCACCGATCTTGAGAAAGCCACGTG
>CAKKRZ010000106.1 GCA_919902925.1 Acidiferrobacterales bacterium | reverse complement strand
GACTGCATGAACTCGATCCAGCGCGCCGACTTCTCCGTCATCGGCACCTGGCGCGACGACATGAAGGTCGACCAGAAGGAAGTGAAGGCGTTCGTGAAGTCCAAGGGCCGTAAATACGTGATCGACAACGTCGTCACCCGCTGCCCGACCAAGGCATTGTCGCTGAACGACGACGACAGCCTGGCCGTCGACAACCGCAACTGCGTGCGCTGCATGCACTGCATCAATGTCATGACCAAGGCACTCAAGCCCGGCGACGACAAGGGCGTCACCATCCTGGTCGGCGGCAAGCGCACGCTCAAGATCGGCGACACCTTCGGCACCGTGGTGGTCCCGTTCATGAAGCTCGAAAAAGACGAAGACTACGACAAGCTCCGCGAGATGGCCCACACCATCATCGACTTCTGGGCGGAGAACGGCCTGGAGCACGAGCGCTGCGGCGAGATGATCGAGCGCATCGGTCTGACCAATTTCCTGGAAGGTATCGGTATCGAGATCGACCCGAACATGATCACGCACCCGCGCACCGGCTCTTACTTCCGCTCCGACGATTGGGATGCCGAAGCCGAGAAATGGAACCAGCGCAAGCAGCAGGCCGCCGGCTGATCGGGCAGTGCCGCGGCTACACGTCACGACCGTAACGATTTGAACTGGAGATAAGCATGGCCCAGCCACAGAAAATGCGTACCCCGATCGAGTCCGGCTGCCCGGACCCGTTCCAGTACATGCACCCGTTGATGATCAGAAATTTCGGCAACTGGGCGTATCACGACCGGCCGCGTCCGGGCGTGCTGCACCACGTCGCCAAGACGGGCGATGAAATATGGACGGTGCGCGTCGGTACCCAGCGCCAACTCGGCCCCTACGAGATCAACCTGCTGTGCGACATCGTCGACAAGTATGGCGAAGGCTACGTGCACTTCACCATCCGCTCCAATCTGGAAGTCATGGTGTCCAAGAAGGACAAGGTCGATCCGTTGATCAAAGCCTTCGAAGACGCCGGCTACCCGGTCGGCGGCACCGGCAACTCGGTGACCATGATCTCGCACACCCAGGGCTGGCTGCACTGCGACATCCCCGGCACCGA
>CAKKRZ010000105.1 GCA_919902925.1 Acidiferrobacterales bacterium | reverse complement strand
ATTGCGTTGCTGATCGCCGGCGTGGCGATCCACGTCGCCGGTGGACACCTGGCGGCGCCCGCCTGGAACTCGTGGATGGGCGATCTTGTCCCCAGTCACCGGCGCGGCCGCTTCTTCGCCATGCGCACCCGGCTCATGAGCGTCACCCTGTTTCTGTCGCTGGTCGGTGCCGGCCTGCTGCTGCACCTGTTCGAGGCCGGCGGCCAGGCACGCCTCGGGTTCACGCTCGTCTTCGTCATCGCCACCCTGGCACGGCTGTACTCGTGGCGCCAGATCCGTTCCATGCACGAGCCGGGCTATTCGCCATCGCCGCTGGCGTTGCCCGGTCTGCGCGACCTGCTGACGCGCATGCCGAAATCGGATTTTGCGCGCTTCACAATCTACAGCGCGGCGATGAGCCTTGCGGTTTCGGTCTCGGCTCCGTTCTTTGCCGTGCTCATGTTGCGCGATCTGCACTTCACCTATCTGGAGTACACCCTCAACACCGGCGCCATGGTCGTGGCCCAGTTCCTGTCGCTGCGTCTGTGGGGGCGCATCACCGACGTCTATGGCAACCGGCTGGTGATCCTGGTGACCGGCGCGGTCATCCCGGTTTTTCCGGTGCTGTGGCTGGTGTCGCCGAATTTTTTCTACCTCACGTTTCTGCAGGCGAGCGGCGGCGTGATCTGGGCCGGCTTTACGCTGGCCACCGGCAACACCCTGTTCGATGTCGTCGAGCCTGCGCGGCGCGCCACCTACAGCGCCCTGCACCAGGTCACGACCCTGTTGGCCATCTTCGCCGGGGCGCTGACCGGCGGACTCCTGGTGTCGTGGGCGCCTTCCTCGTTTGCCGTGTTCGGCCTGGCCGTGGCGTTCCCCAGCAGCTTGTGGGCGGCGCTGGTGTTTTCCTCGGTGCTGCGTCTGGTGATTGCCTTCACGCTGCTGCCGCGGTTGCGGGAGGTGCGACCGGTGCGGCCCATGTCGGCCGGCGGCCTGGTCGGCCGGATCGTCGGCTTGAATGCCCTGACCGGGCTGCTGATTGACCTGATCCCCCGCCGGGGC
>CAKKRZ010000104.1:7075-8334 GCA_919902925.1 Acidiferrobacterales bacterium | reverse complement strand
ATCCTTGACGATCCAGCCGCGCGGCCGGTTGTGTTGTATCGCGGTGCGTTCGCGCCAGGCCGCCAGTGCCTGCAGGCGCGTCTGTGCCGGCAGCGGCAGGCGCCCGCCCCCCAGTCGCTGGTAGGCCAGTTCGGGGTCGTTGCGATATCGGGCCGGGTCGATGTGCTGGGCGCATTCCTCGCGCAGCCAGTCGAGACGCCCGAGTTGCTCCAGTTTGTCGTGCAGGCGCCGATAGACCTCACGCAGGTAAACGACGTCGTCGGCGGCGTAGCGGATCATCTCTTCCGGCAGCGGCCGTTGCGCCCAGTCGGCGCGCGTGTGCAGCTTGGGCAGGCGTTCGCCGCACTCGGCCTCGACCAGCGTGGCATAACCGACTTGGTCGGCATAGCCGGCCAGGGCGGCGGCGATCTGGGTGTCGAACAACGGCGCCGGTATGCGTCCGTCCTGGTCGTGCAGAACCTCCAGGTCCTGGCGCGCGGCGTGCAGCACCTTGAGCGTGGCGGGATCGTGCAGGCGCGCGAACAGCGGCGCCAGATCCTCGATCGCCAGCACATCGATGCAGGCGACGATCTCCGCGCTGGCCAGTTGCACCAGGCACAGGCGCGCGCGATAGGTGTCGACGCGCATGAACTCGGTATCGAGGGCGATCCACGGCGCGCCGGTCAGGCGGCGGGCGAGGTCGGCGAGTGCCGCGGGAGTGGCGATAAGTTCTGTCATGGGAAAATTCTAACAGCCCGACGGGCGGCGGGCTCGGTGGTCGCGCGCGGCTGGCATATACTACGCGCCCGGGGCCCAATGCCCCGCCCGAAACTCTCATGCACGTTCATATCCTCGGTATCGCCGGCAGCTTCATGGCCAGTCTCGCCCTGCTGGCCCGCGGGCTCGGCCATACAGTCAGCGGCGCCGACCAGAATGTCTATCCGCCGATGAGCACGCAGCTCGACGAGCAGGGTATCCATTGGCGCGAGGGTTACGATCCGGCGGCGCTGGATCCGCCGCCCGACACGGTTGTGATCGGCAACGCCCTGTCGCGTGGCAACGCCTCGGTCGAGGCGGTGCTGGAGCATGGACTGCCTTATACCTCCGGCGCCCAGTGGATCGCCGACACAGTGCTTCCCGGCCGCGCGGTGCTGGCGGTTGCCGGTACCCACGGCAAGACCACCACCAGCAGCATGCTGGCCTGGATTCTCGACCAGGCCGGGCTCGCCCCCGGCTTCCTGATCGGTGGCATCCCGGAAAACTTCGGCGTCTCGGCGCGG
>CAKKRZ010000104.1:2672-6975 GCA_919902925.1 Acidiferrobacterales bacterium | reverse complement strand
CACGGGGCGGCCGTTCGTGATCGAAGCCGATGAGTACGACACCGCCTTTTTCGACAAGCGCTCGAAGTTCGTTCACTACCGGCCGCGCATCGCCATTCTCAACAATCTCGAGTACGACCACGCCGACATTTTTCCGGACCTGGCCGCCATCCAGCGCCAGTTTCATCACCTGGTGCGCAGCGTGCCGGCCGGCGGCCGGTTGATCGTCAACGCGCACGACAAGGCGCTGGCCGAGGTGCTGGCCATGGGCGCCTGGACGCCGGTCGAGACCTTCGCGATCGACGGCCAGGGGGTCAAGGCCGATTGGCGAGCGCGCGTGCTCAACGCCGAGGCCTCGCACTTCGAAGTCCTGCGCGGCGAACGATCGCTCGGCGAAGTCCACTGGTCGCTGCCCGGTCAACACAACATGCTCAACGGCGTGGCCGCCATCGCCGCGGCCGCGGCCGCCGGCGTCAAACCGGCGCTGGCGATCTCCGCGCTGGCGGCCTTCCGCAACGCCAAGCGCCGGCTGGAGGTGCGCGGGGTCGTCAACGGCGTGACTGTCTACGATGATTTTGCCCACCACCCGACCGCCATCGCCGCCACGCTCGAGGCGCTGCGCGCGCGCATCGGCACCCAGCGCCTGATCGCCGCCCTCGAACCGCGCTCCAACACCATGAAGCTCGGTGTGCATCGCGACGTGCTCGGCAGCTCGCTGGTGCTGGCCGATCGCGTGCACCTGTTCAAGCCGGCGGACCTCACCTGGAACCTGGAACGGGTGCTGAAGGTGCTGGACGGACGCGGGCAGATGCATACCCGCGTCGAGACCATCGTCGAGACCATCGTCGCCGACGCCCGGCCCGGCGATCACGTGCTGATCATGAGCAACGGCGCCTTCGGCGGCATCCACGCCCGCCTGCTGGAGCGCTTGGGCCAGTCGAACGCGAGCCCCGGTCTTGCCGGCAAACCGGTATCCGTGCAAAGTGACTGAGATCATCATCAGGAGCCACGACGATCATGCAATTCAAGAAGCAACGTTGGGTGTGGATGGGCCTGTTGGCCGGACTGCTGGCGATGCCGGCGGCCTCGGCCTTCGAGGAAGGCCGCCACTATTACGAGGTTCCGTTCCGGCAGGCGGTCGAGACCGGCAGCCGCATCGAGGTGCGCGAGGTTTTCTGGTACGGCTGCCCGGCCTGTAACCACATTGAGCCGGCGCTCAATGCCTGGCTAGCGAAAGGTCTGCCCCGGAACGCCGCCTTCCGCCGCACGCCCGGCATGCGCGAGGGCTGGGTACAGCACGCGCGTCTCTATTACACGCTGGAGAAACTGGGCGTGGTCGACAAGCACCACAGCGCGGTTTTCGATGCCATCCACAAGGAAGGCCAGACGCTCGACAGCGAGGACCGCGCCGCCGATTTCCTCGTGCGCCGCGGGGTCGATGCCAAGAAGTTCCGCCAGGCCTGGGGCTCGTTTACTGTGCGCTTCAAGCTGGAAAGCGCCTTGCAGTACAACCGCGAGGCCGGTGTCGGCGGCGTGCCGAGTTTTGTGGTCGATGGCCGCTACGTGACCAGCGTGGGGCTGGCCGGCGGCGAAGACAAAATCTTCCCGCTGCTCGAGCATCTGGTCGCGCGCGCCGCCCGCGAGCGGTCGCAACGTCCGAAGCCGTAGTCCGCGCGTTGTCCAGGGGCCCCGTCCGCGCCGGCGACCGACTGCTATAGTTCGATCAGGAACCGTCGGCACACACCCGCGCCGGCGGCCGGCAGACAATGGAAGAGTCCACCCGCCCGCAGAGCCTCGAGGCCCGCTGGTCAACCTCCACACTGGCCAGCGCCAACGCCCCCTATCTCGAACAATTGTTCGAGGCGTGGTTGCGCGACCCCGCCACGATCGACGCCGACTGGCGCCGATACTTCGAGGGATTGCCGCGCGCCAACGGCGCCGATGATATTTCGCACGCCGTGGTGCGCGAACATTTCCGCGGGCTGGCCCGCGCCCCGGCCGCGCCCGCCGCGGTCATCTCGCTGGAGCAGGGCCACAGGCAGGTCAAGGTCCTGCAGCTGATCAACGCCTACCGTTTTCGCGGCCACCAGGTGGCCGATCTCGACCCACTCGGCCTGCGCGCGCCGGAAGACGTACCCGAACTCACGCTGTCTCATCACGGGTTGACCGACGCCGATCTCGATACGGTGTTCGAAACCGGTTCGCTGGTCGGGCCGCGGCATGCGCGGCTCGCCGACATCCTCGCGATCGTGCAACAGACTTACTGTCGTTCCATCGGCGCCGAATACATGCACATCACCGATACCGCCGAGAAGCGCTGGCTGCAGAGCGCGCTCGAGGGCGTGCGCGGCCGGCCGGAATATCCGGCGGAGATCCGCGAGCGCCTGCTCGACCGGCTGACGGCGGCCGAGGGACTGGAGCGCTTTCTGCACACCAAGTACGCCGGCCAGAAGCGCTTCTCGCTGGAGGGCGGCGATGCGCTGATCGCCATGCTCGATGAGCTGATCCAGCGCGCCGGCGGCCATGGCGTGCGCGAGGTGGTGATCGGCATGGCCCATCGCGGCCGGCTGAACGTGCTGGTGAACATTCTCGGCAAACGGCCGGCCGACCTGTTCCAGGAGTTCGAGGGTCGCGTGAAGAGCGAAGGCACGGGCGACGTCAAATACCACATGGGTTTTTCCAGCGACGTGCAAACGCCGGGCGGGCCGGTGCACGTGGCGCTGGCCTTCAATCCCTCGCATCTCGAAATCGTCGGGCCGGTGGTGGAGGGATCGGTGCGCGCCCGTCAGGAACGCCTGCGTGACGCCCGCGGGAGCAAGGTGATGTCGGTGATCCTGCACGGCGATGCCGCCTTCGCCGGCCAGGGCGTGGTGATGGAGACCTTCAACCTGTCGGAACTGCGCGGCTATTCCACCAAGGGCACGGTGCACATCGTCATCAACAACCAGATCGGCTTCACCACCAGCATCGCCCAGGATGCGCGTTCGAGCTATTACTGCACCGATGTCGCCAAGATGGTCGGTGCGCCAATCCTGCACCTCAATGGTGACGATCCGGAGGCGGTGCTGTTCGCCATGCAGCTGGCGATCGATTACCGCATGACCTTCCGCAAGGATGTGGTGCTGGACCTGGTCTGCTACCGCCGTCACGGCCACAGCGAGGCCGACGAGCCGACCGTCACCCAGCCGCTGATGTACCAGCGCATCCGCGAACTGCCGACCGCACGTGAACGCTACGCCCGCCGGCTGATCGAGCAGGGCGTGGTCAATGAAGAGTCGATGGAGAACCGACGGCAGTCTTATCGGCAGGCGCTGGAGGCGGGCGAAGCCGTGGCGGCCAACATCCTGCCACCGGGACAGAATGGACCGTCGCACGCCGTGGCCGACTGGGCGCCTTATCTGGCAAGCGAATGTCCCGTGTCCTCGGATACACGCGTGGCGGTCGATCGCTTGCGTTCCCTGACCGAGCGCCTGACTACCCTGCCGGAAGGTTTCGATCCGCATCCGCACGTGGCCAAGGTCGCCGAAAACCGCCGGCGCATGGCGGCCGGCGCCCTGCCGATCGACTGGAGTTACGCCGAGACGCTGGCCTACGCGACCCTGATCGAGGACGGGTTTGCGGTGCGCGTCTCCGGTCAGGACTCCGGACGCGGCACTTTTTTTCATCGTCACGCCATCTTCTACAGCCAACGCAGCGGCGAGGCTTATGTGCCGCTGCGCAACCTGTTCGACGACCAGGCGAATTTCGTGGTCATCAACTCGCCGCTCAGCGAAGAGGCGGTGCTGGCCTTCGAGTATGGCTACGCGACCGCCGACCCGAAGACACTGGTGGTGTGGGAGGCGCAGTTCGGCGACTTTGCCAACAATGCCCAAGTGGTGATCGACCAATTCATCAGCGCCGGTGAGCAGAAGTGGGGGCGCCGCTGCGGTCTGGTCCTGTTCCTGCCGCACGGAATGGAGGGTCAAGGGCCGGAGCATTCCTCGGCCAGGCTCGAACGTTTTCTGCAGTTGTGCGCGCAGCACAACATGGTGGTCGTCGTTCCGACCGAGCCGGCGCAGTTCTATCATCTGTTGCGTCGGCAGATGCGCTGGGCCTGTCGCAAGCCGCTGGTGGTCATGACCCCGAAAAGCCTGTTGCGTCACCGTCTGGCCGTCTCCAGCCTCGAAGACCTCAGTGAGGGCGGTTTTCGGGAACTGATTGGCGAGACCGACGAGCACGACCCAGCCACCATCCGCACCGTGGTAATGTGCAGTGGCAAGGTCTATTACGACCTGCTGGAGAAGCGGCGTGAACAGCATCGAACGGATGTCGCCCTGTTGCGCAT
>CAKKRZ010000104.1:0-2572 GCA_919902925.1 Acidiferrobacterales bacterium | reverse complement strand
CGATATCAAGGTTCCGGTTTTTCCCGAATCCGTGAGCGACGGCACCCTGTCCGCGTGGCGCAAGCAGCCGGGTGAGGCAGTGCGCGAGGGCGAGGTGCTGGCCGAGATCGAGACCGACAAGGTGGTCTTCGAGGTGCCGGCGCCCGCCGATGGGGTGATGGAAGAACAGCTGGTGGCGGCCGGTGCCACGGTGGTCTCCGCGCAGGCGATTGGTCGGCTCGCGCCCACCGGTGCGGCCGTGAAGTCTGCCCCCCCTGCCAAGGTCGCCACCGCGGCCACGGCCGCAACGGTCATGCCCTCGGCCAAAAAACTCCTGCAGGAGCACGGGCTTGATGCCAGCCAGGTGCGCGCGACCGGCAAGGGCGGACGCATCCTGAAAGAAGATGTGCAACGTACACTGACGCAACGACCGTCGGCGTCTGCACCTGCCCCGGAACCCGCGGCCAGGAAGTCCCCGTCGGCACCCGCGACCGTAACGATGGACAGGGAAGCGCGCCCTCAGCGGCGCGTGCCGATGACGCGCCTGCGCCTGCGCATCGCCGAGCGGCTGGTCGAGGCGCAGCGCACCGCCGCCCTGCTCACCACCTTTAATGAAGTGAACATGCAGCCGGTGATGGAGATGCGCCAGCAGCATCGCGAACGCTTCGAGAAAGAATACGGTGTGCGCCTGGGTTTCATGTCGTTCTTCGTCAAGGCCAGTGTCGAGGCGCTCAAACGTTACCCCGAGGTAAATGCTTCGGTCGATGGACACGACGTCGTTTATCACGGCTTCTACGACATCGGTATTGCCATCTCCAGCCCGCGCGGTCTGGTGGTGCCGATCCTGCGCGACGCCGATCGTCTGACCATGGCCGAGATCGAGGTGCGCATCAAGGACTACGGCCAGAAGGCGCAAGACGGCAAGCTCGCCATCGACGACA
The DNA here is from genome assembly GCA_919902925.1 of Acidiferrobacterales bacterium. Taxonomy (GTDB): domain Bacteria; phylum Pseudomonadota; class Gammaproteobacteria; order Acidiferrobacterales; family Sulfurifustaceae; genus CAKKRZ01. The sequence continues at coordinate 1,652 of CAKKRZ010000104.1, read as the reverse complement.
TCACCGGCGGTACCTTCAGTATCAGCAACGGCGGCGTGTTCGGTTCGCTGCTGTCAACGCCCATCCTCAATCCGCCGCAGAGCGCGATCCTCGGCATGCACAAGATCCAGGAGCGGCCGATGGCGGAAAAGGGCCAGGTTGTGGTCCGGCCGATGATGTACCTGGCGCTGACCTACGATCACCGGCTGGTCGACGGCCGCGAGGCGGTCGGTTTCCTGGTGGCCATCAAAGAGGCGCTGGAAGACCCGGCGCGCCTGCTGCTCGGCGTGTGACGGTGAACCATGGCCAAGCCGGCGGCTGCTGAAAAATTCGACGTCATCGTCATCGGCGCGGGACCGGCCGGCTACGTGTGCGCGATCCGCTGCGCCCAGCTTGGCCTCAAGACCGCCTGCATCGACGACTGGCGCACGCCGTCCGGCGAACCGGTGCTCGGCGGCACCTGCCTGAATGTCGGTTGTATTCCCTCCAAGACGCTGCTGGAGGCATCGGAAAAATTCGCCGAGATTCGCGACCACGGTGCGCGCTTCGGGGTACGCGCCACCAATCTGAGTTTTGATCTGGCGTCGATGATGGCGCACAAGCACAAGGTCGTGGCCGATCTCACGCGCGGGATCGCCGGGCTGTTCAAGGCCAATGGCATCACCGCCGTGGCGGGTCGCGGCCGTCTGCTGAGCAACCGGCGAGTGGAGGTGACATCACCGGAGGGCCGGCGGAGTTGGGAGGCCGAGCACGTGGTGCTGGCCTGCGGTTCCGTGCCCATGTCCATTCCGGCGGCGCCCATCGATGGCCGGCACATCGTCGATTCCAGCGGCGCGCTGTCCTTCGATCAGGTTCCGGGCCGGCTCGGCATTGTCGGTGCCGGCGTCATCGGGCTTGAGCTCGGCAGTGTCTGGCGCCGGCTCGGTGCGGAGGTGGTGCTGTTCGAGGCCCAGGACCGTTTCCTGTCCATCGCCGACGAAGCCGTGGCCCGCGAGGCGCTGAAACAGTTCAACGCCCAGGGGCTGGACATCCGCATTGGCACCCGCGTGTTGTCCACCCGCGTGGACAAGGACGTTGTGGTCGTGACCACCGAGGATGCCAAGGGAAAACGTGAAGAGCGCGTCGATCGGTTGATCGTGGCGGTCGGTCGCCGGCCGAACACGCACGATCTCGTCGCCGAGGACACCGGCCTGCTGATCGAGGAATGGGGCATGATCCACGTCGACGAACATTGCCGCACCAACCTGCCGGCGGTGCACGCCATCGGCGATGCCGTGCGTGGGCCGATGCTGGCCCACAAGGGCTCCGAGGAAGGGGTGATGGTGGCCGAGCGTATCGCCGGTGGCCAGACCCGGATCGATCCAGACCTGATTCCGTCGGTGATCTACACCCAGCCCGAAATCGCCTGGGTCGGCAAGAGCGAGGCACAGCTCAAGGCCGCCGGCACCGGTTATCGCAGCGGCCAGTTTCCGTTTGCCGCCAGCGGCCGCGCCCAGGCCCTGGGGCAGACCGTCGGCTTTGTGAAGATCATGGCCGATGAGGCGACCGATCGGGTGTTGGGAGTGCACATCATCGGCCCGCAGGCCTCGGAACTGATCGCCGGGGCGGTGCTGGCCATGTCATTCGGCGCCAGCAGCGAGGATCTGGCCCTCACTATTTTTGCCCACCCCACC
>CAKKRZ010000103.1:8781-24130 GCA_919902925.1 Acidiferrobacterales bacterium | reverse complement strand
ACAATATATTCGCGGAGCTGCCCGCCACGTCGAGGGTCAGCAACGCGATTTCGTCGCCGATGGGATCGAGGCGAGGGCCGCGCGACAGGGATGTCGCGTTTGCGGTTTCGCGGTCGAGGTGCCAGTGCTTCATAACTTTTCTGCCTTCAACAACATCGCCCCACCCTGGCCACCACCGATGCACAACGTCGCCACGCCCAAACCGCCACCGGAACGGCGCAGGGCATGGAGCAGGTGCAGTACCAATCGAGCGCCGCTGGCGCCGACCGGGTGGCCGCAGGCGACGGCGCCGCCTTCCACGTTCAGACGCGCCGGGTTCATGCGCCCGAGCGGACGGTCGAGACCGAGTTCCTCGCGCGCGTAGTCGGCGCTGTCCCAGGCCGCCTGGCAGGCCAGCACCTGCACGGCGAAGGCCTCGTTCAGTTCCATGCGCGCCAGATCTTTCATGGCGAAGCCGTGCCGCTTCGCCAGCCGGGCGACGGCGTGCACGGGGCCGAGACCCATCTGGCGCGGATCGACGCCGGCCCATTCGTGCCCGAGCCATTCGCCGAGCGGCTTGAGGCCGTGGCGCTTCACCGCCTCCTCACTGGCCAGCACCAGCATGGCGGCGCCATCGGTGACCTGCGAGCTGTTGCCGGCCGTCACCGACCCGTAGTGACGATCGAAAACAGGCCGCAGCGTCGCCAGTTTCTCGACGCTGGAATCGCGGCGCAGGCCGGTGTCCTCGCGGAGGAGCGTGCCGTCGGTAACGTAAAGTGGCTCGACTTCGTCGGCGAACAAACCGGCGTCGAAGGCGGCGGCGAGTTTGTGGTGACTGTCGTTGGCGAACGCGTCCTGTTCGGCGCGCGTGATGCCGAAGCGGTACGCCAGCACCTCGGCGGTCTGGCCCATGTTGAGTTTCACCAGCGGGTCGGTAAGGCCGAGCAACAACGAGAACACCGGCTTGAGATGGCGCACGCGCAGGCCGCCGATCACCTGCACGCGCTGAACAATGTTTTTGGCGCGCTGCAAGCGTCCGAGCCAGCGGCTCATGTCGGCGTTCCACTGGATCGGCGAGCGGCTCATGGCTTCGGTACCACCGGCCAGGACGATGTCGGCGGCGCCCAGCGCGATGCGCTCCGCGGCGGTCGCCACCGCTTGCAGGCCGGAGGCGCAGTTGCGCTGCACGCTGTGCGCCGGTACGGATTTCCCGCAACCCAGGCGCAGGGCGACGATGCGGGCGATGTTGGCCTCGTCGGCGGCCGGGATCACGCACCCGACCACGACCTCGTCAATGTCTGTCGCCGCGAATGGCATGCGCGCCAACACCGGGCGGCCGCAACCCACGGCCAGGTCGGCGGCGGCGAACGGCCCCGGTGCGTAACCGGCGCGCAAAAACGGCGTGCGTGCGCCGTCGATGACATAGACTTTCCGCTGGGTCATGGCCGTTGCCTAGAAACTCTCCGCAGCAAAGTCATCCACGCGCACCACGGCGCCGCGCCGTTCGTGGGCGCGTCGAACTTTGGCGCCCTCGTCGGCGGTCAGCACGCCGACGCGGGTGGCCTCGCGGATTTGCGCATCGAGATCGCCGAGCAGCAGCGGGTGGCCGTCGAGGAACCGGTGCAGTTTGCGCTCGTGCGGTTCGGCCTCGATGGCGGCGGCGAGCGCCAGATCGAGTCGTCCCAGTTGTTCGTTTTCACCGCGCGGCTGGAAGATGCCGGCGGTCAGGCGATCGCGGGTTGCCGACGGTGACAGCAACAGCGACGCGACCGCATGCCCGTCACGGTCGGTGGGCGGGTAATAGCGGCGGCCGGCGGGGAAGATCAGACCGCCGAGCAGCCAGTCGAGGAAACGGCTCGGGAAATTCTTGAGGATCACCACCAGCGCCTTCTCCGTCTGGTTGAGGCAATAGTGGCAGGCCCAGTCGAGCAGCGGCCGATCGTCGGCCGGGCGGCCGTCGTCCTCGAAGCGCTTGATGACGGCGCTGGCCAGATACAGATAACTCAGCGCGTCGGCCAGCCGGCCGGAGAGCTTCTCCTTGCGCTTGAGCGCGCCGCCCAGCGTCAGCAAGGCGGCGTCCGACAGTAGCGCGAAGGCGGTGGAAAGGCGCGTGAGTTTCTGCGCGTGACGGTGCGCGGGTCCGGCGAACGGCGTGCGCACCAGGCGCGCGCCGGTAACACCGAGCCACAGCGCGCGCAGCGCATTGCTGATGGTGAACCCCACATGGCCGAACAGTGCACGGTCGAAATTTTTCCGTGCACGCCGGTCATCGGAATCGGCCACCGCCTCCATCTCGGCGCGCACCCAGGGATGGCAGCGGGTCGCACCCTGACCGTAGATGATGAGCGTGCGCGTGAGAATGTTGGCGCCCTCGACGGTGATCGAGATCGGCAACGCCTGGTAGGCGCGACCGAGCAGGTTCTGCGGCCCCAGACAGATGCCGGCCCCGCCCTGGACGTCCATGCCGTCGTTGACCACCCGGCGCATGAGTTCGGTGAGGTGGTATTTCACGATCGCCGAGGCCACCGCAGGCTGTTCGCCGAGATCGAGGGCGCGCGCCGTGAGCGTGCGCGCCGCGTCCATTATGTAGGTGTACCCGCCGATGCGGGCCAGCGCTTCTTCGACGCCCTCGAAGCGGCCGATCGGCAGCTTGAACTGCTTGCGCACGCGCGCATAGGCGCCGATCGCGCGGGTGGTGAGTTGGCTGGCGCCGCAGGACAGCGCCGGCAGCGAGATCGAGCGACCGGCGGCCAGGCAATCCATCAGCATGCGCCAGCCCTGGCCGACGCGTTCCGCCCCGCCGATGACGAAGTCCATCGGAATGAACACGTCGTCACCGCTGTTCGGCCCGTTCTGGAACGGAATATCGAGCGGGTTGTGGCGCGTGCCGATGCGCACGCCCGGATGCTTCGCCGGGATCAGCGCCAGCGTGATACCCACATCTTCTTCGCCGCCGAGCAGGCGCTCGGGATCGAACAGATGGAAGGCGAGCCCGAGCACGGTCGCGACCGGGCCGAGCGTGATGTAACGCTTGTCCCAGGTAACGCGCATGCCGAGCACCTCCCGGCCGTTGTGCTGCCCGCGGCACACGAAACCGCGATCGGGCATGGCGGCGGCGTCGGAACCGGCGTCGGTACTGGTGAGCGCGAAGCACGGCACCTCCTCGCCCTTCGCCAGCCGCGGCAGGTAATGGTTCTTCTGCGCGTCGCTGCCGTAGCGGATCAGCAGTTCGGCCGGACCGAGCGAGTTCGGCACCATCACCGTCACCGCGGCGGTGATCGAGCGCGAACCGATCTTGGTCACCACCGCCGAATGCGCCTGCGCGGAAAACTCCAGGCCGCCATGGCGCTTGGGGATAATCATGCCAAAGAAGCCCTTGGCCTTGATGAAGCGCCAGACCTCCGGCGGCAGATCGTGCAGTTCGTGCGTGATCTGCCAGTCGTTCAACATCCCGCACAACTCCTCGACTGGGCCATCGAGGAAGGCCTGCTCCTCGGCGCTGAGCGACGGCGGCGGCACCGCCACCAGCTTCCGCCAGCGCGGCGCACCACTGAACAGTTCCGCCTCCCACCAGACGGTGCCGGCCTCGAGCGCCTCGCGCTCGGTCTGCGACATCGCCGGCATGATGCGCCGGAAAATTTTCAGTACGGGGTTGCTGATGAACAGGCGCCGCAACTGGGGCAACAACAGCAACGCGGCCGCCACACCATATGCGCTCCATGCTGCGATCAGCCAGGAACCCGCGAGACGACCTGTATAGGTGCAGGCGGCCAGCGCCGCGGCAACCGCGGCAAACCACAGCCACAACGGCGAACGGAAATAGGCCAGACCCCAGGCCACGGCCAGCGAGATCAATATCAACCAGAGGGTCGACATCCGTGTTCCTCGTTTTTGTCAGGGGGCCGGCGTTCGGTGCCAACACCATCACCCCAAGTCCGACGTCCCCCCAATAGTAGTCCTTTTGCCCGAAGCTGGCCCAAGGGTCCACCCACGGCCGTCTGTCACCGATCACCGCCTCTCAGGGCGCGCCCATACCTGATGAAATAACTGTGGACACGCCAAAAATGGTCCGGAACCCGGAGTATATAAGGCAAGGTAAAAGGCAATGAGCCGGAACAGTTGAATATATTGCGGTTCAACGCGAACGAGGGCCTGCCCTGCGGTGTGCCGACCTTCATTATTGGGACCCGTTAATTTTCTGACTTCCATTATGATGCTGATAAGAAAGAATGAGATTTTGCTTTGGGCATTTGCTTCACTTTTTCAAAGAATTCACTCTCCGTCATTTTGGTTGGCCAATCTAGATTTGTTTCTATGTGGTATTTATCTTTGTCTTTATTAATTCGAATCGCACTAAGTGCGCTCAGGTAGTTAAGATCTCTTATTATCGCCTTACGTGGATTAGTAACTGACTTGTAAGTTTCTTCTAGCATTTTCGTGAGAAATTCGAATTCAGTTCTGCCATTTTTTAACAGACACTCTGCGATCGCCAATTGGCGTTTTCCTATCGCTAGCTTTCTTTTGCTAACTAAGCGAGTAAATAAATCATGCATGAGGCTGCGATACAGTTCTTTAGAAATGTTCTCTCGGAGCAAGGCGGATAGCCTACTTGTCTGAATAGAAATTCCCTTCAGACCGAATTTTAGAAATGGCGTTAGATCGAATCCTTTTGCCCTGACTTCAGCAAGGGTAGCGAGATAGTTTTTCTTTTCGTCGTAGTAATAATTCGACATCGCGATAAATAAGGTATCTCGTAGACCAGCTCGCTGTAACATCAAAGCTTCCAGTGCTCTGGCGGTTCTTCCATTTCCATCCAAGAATGGGTGCATTGCCGCGAAGTGATAATGAGCTATTAGCGCCTGGATCAATGGGTCATGCTCGAGAAATTCCCCGTTGACTGCTTTTACAAACTTATTAAATGCCGATTTGCATTCGTCCCCACCATCGCACCCTCGATGCTGCGGCATACCAAACACTACGTTCTGATCTTTTTCCCGAATTTTTCCGGGGGGGCAATGATCATCGTCTGCGTCAGTGACAATCTTTCTGTGAATCTCGCAAATTAAGTTTTCATCGATTGGACGATCATTGGGAATCGTCGCAATCCATCTGTACGTTTTGACTGCTGCATGCGCTTGTCGCTGTGATCGTGTAAGCAGTTGCTCCGGTGTTTCCTTCATAGCCTGATCGAGTTCATTCCCCGTGAAATCGGCGCCCTCGATCTTTGAAGTACCGGCCACTTCGAGTTTTAGCTGAATGTCCTGAAGGGCATCCAGCCATCGACGCTGAGATGGCATAGCCTTGAGAAACATAACCGCGCCCTTGGCTTCAGCCAATTCCTGAAGGATTGCCGTGCTTTGAAAAATGCACCAATGTGCAGGAATTTGGTATTTGACCGTGCTCATACGCATCATTGTAAAACATGTTCATTTCTATATAAAGTACAGTTAATTATTTAAATATATATAAATAACAGTTACTTATACTATATAAGTTTTATTGTAAAATATTTCATATCCATTTTATTTCCACTATATTTCGAAGAACAAGGGGAAATAGGATTAGCGTCGGATCGTCGCGGCCTGTCCGTCGGCCATCGATTTTCACCCGTGATAACTCCAGGTAACCCTATGTCGATGAATTTGCGTGCGGAATGGCTGCCGGGCGGGACTTTCGTCCGGGCCTGTGTGACAACATCGATTATTGGCGGAAACTGTGCGCCGCCGCGTGTTGGGCCGAGGAGCTGATGGTCACTACTCATCGCCACGCCGATAAATTGCCCCCGAGCTGTCCCGTCTGCGGGGCGTCCGGAGGCCGGCGTTTGATCTACGGGCTGGTCGACTATGAACTGCTGCTGGAACTCGGCCCCGGGGAGCCGGACTTCGAGCTGGGCTGGTTCGCCGAGCCGCGGAAGCGCTGGCGCTGTGCCCAGTGTGGCCATGCCTGGGGGGCTCCTGAAGAATCGGGCGATACCTCAGGCGAAAAGTGAATCACCCGGCCGCTGGAGCCTTAAGATCAGATCGCGATCATCTCGAAATCGCTCTTGGTCGCGCCGCACTCCGGACATTTCCAGTTCTCCGGCACCGCCTCCCAGCGGGTACCGGGCGGGATGCCGTCCTCGGGTCTGCCTTTTTCCTCTTCATAGACAAAACCGCATATCACGCACATATACGCCTTCATGCACTCTCCTCGGTCGCACGGGGCCTCGATCGGGCCGCTTGTTTTTCGGGCGCGATTCTCCCATGTTTGCACTCGTGGTGAAACCCGCACTCGCGCAGTAAGATTGATCGATGACGGCGACTTCCCCTGCACGGCGTGCGGTTGTGTTGTTCAACCTCGGCGGACCCGATTCGCTGGCGGCCGTGCGGCCGTTTCTCTACAACCTGTTCGCCGATCCGGACATTATTTCGCTACCGCTCGGCGGGTTGCTGCAAAAACCCTTTGCCCGGATGGTTTCGACCCGGCGCGCCGCGGAGGCCGCCCACGGCTACGCCGCCATCGGCGGCCAATCGCCGCTGCTCGCCAATACCCGCGCCCAGGCCGGGGCCTTGCAACAGGCGCTCGGCGATGAGGCCTGGGTGACCATCGCCATGCGCTACTGGCACCCGCGCGCTGAGGCCGCGGTCGCCGACCTCAAGGCACGCGGCATCACGCGCGCGGTGCTGCTGCCGCTCTACCCGCACTATTCGCGCACCACCACCGGCAGCTCGGCCAACGATTTCGCGCGCGCCTGCCGCGCGGCCGACTATCAGCCGCTCACCGCCCTCGTGCACCACTGGTACGACCAGCCGGATTACCTCGCCGGCATCGTCGAATCCCTGCGCGCGGCGCTGGCCGCGCTGCCCAATCCAGATCCGGCGGCGACCCAGGTGTTGTTCTCGGCCCACGGCCTGCCGCAAAAAGTGATGGCGGGCGGCGATCCCTACGAACGCCACATCCGCGCTACTTATGATGCGGTGTGCCGCGACCTCGGCTGGCCGCACCCCACGCTTTGTTATCAGAGCCGCGTCGGGCCGCTCGAATGGCTGCGGCCCTACACCGACGACGTCATCCGCGCGAAGGCCGCCGCCGGTTGCCGGCAGATGCTGGTCTATCCAATTGCCTTTGTCTCCGATCACGTCGAGACGCTGTTCGAGCTCGGCATGACGTATGCGCAGCTCGCGCGCGCGCAGGGCATCGAGCACTATCGCGTGGTGCCGGCGCTCAACAATCACCCGCGCCTGATCGCGGCGCTGGCGGCGCTGGCGCGCGAAGGGCTGGATCGGGCATGAACACGCTGCCGGTGGTGTTGTGTTTCGGCGGCACGGATCCGACCGGCGGCGCCGGACTGACCGCCGACACGTTGACGCTGGCGAGTCTCGGCTGCCACGCGGCACCGGTCGTTACCGCCGTCACCGCCCAGGACACCGCCGGGCTCAAACAATTCGCGGCCTGCGATCCCGAGCTGGTCATCGCCCAGGCCAGGGCGGTGCTGGAGGATATGCCGGTGGCCGCCATCAAGACCGGCATGCTGGTGAACGCCATGTTGACCGCCGCCGTGGAAAGTATTCTGCAGGACTATCCCGCCATTCCGCTCATCGTCGATCCGGTGCTGGCCACCAACGCCGGCCAGCCGCTCGCCGATGAACCGCTCAACGAGGCCTTGCGCGCCTTGCTCGTGCCGCGGGCCACGCTGCTCACACCCAACAGCCTCGAGGCGCGGGCACTGGCGCCCTCGGCCGACTCCCTCGATGCCTGCGCGCAGGAACTGCTGTCGCTGGGCGCGGAATACGTGCTGATCACCGGCGCCCATGAGCCCACCGCGCAGGTCGTCAACCGCCTGCACGGGGCGCGCATCACCGAGACCTTTCATTACGAGCGGTTGCCGGGGGACTATCACGGCAGCGGTTGCACGCTCGCCGCTGCCTGCGCCGCTGCCCTGGCCCACGGCATCGACCCGGTCAACGCCGTCATCCAGGCCCAGCGCTACACCTGGAACACCCTGCGCCACGGCTGGCCGGCGGGTCGTGGCCAGTCGCTCCCGGACCGGCTGTTCTGGGCGCGCGATCGGGACTTTCTGGGTAAATCGTGAACCCGCCAACAGTGCCTCCCGGCTCCGCGGCGAAGGCAAAGCTGGTCTCCGGGTTATACGCAGTCGCCGACGGCGCCTGGCTGGAGGAAAAAAACTTTGCCGCGGCGGTCGCGGCGGCCATCGACGGCGGCGCGCGCCTGATCCAGTACCGGGACAAGGCCGCCGATCGCGACGCGAGCGAGCGCACCGCCGGGTTACTGGCCGCGCTGTGCCGCGAGCGCGGCGTGCCCCTGATCCTGAACGATGATGTCGATCTGGCCGCGCGCGTCGGCGCAGACGGCGTGCACCTCGGTCGCGACGATGCCGACCTCGGCCAAGCACGCGCCACGCTCGGACCGCGGGCCATCATCGGCGTGTCGTGTTACAACGAACTGGAACGTGCCCGGGCCGCACAGGGCGCGGGCGCCGATTACGTCGCCTTCGGCCGGTTCTTTCCGTCACGCACCAAACCGCAGGCCGTGCCGGCGTCGCTGGAACTGTTGCGCGCGGCCCGGAGCGAGTTGCGCATCCCTATCGTTGCCATCGGCGGCATCACCCCGGACAATGGCAAGTCCCTGATCGACGCCGGCGCCGATGCGCTGGCCGTGATCGAGGGGGTGTTCAACCAGCCCGACATCCGTGCAGCCGCCGCACGTTACGCCAATCTCTTTCGCCAACCAGCCGAATCGCCATGAGCTACCAGACCCCGAAATCCCACGAACAGTTTGCCCGCGCGAAACGCTCCATTGCCGGCGGCGTCAACTCGGCGGTGCGCGCCTTCAAACAGGTCGGCGGCGAGCCGGTGTTCTTCGCGCGCGGCCAGGGCGCTTATCTGTTCGATGTCGATGGCAACAAATACATCGACTATGTGGCGTCGTGGGGCCCATCGATCCTCGGCCACGCCCACCCGGCCGTGGTGAAAGCGGTGTGCGACACCGCCGCCACCGGCCTGAGCTACGGCGCACCGACCGTGATCGAGACCGAGATGGCCGAGCTGCTGAAACAGTTGCTGCCGTCGATCGAAAAGGTGCGCATGGTGAGTTCCGGCACCGAGGCCACCATGAGCGCGATTCGCCTGGCGCGCGGCTTCACCGGCCGCGACAAGATCGTCAAGTTCGAAGGCTGCTACCACGGCTCGGGCGATTCGCTGCTGGTAAAGGCCGGCTCCAGCGCGCTCACGCTCGGCGTGCCGAGTTCGCCGGGCGTGCCGGCGGCGCTCGCCGAACTCACGCTCACCCTCGACTACAACAACATCGAGCAGCTGCGCGCGACCTTCGGCAAGATCGGCCACGAGATCGCCGGTGTCATTGTCGAACCGGTGGCCGGTAACATGAATTGCATTCCGCCGGTGCCGGGCTTCCTCGAAACCCTGCGCGAGCTGTGCACCCAGCACGGCGCGCTGTTGATTTTCGATGAAGTCATGACCGGCTTCCGCGTTGCGCTCGGCGGCGCCCAGGCCCTCTATAAGGTGACGCCGGATCTCACCACCCTCGGCAAGGTGGTGGGCGGCGGCATGCCGGTCGGTGCCTTCGGCGGGCGCGCCGAGATCATGGACCGCATAACCCCGGACGGCCCGGTGTTCCACGCCGGCACGCTGTCCGGCAACCCGGTGGCCATGGCCGCGGGGCTGGCGACGCTCAAGGAGTGCATGCGGCCCGGTTTCTACGCGGCGCTCGAACAAAAGGCAAAGACACTGCTGGACGGTTTCGCCGCGCGCGCCAAGAACGCCGGTATTCCGTTGGCAACGGTCGTGGCCGGCGGCATGCTCGGCTTCTTCTTCACCGACGCACCACGAGTCACCAGTTACAAACAGGCGACGGCCTGCGACATTGAGCGCTTCAGGAAATTCTTCCACGCCATGCTGGCCGAGGGCGTGTACCTGGCACCGTCCGCCTATGAAGCCGGCTTCGTCTCGAGCGCACACAGCGACGCCGACATCGCCGCCACCCTGGCGGCGGCCGAACGGGCATTTGCCGTCATCGGATGACGGGACGTCGGCGGGATCCGACCGAGCGACCTAGCGTGCGGAACGCGCGAGCACGCCGGCGCCGTCGAGCGTGGCAGCGAGCGTGGCGCTGTAATCTTCGGCCACGGCGGGCAGATCGAGGACGGCCACGGGGATGGTCTCGCGCGGCCAGGAGAGGAATACCACGTAGCGTCGTCCGCTCACGAGCCGGTTGTCGCGGTTGGTGGTAAGAGCGACCGTGGTCGGGCCTGTTTCCCGCGCCAGCCCCTGCACCGCGCCGCGCGGCAACGGGGCGTTGTGCGTGTAACCGCGGGCGTGCGCGACCGGCACAATCACAAAACTGCTCACCCCGCCGATGGCGCGGTCGAAGCGGAGGATAAGCGATACGCCGATGGGAGCGCCTGTCGGCCCGGAACCGTCCGCGGTTGCGGGGGCGGGAAGCCGCGGCGGCCCGGCAACGGCGCATCCCTGGCAGACCCACGTCACCACGTGGCGCCGGTCGCGATAATCGTATTCGAAGCGGAGTGTATCGCGCCCGAGGATCTCTCCCGCTCCCCACAGCTTCGACTCGGACAGCAGGAGTTTTCCGCCGCGCACGCTCCAGCGCCCGCGGGTCGAGGAGTGCTGGTAGCTCCCGTCCACGTTCAATTTCAAAGGCTGCATATTGCGGCAGGAGCCGCCGCTCCCCGAAACGTTGTACGACGAACAGCGATAGGTGCCCGGCGCCGGCGCGTCTGCGCCTTGCCGCGCGGCGGTGTACGGCGGGACGAGCAGCAGGCCGAACATCATCACTGTCGAGACAAGTGGATTTACCGTTGGGCGATTCATGCGCGATCCTCGTGTTTATTTAAGGGATGCAACCCCGCTGGGCGCAGGAGGGTATGGCCGGGTAGCACTTCTGCGGCGCCGCCGGTTTGGCGGCGCAGGCAGGCGTGGTTATGCCTCCAGCTAATGTTAGGTCACTTAACAAGACAGCGTCGGGGGTATATTGCGGAACGCGCCCTTGCGAAATCCTGAGCCTGGCGTCTAATACTGGGTCATACGCTGTCCATTCGGGAGGTAAAGATGAAATTCATCCTTCAGTCATCGCGCGTTTCCGCCATCCGCCAGTCTCTCGCGGCCCTGCTGCTCCTGACCGCCGCCGCGCCATTGCCGGCCGCCGAGCCAAGCCCGGAGCCGCTGCTGCGCGTCGAGACCGGCATGCACACGACGCGCATCTTCCGCCTCGCCACCGATGCCCAGCAGCGTTACCTCGCCACCGTTTCGGACGACAAGACCCTGCGCGTCTGGGACCTGCGCACCGGCACGCTGCTCGCCACCCTGCGCCCGCCGATCGACACCGGCAACGAGGGCAAGCTGCACGGCGTGGCCATGTCGCCGGACGGCGAGCACATCGCCATCGGCGGCTGGACCGGACAGCTGTGGGACAAGAGCAATTCCATTTACATTTTTCATCGCAGCAGCGGGCGGCTGATCAAGCGCATCACCGAACTGCCGGAGACCATCGCCAACCTGGCCTACTCGCCGGACGGCCGCTTCCTCGCCGCCACCACCCTCGGCAAGACCGGCGTGCATGTCTACCGCACCGACGATTTCCGGCTGGTGGGACGCGACAGCGAATACGGCGATGCCGCCTACAGCGCCCACTTCAGCCGCGATCAGCGCCTCGTGACCGGTTCGGACGACGGTTACGTGCGCCTCTACCAGGTCAGCAACCTCGGCCTGCGCCTGGTGGCGAAACAGCAACTGACCCAGGGACGCGAGGCGGCCATCGCCCGGTTCTCGCCGGACGGCCGCAAGATCGCGGTCGGTGTTTACGACCTCGCGCGCATCGAGGTGCTCGACGGCCACAGCCTGAACCTTCTCTACACCCCGGATATCACCGGTCTGACCAGCGGCAACCTGATCGCCGTGTCGTGGTCGGCCGACGGCAACATGCTGTATGCCGGCGGCACCGCCAAGATCGACGGACGCCACCCGTTCCGCCGCTGGACGGGGGCCGGGCGCGGGGCCTATATCGATCATTTCGTGTCGGCCAATACCCTGCTCGACAGCGTGCCGCTGGCCGACGGCGGCATCGCCTATGCCTCGGCCGATCCGGCCTGGGGCGTGCTGGATGGCGCCGGCCGCCAGCGACTGCACATCTCCTCCGCGACCTCGGACTTGCGCATGGGGCGCGATCAGTTCCGGGTATCGAACGACGGCAGCCGTATCCGCTTCGTGTCGCGCACCGGCAGCGGGCAGACGGCCCTGTTCGATGTCCGCACCAGCCAGTTCCGGGTCGGCGCGGACGACGCCGAACTGCAAGCGCCGCGCACCACGCATCCCGACTTCATCATCGAAAACTGGCAACACAACGTGCGCCCGCTGTTCAACGGCCAGGCGATAACGATCGGCAACCAGGAACGCGCGCGCAGTCTGGCCATCTCGCCCGACGGCGAGCGTTTCGTGCTGGGCAGCGAGTGGTCGTTGCGCGCCTTCGATCGCCAGGGGAAACCGGTCTGGCACGTGCAGATCCCCGGCGTGGCCTGGGCCGTGAACATCTCCGGTGACAACCGGCTGGTGGTGGCGGCCTTCGCCGACGGCACCATCCGCTGGTTCCGTCTGGCCGACGGCAAGGAACTGCTGGCCATCTTCCCGCACGTCGACCAGAAGCGCTGGGTGATGTGGACGCCGGGCGGCCACTTCGATGCCTCGCCCGGCGCCGACAACCTGATCGGCTGGCACATCAACCGCGGCAAGGATCAGCCTGCCGACTTTTTCCCGGCCTCGCGCTTCCGCAACCAGTTCTACCGGCCCGAGCTGGCGGCGCTGATCCTGAGCACCGGCGATCCTGACGAGGCGCTGCGCCAGGCCAACGCCCAGTCCGGCCGGCGCCCGGAGGCCATTCAGATACAACAGGTGCTGCCACCGGTGGTGGAGATCCATTCGCCGAGCGACGGCAGCCCCTTCAGCACCGAACAGGTCACCATCCGTTTTGCGATCCGCACCGCCGCCGATGCCCCGGTCACCGACCTGCGTACGCGCGTCAACGGCCAGCTGGTGACCATTCCGGCGGCGCGCAATCTCATCGTCGGTATCCGCCAGGGCGATACGCGTGAGGTGACGGTGCCGGTGCCGGCCCGCGACAGCGAGATCATGCTGTTCGCCGAGAACCGTCACGGCGTATCCACACCGGCCACCATCCGCCTCACCTGGAAAGGCGCCGCGCCTGAGCAGAAGCAACCGGAATTCCAGGTCAAACCGAAGCTCTACGTGCTCGCCATCGGCGTCTCAAATTACCAGAAACCTGACTATCGGCTGAAATTTGCGGCCAAGGACGCCAGGGATTTTTCCGAGGCCATGCGGCGCCAGAAAGGGCGGCTGTACCGCGATGTCGAAATCCGGTTGCTGACGGATCTGCAGGCCACGCGCGACGATGTCGCCGACGGGCTCGACTGGCTGCAGAAGCAGGTCACTCAGAAGGACGTCGGCATGGTGTTCCTGGCCGGCCACGGCGTGAACGACCCGAACGGGCTTTATTATTTCCTGCCGCAGAATGCCGACACCGACAAGCTGAAGCGCACCGGCATCCCGTTCAGCGACATCAAGAACACGCTGTCGACGCTGGCCGGCAAGGCGCTGTTCTTCGTCGACACCTGTCACTCGGGCAACATCATCGGCGGCCGGCGCGCGGCGGTGGCGGCCAACATGACCGGCGCCCTGAACGAGCTGTCGTCGGCCGAAAACGGCGTGGTGGTTTTTTCCTCCAGCACCGGACGGCAGTATTCGCTGGAAGACCCGAACTGGGGCAACGGCGCCTTCACCAAGGCGCTGGTGGAAGGCCTGAGCGGGCAGGCCGACTACAACAAGAACGGCCGCATCACCTACAAGATGCTGGACTTCTACATCTCCGAACGCGTCAAGCAGCTCACCGCGGGTCAGCAGACGCCGGTCACCCTGACGCCGCACGGCGTGCCCGACTTTCCGGTGGTTATGCTGCGCTGATCTGCAACTGGAAAGAAAAAGGGCCGGGTTTCCCCGGCCCTTGCACACCCCCGCACCAAAACCGTTCAGCTGACCAGAATATTTTCTTCCGCGAAGCGCACGGTCGCGACCTGCGGATGGATGATGCCGTCCGACAGGGCGATATCGACGCCCAGGATGTTCACCACGTCGTGGTGGTCGCGCACACCCGGCATTTCCTCGCGCAGGTAGCCGTAATGGGTCTCGTTGAGATAAACGAGGTTGGGACGAATACCGTGGCGGTGTTCGTAGTTATTCACCAGGTTGACGATATGGCTCAGCATGTCCGGTTCCTCTTGCCTGCCCCCCGGCCATGGCCGGGCGGGAAATTCGTTGTGTGGCTGAGGTAACAAGAGCAAGGGCCGTGCCAGCGGGGAACCGCCGGTAAGTGGCTGAAAACAGGGGGAACACCCGTCCCGGCCGGGCGGATGGGGACAAAAGCGGGCAATACGGCAATACCCAACTGCCGCCCTTCGGCAGCACTACCCCGCCCGGAGATGGGCGGGGTTGGTCAATCTCAGCGCTTGGGCGACGCCGATTCCTTGAGACCGGCGATGTACTGCGAAACCGCCTTGATTTCCTCTGCCGACATGCGAAAAGCGATGGCCGTCATGATCTCGCCGTCATTGTGGCGCGCGCCACTCTTGAACGCCCACATCTGTTGTTGGCTGTAGGTGGCGAGCTGGCCGCCCAGGCGCGGAAAGCGCGGCGGGATGCCGTGGCCGGACGGGCCGTGGCAGCTCATGCAGGCGGACACGCCGGTCTGACGGTTGCCGCCACGGTAGATCTTCTCGCCCAGCGCGATCAAATCCTGGCTGCCATCGGCGGCACCGGTCATGGAAGGCTGGCTGGCATAATAGACAGCGATATCCTGCATGTCGCGGGCGGACAGGCCCGCCGCCAGACCCTGCATGAGCGGGTTTTTGCGGGCGCCAGACCTGAAGTCGGTCAGCTGCTTGGTGATGTATTCAGCGCTTTGGCCGGCCAGCTTGGGATTGGGCTGACCTGGCAGACCATGGCCGGTCGGGCCATGGCAGGCGGCGCAGGCCGCCGACTTGGTCTTGCCGGCCGCAATGTTGCCGGCCGCTTGCGCCGGCCTGAGGAACAAGACTGCCGAGATCAGCATCATCAGCCAAAACAGGGGAAACCAGGGGGATTTGTTCATGATGGGTCCTCGGGATTTGTGAATCTCGGCAACAGCGGGTCGCTTATATACCAAGAGGTCGCGAGGGGGTCAATTTCGGGTACCTTTGGAAATTCAACACTAGGACATCTCGCCGCAAAGGACGCAAAGAAAATATCCTGGTTTTTCAAGAAGAAAACGACTTTGCGTTCTTCGCGTCTTGGCG
>CAKKRZ010000103.1:3585-8681 GCA_919902925.1 Acidiferrobacterales bacterium | reverse complement strand
AAAATATCCTGGTTTTTCAAGAAGAAAACGACTTTGCGTTCTTCGCGTCTTGGCGGCAAACGATCTTATGCGAATGCATTTTTCTGAGGTTCCCTTTACAAAAAAAACCCCGGATCAAGGGGAAAGAGTCCGGGGTCAACATTGCCCGGGCTTGCGCCCGGGGCTGCGACCCCGCCCAGGGAGGAGGGACGAGATCGCAGTAGCCAAATAACCAACCATTGGCGTCAAGTGTAGACCAGCCGATCGCGCCAAGGTTTCGTTGCCGATTGATTTTACTGATTTTTACCTACAGCCGATGGGGTTTCCGGGGTAAAGACCTGATATCAGGCGCCATTTAGCGCTCAATGCGCTTCGTCCCAGTTGTCGCCGATACCGACATCCACCACCAGCGGCACGGCCAGCTCAGCCACCCCGGCCATGCGCCGGCGCACCCCGTCGACCACGGCCTCAACCTCGCCGGCAGACACCTCGAACACCAGCTCGTCGTGCACCTGCATGATCATGCGCACCGCGGGCATCGACTCGCCGAGCCAGCGGTCGATGACGATCATGGCGCGCTTGATGAGATCGGCGGCCGTGCCCTGCATGGGCGCGTTGATGGCGGCGCGTTCGGCCGCCTGCTGGCGGTTGACGTTCGCGGAGGCCAACTCGGGCAGATACAGACGCCGGCCGAAGAGCGTCTCGACATAACCCTGCTCGCGCGCCAGCGCGCGAGTGCGATCCATATAGTCCTTCACGCCGGGATAGCGGGCGAAGTAACGCGCGATGTAGTCCTGCGCCGACTGGCGATCGATCTTGAGCTGGCGGGCGAGACCGAATGCGGACATCCCGTAGATCAGTCCGAAGTTGATGGCCTTGGCGGCGCGGCGCTGGTCGTCACCCACCCGCTCCAGGGCCACGCCGAACACCTCGGCGGCGGTGGCCCGGTGCACGTCCAGGTTGGCGGCGAAGGCGTGGATCAGCCCGGCATCGCCGGACAGGTGCGCCATGATGCGCAGCTCAACCTGCGAGTAGTCGGCCGACACGATCCGGCAACCGCGATCGGCGATGAAGGCCTGGCGGATACGGCGGCCCTCGGCGGTGCGCACCGGAATATTCTGCAGGTTGGGGTCGGCGGACGACAGCCGGCCGGTGGCCGCCACCGCCTGATGATACGAGGTGTGCACGCGCCCGGTCTGCGGATTGATCATCTCCGGCAGCTTGTCGGTGTAGGTGCTCTTGAGCTTGGCGAGCCCGCGGTGTTCGAGGATCAGCGCCGGCAGCGGGTAGTCGAGCGCCAGTTCCTGCAACACCTCTTCGGCCGTCGACGGTTGTCCTGTCGGTGTCTTCTTCAGCACCGGTAACTGGTGTTTGTCGTACAGGATCTCCTGGATCTGTTTCGGCGAGGCAAGGTTGAACGGCTGCCCGGCCTGTTCGTGGGCCTGACGCTCCAGCTCCATCAGCCGGCGCTCGATCTCGGCACTCTGCGCGCGCAGACGTCCAACATCGATACACACACCGTGACGTTCCATGCGCGCCAACACCGGCACCAGCGGCATCTCCATTTCCTCGAACAGTTTCTGCAACGTGGGTATTTCACACAGGCGCGGCCACAGACGATCGTGCAGGCGGCGCGTGACGTCGGCGTCCTCGGCCGCGTAGGTGGTTGCCCGGTCGATCTCCACCTCGGCAAAACCGATCTGGCCCTTGCCCTTGCCGGCCACTTCTTCGTAGCTGATGGTTTTCTCGCCGAGGTACTTGAGCGCCAGCGAGTCCATGTCGTGACGCGTGGCGGTCGAGTCCAGCACGTAGGATTCGAGCATGGTGTCGTACCGCACGCCGGCCAGGCGGATGCCGTGATTGGCCAGCACGTTGAGATCGTACTTGAGGTTCTGGCCGATCTTGGGTCGCGCCGCGTCTTCGAGGAGGGGTTTCAGCCGGGCCAGCGTCTGGTCGCGGTCGAGCTGCTGGGGGGCGCCCGGATAGCGGTGCGCGAGCGGGATGTAGGCCGCCTCGCCCGGCGTGACGCACAGCGACAGGCCGACGATCTGCGCCTGCATGACATCGAGACTGGTGGTCTCGGTATCGACCGTGATGAGGCTGGCCTGTTCGAGTTTATCAATCCAGCCCGTGAGTGCCGCTTCGTCCAGCACGCACTGGTAACCGGCGCGGTCCACCGGCGTGGCCGTCGGCTGCACACCGCCCAGCTCCGCCAGCCAGTTCCGGAATTCGAGTTGGGCATACAGTTCGCGCAGCCGCTCGACATCGGGGGAGCGGCGTTGCAAGCCCTGATGATGTTGGTCAAGTTTCAGGTCGCAGCGGATGGTGGCCAACTCGCGTGCCTGGCCCAATTGGTCGAGCGATGCACGCAGCGACTCACCCACCTTGCCGCCCACACCGGCGGCCCCGGCGATCAGCGCCTCGAGCGAACCGTATTCGTTCAGCCAGCGCGCCGCGGTCTTGGGACCGACGCCGGGCACGCCGGGGATGTTGTCGGCGGTGTCGCCGACCAGCGCCAGGTATTCAACGATGCGCTCCGGCGGCACACCGAACTTCGCCACCACCGCCTCGCGGTTGTAGGTACGCTCCTGCATGGTGTCGACCAGTTGCACGTGCCCATCGACCAGTTGGGCCATATCCTTGTCGCCGGTCGAGATGATCGTGTCGACACCCTGCGCCGACGCCTCGCGGGCCAGCGTGCCGATGACGTCATCGGCTTCCACTCCCGGCACCACCAGCAGCGGCAGGCCCATGGCCTCGATCAGGCGGTGGATCGGATCGATCTGCGCCACCAACGGGTCCGGCATGGGCGGGCGGTTGGCCTTGTACTCCGGATAGATGTCATCGCGGAACGTCCGGCCCGGGGCATCGAACACCACCGCCATGCGTTCCGGCTGGTAGTCCTTGAGCAACCGGCGCAGCATATTGGTCACGCCGTACACGGCACCGGTCGGATCGCCGCGGGAATTGGTCAGGGCGGGCATGGCGTGAAAAGCCCGGTACAGATAAGATGAGCCGTCCACGAGCACCAGCGGCCGGCCCGACGGCGTGGCAGCGGAAGCGACGAGACGGGAGCTGGTTTTGGTAGCCGACACGCGATCTTTCCTCAAAGCCCCGGAACGACCCGGAGCGGATGCGACAGGCAACAATACATCTTCTTATGAACCACGGTAACGGCTCTCCTTCCAATCACGAACAGCGCATCACCATCACCCCGTCCGGGCTGATGTCGCGCGAGTCGTGGAAGATATTCCAGATCATGTCCGAATTCGTCGCCGGCTTCGAGCGCTTGTCGCAGATCCAGCCGTCGGTCAGCATCTTCGGGTCGGCGCGCACGCCGCCCGGGCACCCGTATTATGCACTGACCGAGGAGATCGCCCGCAAGCTGTCCGATTCCGGGTTCTCGGTCGTGTCGGGCGGAGGTCCGGGCCTGATGGAGGCCGCCAACCGCGGCGCCTTCGGCGGCAAGGCCCCGTCGGTCGGGCTCAATATCCAGTTGCCGCACGAACAGTCGGCCAACGAATTCCAGAACATCAGCCTGACCTTCCAGCATTTCTTCGCGCGCAAGGTCATGTTCGTGAAGTACGCCAAGGCCTACGTGGTCATGCCGGGCGGTTTCGGCACGCTTGACGAGGTGATCGAGGCGCTCACCCTGATCCAGACCGGCAAGAGCACGCGCATGCCGATCATCCTCGTCAACCGGCCGTTCTGGTCGGGGCTGGTCGACTGGTTCCGCGCGCGGCTGGTGCAAGACGGCATGATCGGCGAGGATGACCTGAACCTGTTCACGCTCGCCGACACCGCCGACGAGGTAGTGGAGACGATCTTCCGCTTTTACGAAACCAGCGGGTTCGAAATCACCGAGCAAGAACGCGAGATCAAACTGAACCTCTAGCCATGAAGACACTCCCCCTGATCGCCCTGCCGCTGGCGCTGCTGCTGGCCGCCCCCCCGGCCCTCGCCGCCGACAACCCCGCGCCGGCCAAGACCCGGCCGGACAAGGCCAGCGTGCCGCCGCCACCGCCGATTCCGCCGGAAAAGGGCTACAAGGCCAAGCCCCAGCCGCCGGCCGACCAGCCCGCCGATCTCGAACCGGTGGTAACCATCACCACCCGTGGCGACGACCTGATCGAGGAGTTCCGCATGAATGGCCGGCTGTACATGGTCAAGGTCACGCCCGGCAAGGGCAAGCCGTATTACCTGTTCGACCACGAAGGCCAGGGCAGCTTCCGCCGCAGCGATCATCATCCCTCGATCAGCGTGCCGACGTGGGTCATCAAGCGTTTCTGAGCCGCCGTGTCCGACCCGCGCCCGCCCGTTCCGCCGCCAGACGCCCCGGCCTCGCCGGGTCCGTTGGCGCGCGCCACCCGCTGGTGGCACAGCGGCTTTGAGATCTTCCGCCGCGACCCGGCGCTGTGGCTGGGCATGGCGTTGCTCTACATCCTGTCGGCGTGGCTGCTCAAGCGCATCCCCTTCATCGGCAATTTCATGCTGGTGCTGATCACCCCGATCCCGCTGGCCGGGGCCTGGCTCACCGCCCGCCAGCTCAGCGGAATCACCCACGTGCCGGTGCCAGGGCAAAGCTGGCAGGAGCGTCTGCGTTTTTACCTCGGCCGCCCGGCCCGCGCCCTGATCGCAGGCTTCCGGCAGGAGGTACATGCCCTGCCGCTGGTACTGATCTGTATCATCACGCTTGGCCTGGTGATCGTGGTCAGCATCGTCGAGCTGGTCCTGACCGGCGGCTCGGTAATCTCGGGACTCAAGGCCGCCCGCCTCGATAGCGATTTTGGCGTGCTGCGCGCCATCGGTCTGCTGCTGTCCCTCGGCCTCTACACCCTGCTGGCGATGACACTGCTGTTTGTCGTGCCGCTGGTGATCCTGAATGATCGCCTGGTGGTGCCGGCCATCCCGGAAAGCTTCCGGCTCTGCGCCCGGCATGCCAGCGCGCTCGGTCTGTTCGTGGCGCCGTTCCTGCTGCCGCTGATCCTGATCGAATTGTCCTTCAGCAATTCGTTCATCGCCCCGCTCGGCTACCTGCTGGTACTGACGGTCGGCGCCATCTCCCTGCCGCTGTTCCTCACCGGCACTTATGCCTGCTACCGCGAGCTGGTGGCGGG
>CAKKRZ010000103.1:0-3485 GCA_919902925.1 Acidiferrobacterales bacterium | reverse complement strand
AAAATCAGGAACGCCAACAGCGCATTTCCAAGGGCGCGCCACGCGGAGAATCCCTGCACCTGGCCGAGGCATTTCAGGAACACCACAATCGCCCAGATGCCGATGGTCAACTCAACGAGACCGAACCCGATCAGCGCCACGGCCAGCAGGGGATTCGCATCGAGACGCGGGGTGCTGCTGGTGAAGAGGTCCTGACCGAACAGCACCAGCTCCGGTATCCACAGCAGCAGCGCCCAGATCAGCGGCACGCTCGACCAGGCGATGGCGGCACGGACCTGCTCCGGATTCGCCCGTCCGCCAAGCCAGCCGCCGGTCCAGCGCAGCAACGCCCCGCCGATGTAAAGCCCGACTACTCCCATCACCGGCCCGGCCACCGCCGCGATCGCAAAGATCATCGGCCATTCGAGCCGGTCTCCCAGATTTTTCATCACCGCCCGGTCGAGAAACTGCGAAAACCCCGCCACCGCCGCCAGCAGCAGCACCAGGCGTGTCGGATGGCTGTCGATAATCTGCTGGATCGTCGCGCGGGGTTGGACCCAGATCGAGAACCAGGGATTCGAGGTGGTGCCGCTAGTGGTTTCTGTCATGATTCAATACTCCCTGCCTGGGTTGTTGTCTGAAGCACGAACGTACCACAATCACGTGATGGATCAGCCATGACCGTCCGGGTTTACACCAGTGAGTCGCTCGGTGCCTACGGTTTTCCCGAGGGCCATCCCTTCGGGCCCGACCGGCTGGCGGCCTTCTGGAATGAGATGCTGGCACGCGGACTCGATCAACGGGTTGAAATCGGCCAGCCTCGTCTCTGCACACGCGACGATCTGTTGCGCTTTCACACCTCAACCTACGTGCAATTTGTAGAGGAACGTTCCATATCGGGCAAAGGCTATCTCGACGCCGGCGATACACCAGCCTTCCCCGGTGTCTACGAGGCCGCGGCGACCGTCGTCGGCAGCGTGCTCGACGGCCTCGCCTGGCTGGTGGCCGGCAAAGGCCGACGCGTATTCGTGCCTATCGCCGGTCTGCATCACGCGCGACGCAACGGCGCCGCCGGCTTCTGCGTGTTCAACGACGTCGGTTGCGCGATCGAGGCGGCGCGCGCCGTGTACGGATTGAAACGCATCGCCTACGTCGACATCGACGCCCATCATGGCGACGGCGTGTTCTACAGCTACGAGGATGACCCCGATCTCGTCATCGCGGATGTTCACGAAGACGGCCGCTTTCTCTATCCCGGCAGCGGACGTGAAACCGAAACCGGTCGCGGTGCCGCCCAAGGCACTAAACTCAACATACCACTGCCGATGGACGCCAATGACGAACACTTTCACCGTCACTGGCCGGCGGTGGAGGCCCTCGTACGACAGGCCAAACCATCGCTGATCATTCTTCAAGCTGGTGCCGACAGTATTCTGGGTGATCCGCTCACGCACATGGCCTTCTCGCCAGCCGTGCACCGTCACACCGCCGCGCGTCTGAGCGCGCTGGCTGACGAATATTGTGAGGGGCATCTGCTGGCGATGGGTGGCGGGGGCTACGACCGCACCAACCTCGCCCGCGCCTGGTGCGGGGTGGTGGAAGGATTGCTCAACACCTCGGACACAAGCGGGTAAACTGCGCGACCATGAACGCCCTGCTCGCCATCGCCCGCGCCATCGACGCGCTCAACGAATACACCGGTCGTATAGTGCGTTGGCTGTTGCTGGCGATTGTCGTGATCGCCGCCGGCAACGCCGTGGCGCTCTGGCTGATCCACGACTCGTCCAATGCCTGGCTGGAAATCCAGTGGTATTTGTTCGGGGCCGTGTTCCTGCTCGCCGCCGGTTACACGCACAAGCATAACGGCCACGTGCGCGTGGACGTGCTCTTCGGCCGCCTGTCACCCCGCGCCCAGGCCTGGGTCGACATCTCCGGCGGGCTGCTGTTCCTGCTGCCCATGTGCGGGCTGCTGATCTGGCTGTCGTGGCCGGACTTCGTTTCTTCCTGGCACAGCGGCGAAACGTCATCCGATGCCGGCGGCCTGATCCGCTGGCCGGTGCGGCTGCTGATCCCGGCCGGGTTTGCGCTGCTCGCCCTGCAAGGGATCGCCGAGACCATCAAACGCGTCGCCTTCCTCGCCGGCCGCGGCGAACTGCCGGGCGAGAAACCGGTGGAAGAGGTTTAGTCCATGAGTTACGAAATCATGGCGCCGTTGATGTTCCTCGGGCTGGTGCTATTTCTGCTCAAGGGTTACCCGGTCGCCTTCTCGCTCGCCGCCAATGGCTTGCTGTTCGCCATCCTCGGCATCTACGGCGGTTTTTTTGAATTCGCCCTGTTGCAGGCGCTGCCGGAGCGGGTGTTCGGCATCATCTCCAACCAGTTGTTGCTCGCCATTCCGTTCTTCACCTTGATGGGACTGGTGCTGGAACGCAGCGGCATGGCCGAAGACCTGCTGGAAACGGTCGGCCAGCTGTTCGGGTCCGTGCGCGGCGGGCTCGCCTATGCCGTGATCCTGGTCGGCGCGCTGCTGGCCGCCACCACCGGCGTGGTGGCGGCGTCGGTGATCGCCATGGGGCTGATCTCGCTGCCGATCATGCTGCGCTACGGCTACGACCAGCGCCTGGCCACCGGCGTGATCGCCGCCTCCGGCACGCTGGCGCAGATCATCCCGCCGTCGATCGTGCTGATCGTGCTGGCCGACCAGCTCGGCGCCTCGGTCGGCGACATGTACCGCGGTGCGCTGCTGCCCGGGCTGATGCTGGCCGGTCTGTACATGCTGTATGTGTTCATCACCACCCGGCGCCACCCGCAGGCCGCCCCGGCACTGCCGCCGGAGGCGCGCACGCTGCGCGGGCCGGCGATGGCACGGCGAGTGCTCACGTCGCTGCTGCCGCCGCTGGTGCTGATCTTTCTGGTGCTCGGCACCATCTTTCTCGGCATCGCCTCGCCGACCGCCGGCGGCGCGCTCGGCGCGGTGGGGGCGCTGCTGCTGGCCGGTGTCCGGCGGCGGCTCAATCTCGATGTGCTGCGCCAGTCGCTGGATTCCACCACGCGCATCACCAGCTTCGTCATTTTCATCCTGATCGGCTCGACCATCTTCACGCTGGTGTTTCGCGGCATGGACGGCGATCGCTGGGTGGAGGAACTGCTCACCGGCCTGCCGGGCGGCGTGCTGGGTTTCCTGGTGCTGGTCAACCTGCTGGTGTTCGTGCTGGCATTCTTCCTCGATTTCTTCGAGATCGCCTTCATCATCGTGCCGCTGCTGGCGCCGGTGGCCGCCGCGCTGGGCATCAATCCGATCTGGTTCGGTGTGTTGCTCGGCATCAACATGCAGACCTCGTTCATGCATCCACCGTTCGGCTTCGCGCTCTTTTACCTGCGCAGCGTGGCGCCGCGCGAGGTCAGCACCGCGTCGATTTACTGGGGGGCAGTGCCGTTCGTGATCATCCAGGTGTTGATGGTCGTGCTGGTGCTCAGCTTCCCGCAACTGGTCGGCAGCGCCGCCA
>CAKKRZ010000102.1 GCA_919902925.1 Acidiferrobacterales bacterium | reverse complement strand
TGGCGAATCTGGTAATGCAATCCTCTCAGCACATTCCTGACAGACTTGGAGTGGTTGTCCTGCACGAACGTCATGTCTAACCCGATCTCTTCAAAGCGGCGGCGGTTATAGCTCTCCAGGAAAAAACCGCGCTCGTCCTCAAAGACGCGTGGGGTTAGCAGCAAGACACCGGGGATGGCTGTTTCGGTAACCTGCATCAGAAAATCTGTTCCTTGAGGAGATTCAGCAGGTATTGCCCGTAACCGTTGTTGCGATACGGGGTGGCCAGTGCCTCGAGTTGCGCGGCATTGATATAACCCATCCGGTAGGCAATCTCTTCCGGACAGGCAATCTTCAGGCCTTGGCGTCGCTCGATCGTCTCAATGAACGCCGCGGCTTCCAGCAGGGTTTCGTGCGTGCCGGTATCCAGCCAGGCCATGCCGCGCCCCATGTGAACGACCTCCAGTTGTCCCTTGGACAGATAGGCGCGATTCACGTCTGTAATTTCCAGCTCGCCGCGCGCTGAAGGTTTAAGATTCCGGGATATATCGACGACCTGGTTGTCGTAGAAATAGAGTCCGGTCACGGCATAGCGCGATTTCGGCTTGGCCGGTTTTTCCTCGATGGACAATACCTTGCGGTTCTTGTCGAACTCGACGACACCATAACGTTCCGGATCCTTGACCGGATAGGCGAAGACAGTGGCGCCGTGCTTGCGGCCACTGGCCTCCTTCAGGTCCGCGGCGAGATCATGACCGTAAAAAATGTTGTCGCCCAATACCAGCGAACATCCATCACGACCAATAAAATCCGCGCCGATGACGAAGGCCTGGGCAATACCTTCCGGTTTGGCCTGCACGGCATAACGAATCGAAATCCCCCACTGGCTACCGTCGCCGAGCAACTGTTCGAAACGCGGCGTATCCATGGGCGTGGAGATCAGCAGGTACTCGCGTATCCCCGCCAGCATCAGCGTGGTCAGCGGGTAATACACCATCGGCTTGTCGTAGATGGGCAGTAACTGCTTGGATACCGCGTGTGTAACCGGGTAGAGGCGCGTTCCCGATCCCCCGGCCAGAATTATGCCCTTCATGTTCTCTTATCCAGTAGTCGGCTTTATAGAATTCTTGGAAGGAAGAGCGCTTATGGTATTCGCTTTACCAGAGGATCGAGCTGCGCGATGAGTCCGGGCAATTCATTCCGCACCGTTCTCCATACCTCATCGAGGTCAACATCATCGTATTGATGTATTGATACATCAATACATCTCTCATTCCAGCGATCTTTTTCCAGGGAACCAGGCGGTGCCGGATACGGAAATCCTCCGACAGACGTTTGACGGCTTCTCCAATCAACAGCAATTGATGCAGAATAGCGGACTGGGTTTTTGAATCACGGTTGAAGTTGTCCTGACCGGCATCACCAAGAAACTCGATAGCCGGCCTCGCAGCCTTGAGGATATCGAGAATGATCGCGTTATCGCGCGACATAGACTTCCTTTGCAGTGCCGAGGATTCCGTCACGCCGCAACCAGTTACTGCTCCTCTCGATCGCGCGGCGGCTGACAAGATCGACACGACGCCCCAGGATACCGGCCAATTCATCCTGCATGGCGGCGTGATCCATCAGGCTCCACTCTGCGTCTTCGGCAAAACCAACCAGGACATCCACGTCGCTGTCCGGGCGAAAATCATCGCGCAGCACCGATCCGAAGAAGGAAAGATCGGTAATCTTCCAGCGTCTGCAGAAATCAGCAATCAGCGTTTTGTCTGGGACGATGCGGCTGTTCATTGCTCTCTCACGATCGTATGCGAAACCAACCACTAAACGATACTAACATAGGTCATGTCTAAGCTGGCCGTAACCTGAAGCCCGAGGAGCTACCCATTCCCATACTGCCTTTCCATCCAATGGCGGTATTCGCCGCTAGTGATCTGTTGTACCCAGTCCTGATGCCCGAGGTACCACTTCACTGTCTCACGCATGCCTTCATTAAAAGTCTTGCTAGGCGACCAGCCCAGCTCACGCTTGAGCTTGCTGGCATTGATCGCATAGCGACGATCGTGACCGGGACGGTCCGTGACAAACGTAATGAGTTTTTCGTGAGGTCGCACCGGCGAGGTCGGGTGCAGTTCATCCAGCAAGCGACACAAGGTCTTCACGACATCGATATTCTGGCGCTCGCTGTTCCCGCCGATATTATAAGTCTCACCCGGTTTGCCCCGCTCCAGCACGACGCGTACCGCCTCGCAATGATCCCCCACGTAGAGCCAGTCGCGAACGTTGCGACCGTCACCATACACGGGCAGGGATTTCCCCTGGATCGCGTTCTGGATAACGAGCGGGATCAGTTTCTCCGGAAATTGATACGGGCCGTAATTGTTGGAACAGTTCGTGG
>CAKKRZ010000101.1 GCA_919902925.1 Acidiferrobacterales bacterium | reverse complement strand
CCCTCGGTGCGCGGTGTCTTGTGCACCGAGATCCTGCCGGTCACCGGGTCGAGGCGCGAGAGGATCTCGCGCGAGAAGTGCGTCATCCAGATGCCGCCGCCCTTGTCCTGATAAATGTAGCGGTCGGCGTCCACGACGAAATACTGGACGTTGCCGCCCTTCACGAAGCCGTTGTAGACCTTGAATTTTTTCGTGCGCGGGTCGAAGCGGATCACCTGCTCCGACTTGGTGAACGTGATCCACAACATGCCGTCGCGGGTGATGTCGATCTGGTGCGCGCCGCCCGGCTTGCCGGGCTTGACGTTCACCGGCAGGTCGTGGGTTTCCACCGCGCCGGTGTTGACATCCACGCCGTACAGCTTGTTGCCGAAGTAGTCGGCGATCCAGGCGCGACCCGCGGTCACGGCCATGTCGTGATAGAAGCCGCCCTTGGGACCGGCCGGATATTCGCGGATGTCGGCGGCCGCAGTTTTCACCGGGAAACCGCTGTTCGGCATCCGGGCGTTTTTCGCCAGCCACCGCGCGAGCTGTTCGGTGTCCAGCCGGATGAGAGCGAGATCGAGGTCGTCGTCGATCTTCTTCATGCGCGCGATCACCTCGCGCCACTCCTCGAGTGTTTTGCGGTAGGCCACCGGCGGTCCGAGCTGGTGGCAGGGCGTGCAGCCGAGCACCACCTGCCGGCGGATCTCGCCTTCCGGCAGCGTCGCGATCCAGTCGGCGGAACGGACCGGTTCGCCGGTTCCCGGAGGGGTGCAGCCGGCGAGGATGAGAAGGAACGCAGACAGCGTGGAACGCGGCATAAAATCCCCTCCGGTTGTTATGGTCGTGCACGAACGCCGCCAATTGTTCCATTCCAGGCCGCGGGAATCCAGCCGGCGAGAGCACCGACCGGTGTCTTGAGAGCCACGCCCGGTGGCGGACGAAGCGCACGACGTTTTCCGGCGCGGCCACGCGCTACAGCGACGAGCCGAACACGCCGTCGGAGTTTGACGCAGATCACCGACAGCAACGCGATCGTGAAAGTGATCACGAGGTCGTCGCCAATAACCCCAGACCGCTCGAACAGCATCGCGCCTGTAAGGAGGCGCTGTTCGGTTTCTTCGTCGGTCAGACGATGAAGGCCACCCAGGGCAAGGCCAATCCCGCGCTCAGAATTGGTGGCGATAGCCGACGGTGGCCGCCCACGGCGCCGTGAGTTGCACGCCGTTGACGCGCTGGTACAATGGTAACTGCACGAAGCCATAGAGCTGCGACTGGCGGTTGAGTTTCCAGCCGATCCCCGGACTGATCCAGAGAAAACTGCCGCCGGTATCCCGCGGTTCGGCCTCGCCGCCCTGATCGCGGCCGCGCACCAGCGCGTTAAGCTGCACCATGCCTTCCCAGTCGTGCGCCAGCGGTAACGCGATGCCGGTATCGATGCTCAGGCGAAAGCCGGGGGCGTAGTCCGCGTGGGTGTTGAGTGGCGCCTGATAGTACGCCTGCGCGAACCACGACAGCGGGCGCGTGCCGGTGAGCGTGCGGGCG
>CAKKRZ010000100.1 GCA_919902925.1 Acidiferrobacterales bacterium | reverse complement strand
CCACGGTGCCGGATGGCAGCGCGCGCTTGCGCATTACCTTCTCCAGCGCCCATCGCCCCGGGCATGTCGAGCGTCTGCTGGAGGCGCTGGCCGGGATAGCGAGGGAATAACGGCGTGCACATCGAGCAGCTGGGGCAGGGTCCGGATCTGGTGTTGTTGCACGGCTGGGGTCTGCACGCCGGTGTCTGGGAATCGCTGCGCGCGCCGCTGGCGCGCCGGTACCGATTGCACTTGGTTGATCTGCCCGGTTATGGCCGCAGCCGGGATATCGATCCGCCGACGACCACCGAGGAACTGGCCGCGGCGCTGGTGCAACAGACACCGGCCGGCGCGCTCTGGCTGGGCTGGTCGCTTGGCGCGCAGATTGCGCTGCTGGCGGCGCACCGCTCTCCTGAACATGTTCATCGCCTGGTGTTGGTCGCCGCCACGCCCTGTTTCGTGACACGCGCCGGCTGGCCGATGGCCATGGCGCCTGACGTATTCAGTGATTTTTCCAGCGGGCTGCTTCAGGACTGGCGCGCGACGCTGACGCGTTTCCTGGGGTTGATGGCCGCCGATCCACGCCACGACCGCGACATGCTGCAAGCGTTGCGCGTCACCCTGATGTCCCGGGGCGAACCCGCAACCGCGCGATCCCTCGCGCGCGGCCCTCGCCTCGATCCCATCGGCGAACCCGCAACCGCGCGATCCCTCGCGCGCGGCCCTCGGACACGAGTCCCTGGCGTCCCACCTATTACGCCTCCCATCGGCGAACCCGCGACGGCGGCGCTCGCCGGCGGTCTTGAGTGGCTCCGGCACAACGACCTGCGCCCGTTGCTGGGGGCGATACGGCAGGACACGTTGTTGATCCAGGGCGATCGCGATCGTCTGGTGCCGACGCCGGCGACCGCCGCCATGGCGGCGATGATGCCGAATGCGCGCACCTGCCTCGTGGCCGGCGCCGGCCACGCGCCGTTTCTGTCCCACCCCGATCTGTTTCTCTCCCGGCTCGAGACATTTCTGGCGGAGGCCGCGTGATCCCGGAATTTGCACTGGATCCGCGCCAGGTGCGCTCCGCCTTCGAGCGCGCGGCCGCGACCTATGACGAGGCGGCCGTGCTGCAGCGCGAAATTGCCGGCCGCCTGCTGGAACGGCTCGATTACGTCCGTCTATCCCCCGCGCGCGTGCTCGACGCCGGCTGCGGAACGGGGTATCTGCTGCCGCCGCTGTCCCGTCGCTTCCGCCGCGCCGACATCGTCGGCCTGGACGTGGCCGCCGCGATGCTGCGATACGCGCGCCGCCGTGGCGGCTGGCTGGCGCGGCTGGGGAATCGCCGCCGCTACGTGGCCGGCGATTTTGCGCAGCTGCCGTTCGCCGACGCCTCCGTCGACCTGGTGATTTCCAGCCTGGCCCTGCAATGGTGCCGGCCGGATTGCGTATTCGCGGAATGCCGGCGCGTATTGCGCCCCGGCGGGTTGTTGCTCTTCAGCACCTTCGGGCCGGACACGCTGCAGGAGTTGCGGCAGGCCTGGTCGCAGGTTGACGACAGCGCACATGTGCACGGCTTTGCCGACATGCACGATCTCGGCGACCTGCTGGTGCACGCGGGTTTTGCCGAGCCGGTGCTCGATGTCGAGCGCCTGACGTTGACCTATCCATCGGTGCGTGCCGCGCTGCTCGACCTCAAGCGGATCGGGGCCCACAACGCCATGAGCGGGCGCCGTCGCGGGTTGACGGGTAAGCACCGGTTTGCCGCGTTCACCGCCAACTACGAGGCGATGCGACGTGAGGGGCGTTTGCCGGCCACTTATGAAGTGGTCTATGGACAGGCGTGGGTTCCGGAGCAACCGTCGAGCCGGCCGCGGGCGGACGGTGGGGTGGGAATTCCACTGTCGGCCATCGTCCGGCGGCCGAATTCCTGACGCGCTTGCTGGGTTTGCCGTATCGTCGCGAAATATCAATACGCCGGAAAATTCCGGCGTTTTCGCTGGCGGTTTGGTTGCAGGGGCGTGGGCCTTGTGATAGTTTCCCGCCGCCCAAAAAACGGGTGCGGCCAACCGCCGCACTGGTATACGCGGTCGAGAAAAGCTGCATATAGAGGGTGACCTGACCGGGGCTTATTCCGGCCGGGAGGAAAACGTCAAGGTTAACCATCAAATCTGGAGCCTCGCATGTCGATCGGTCGTCCCGCGCTGTATCAAAGGCTGATCTCCCGCCTCATCGGGGGACTGGGTCTTGCGCTGTTGTCCACCACCACGGCCCTGGCCGAATACGGCCTCACCTTCCAAGCGCCCGTCAGCCCCATCGGCGAACGGTTGCTCGATCTGCACAACCTGGTGCTGATCATCTGCGCGGTGATCTTCGTGATTGTGTTCGGCGCGATGTTCTATTCGATCTTTGCGCACCGCAAGAGCCGCGGCGCCAAGGCGGCCAAGTTCTCGCACAACACCACCGCCGAGGTCATCTGGACGGTCATACCGACCATCATCCTGATCGTCATGGCGGTGCCGTCGGCCAAGGCGCTGATCGACATGGAAGACACCTCGAACGCGGACGTCACCGTCCACATCACGGGCTACCAGTGGAAATGGAAGTACGAATACCCAACGTACGGCGTGAGTTTCATCAGCAACCTGTCCACGCCGCGCGCCCAGATCGAGAACAAGGAAAAGAAGGGCGACCACTACCTTCTGGAAGTCGATAACCCGCTGGTCTTGCCGGTCGGCAAGAAGATCCGCTTCGTGATCACCGCCGACGACGTCATCCACTCCTGGTGGGTGCCGCAACTGGCGGTCAAGAAGGACGCCATCCCGGGCTACGTCAACGAGACCTGGACCACCATCAAGACGCCGGGCACCTATCGCGGCGTGTGCGCCGAGCTGTGCGGCAAGGATCACGGCTTCATGCCGATCGTGGTGAACGCCGTGTCGGCCGAGGAATTCGAGACCTGGGCGAGTAAGGAAAAGGACAAGCACGTGAAGGCCCAGCAGGCCGCGGCCGCCAAGACCACCTGGAGCAAGGAAGACCTGATGGCGCGCGGCGAGAAGGTCTATGCCGCCAACTGCGCCGCCTGCCACGGCCCGAAGGGCGAGGGCGTGGCCATCTTCCCGAAGATGGCCGGCAGCAAGGTGGCCAACGGCCCGGCCGCCGCCCACATCGACATGGTGCTGAAGGGTACGACCAAGGGCATGCCGCCGTTCGGCGCGCAGCTGAACGACGCCGACATCGCCGCGGTGATTACCTTCGAGCGTAACGCCTTCGGCAACAAGGCCGGCGACATCGTCGATCCGGCCAAGGTCAAGGCGGCGCGCAAGTAACGCCGCCCTTTTCATACCGATCAGAAAACGTTTCAGGAGATATTACCCATGGCATCCGCAACGGCACACCATGACGATCATCCGTCCGGCATCATGCGCTGGCTGACCACCACCAATCACAAGGACATCGGTACCCTGTACCTGTGGTTCGCGCTCATCATGTTCTTCGTGGGCGGGGCCATGTCGCTGATTATCCGCACCGAGCTCTGGCAGCCGGGCCTGCAGTTCGTGAATCCGGATTTCTTCAATCAGATGACCACGGTGCACGCATTGGTCATGGTGTTCGGCGTGGTCATGCCGGCCTTCACCGGGTTCGCCAACTGGCAGATCCCGCTGATGATCGGCGCCCCGGACATGGCGTTGCCGCGTCTCAACAACTGGTCGTTCTGGCTGTTGCCGCCGGCCGCGACGCTGCTGATGATCTCGCTGTTTGTTCCGGGCGGCGGCCCGGCCGCCGGCTGGACGCTGTACGCGCCGCTGTCCACCAGCGGCAGCCCCGGCATGGGCATGGACTTCACCATCCTGTCGGTGCATCTGCTCGGCATGTCCTCGATCCTCGGTTCGATCAACATTATTGCCACGATCCTGAACATGCGCGCCCCGGGCATGAACCTGCTGAAGATGCCGATGTTCGTGTGGTCGTGGCTGATCACCGCCTTCCTGCTGCTGGCCGCGATCCCGGTGCTGGCTGGCGCGGTGACCATGCTGCTGACCGACCGCCACTTCGGCACCACCTTCTTCAACGCCGCCGGCGGCGGCGACCCGGTCCTGTTCCAGCACATCTTCTGGTTCTTCGGTCACCCCGAGGTGTACATCCTGATCCTGCCGGCGTTCGGCGTGGTCTCGCAGATCATCCCGACCTTTGCGCGCAAGCCGCTGTTCGGCTACGTGTCGATGGTGTACGCCACCGCCACGATCGCCTTCCTGTCGTTCATCGTCTGGGCGCACCACATGTACACGGTCGGCATGCCGCTAGCCGGCAACATGTTCTTCATGTTCGCCACCATGCTGATCGCCATCCCGACCGGCGTGAAGGTCTTCAACTGGGTCGCGACCATGTGGCGCGGTTCGATGACCTTCGAGACCCCGATGCTGTTCGCCGTTGGCACGGTATTCACCTTCACCATGGGCGGCCTGACGGGCATCATGCTGTCGCTGGCGCCGGTCGATACCCAGTACCACGACACCTATTTCGTGGTGGCGCATTTCCACTACACCATCTTCGGCGGCTCGGTGCTGGCGCTGATGGGGGCGGCCTATTACTGGATGCCGAAGTGGACCGGCCACATGTACAACGAAACCCTCGGCAAATGGCACTTCTGGCTGACCGTCATCGGTTTCAACCTGACCTTCTTCCCGCAGCACTTCCTGGGGCTGGCCGGCATGCAACGCCGGGTCCCGGATTACGGCCTGCAGTTCGTCGAGTTCAACCAGTGGTCGACCGTGGGCGCCTTCCTGCTTGGCATCTCGCAGATCCTGCTGCTGGTGGTCGTGATCAAGTGCATCAAGGGCGGCAAGAAGGCCACCACCCAGGTCTGGGAAGGTGCCGAGGGTCTGGAGTGGACCGTGCCGTCGCCGGCGCCGTACCACACCTTCGCAACGCCGCCGAAGATCCGCTGAACGGAAATGAGACCCCGGCCGATGCGGCCGGGGCTTTCTCGATCTGACCATGACCACCCGTAAAGGCCGTATCGATCACGCCAGACAGAAGGGCATCCGCCTGACGGTCTCGCTGCTTTCGCTCGCGGCACTGGCGATCTTTCTGTACGTCATTTTCCGTCGCGGGTAATGGCCCGTTCGAAAAAACAGGTGGAGCGCAGCAACCGCCGCACGGCCATGGTGCTGACGGCGGTGGCGGTGGCCGTGTTCGGATTCGGCTATGCGCTGGTCCCGCTCTACGACCTGTTCTGTGACATCACCGGCTCGCGCTACAACGTGCAGGCCTCGCAGGCAACATCGGCGCCAGGCACGCAGGGCGAGACCCGCCAGGTGACGGTCGAATTTTCCGCACACACCTCCAGCCAGTTGCCGTGGGAGTTCCGGCCGCTGACGCGCGAGGTGAAG
The DNA here is from genome assembly GCA_919902925.1 of Acidiferrobacterales bacterium. Lineage (GTDB taxonomy): Bacteria > Pseudomonadota > Gammaproteobacteria > Acidiferrobacterales > Sulfurifustaceae > CAKKRZ01. Next base: position 9,028 of record CAKKRZ010000100.1, on the reverse strand, counting down.
GTGAAGCCGGGTGAGACGGTCATCGTCAAATACTTTGCCCGCAACACCAGTTCTGAAACCGTGACCGGCCAGGCGGTGCCGAGCGTGCTGCCCGCGCAGGCCAACTCGCACTTTCGCAAGCTGGAGTGTTTCTGCTTCAGCCAGCAGACGTTGAAGCCGGGTGAAGCCAAGGAAATGCCGGTGCGTTTCTATGTGGATCAGAAGTTGCCGGCGGGTGTAAATACCATCACCTTGTCGTATTCATTTTTCAGGACGGACGTGAAGAGCAAGCCGCGTTCGGCCGTGATCGAGGATCGCGCGGGTACTGCCCGTCGCGGTTCCTGAATAGTTGTATGATTTTTTGATGATGTAATTAACCATCGCGAGAGGGGATTCGTACATGTCCGCAGCAAACGGTAGTTATTACTTGCCCAGTCCGAGTCCGTGGCCGGCCATCACCTCGGCTGGCCTGTTCACGCTGGCGCTCGGTTTCATCCTGTTCATGAACAGCATCGCCGCCGGTCCGTGGCTCATGTTGGTCGGCGCCGCCGTCATCGTTTACATGATGATCCGCTGGTTCGGCCAGGTGATCGACGAGAGCGAAGGCGGCCTCTACAACAAGCAGGTCGACCTGTCCTTCCGCTGGGGCATGGGCTGGTTCATCTTCTCGGAGGTCATGTTCTTCGCCGCTTTCTTCGGCGCGCTCTTCTACGTCCGCCAGTGGGCGGTGCCTTGGCTCGGCGACACCGAGCTGTTGTGGCCCGGCTACGAAGCGGTGTGGCCGACCGCCGGCCCGAAGGGCCCGATGCCGATCTCCCCGGACACCCTGGCGCCGGCCGGCAGCTTCTCGCCGATGGGCGCCTGGGGCATCCCGGCGATCAACACCGCCATCCTGCTGACCTCCGGCGCGACCGTGACCTGGGCGCACTGGGGCCTGCTCAAGGACAACCGCGCGCAGCTCATCACCGGCCTGTTCCTGACCGTGGCGCTGGGCATCACCTTCCTGTCGCTGCAGGCCTACGAGTACGTGCATGCGTACACGCAGTTGGGGCTGACCTTCAAGACCGGCATCTTCGGCGCCACCTTTTTTATCCTGACCGGCTTCCACGGCCTGCACGTGACCATCGGCACGATCATGCTGATCACCGTTCTGATCCGGTCGCTGAAGGGGCATTTCAGCGCGGATCATCACTTCGGTTTCGAGGCGGTGGCCTGGTACTGGCACTTCGTGGACGTGGTCTGGCTGGGCCTGTTCATCTTCGTTTACTGGCTGTAAGCCGGGGACGGACAATTGAAAAAAGGGCGCTGCCGCAAGGCAGCGCCCTTTTTATCTGGGGCGGCGGAAATGGTTGGGTAGCCCCAGGCCCGGCCGAAGGACGGCCGGATCGTGCCTGCCCTTACAGGTTGCGCAGGCCGAGCGGCGGAATGATGCCGAGCTTGAAACCCACCAGCAGCAGCACGAACAGGGTGATCGACAGGCTGATGCGCCAGGTGAGGGCGCGGACCGTGCGTTCACCACGACCGCGATCCTTGAAGAGGAACAGCATGGCCGAGGCGAGGCTGCCGACGATGGCCAGCAGCATGAGAATGACGATGATTTTGATCAGCATGGGCAGTCCCGGGCGCTTCGACGAGGCTGGATTATACTAGAAGCTGTCTCAAAAACACTTGTCAGAACCTGGAACGCAGATGGACGCAAATGGAATGCGCAGATTAACGCGGATTTGAATATAGGGAACTACAGAAAAATCCCTCTCCCTCCGGGAGAGAGATGGGGTGAGGGGAGTAGGCACATGAATTAATAATTCCCTCATCCTCGCCTTCTCCCGGAGGGAGAAGGCATTTCCAATTTTTCTGAGGTTCCCTATATCTGCGTTTATCCGCGGTTAGCGATGTTGGCATTTTTGAGATAGCTTCTATATCGGTCGGAGGAACAATGGCCCGCAGGCGAACAACAGGACGAAGTCACAACCGCGCCATCCTTGGCGCGTGGCCCTCGGCTCGTTCCCATCGCCGAAAGGGACGCGAGACGACGGTGTGGCGCCGATGGGCACCGACCGTGGCGGTGCTGTTGCTGTTGCCCGCCTTTATCGCCGCCGGCTGCTGGCAGCTCGACCGGGCCGATCAGAAGCGGCGCCTGCAGGACGAGTACGACACGCGTACGCGCGGCCCCGTGCTCGCCATCGACGCTGCCTTGCGGGTCGCCGAGGATCTGCGTTATCACCGTGTGCAGGCGCGGGGTGTTTATGAGCCGGAGCGCCAGATTCTTCTGGAGAACCGCGTCCACCGCGGGCGGCCTGGCTATCATGTGATTACGCCGCTTCGGATCGATGGCGGAGAGACGCGGGCGCTGGTCAACCGTGGCTGGGTGCCGCTCGGTCGTTCGCGCGACGAGCCGCCGACCATCGACACACCCAGGGGGGTCGTGACGGTGAACGGTGTGGCCACGGTACCGGCGACGGGTGGTTATCGGATCGAGCTTCGGGAAACGACAGCAGAATGGCAAACCCAGTGGCCGTACTTCGATATCCCGCGCTACCGTGCGCGGGTAAAATTCCCCGTGCAGCCGGTGGTGATCTTGCTCGATGCCAGCAGCGAGGCCGGCGGTTTCGTGCGCGAATGGGCGCGCCTCGAAACCGGTATCGCCGTGCACCAGGGTTATGCCCTGCAGTGGTTCCTGCTGGCGCTCACCCTGCTGGTCCTGTATGGCTATTATGACGTGTATCCCCGGATGCGGAAGAAATCGCGATGACGAAAAAGAAATCCCCTGACCGAAAACGCTGGCAACTGGTCCTGCTGGCGCTGCTGTTTGCCGCGCCGGTGGTGCTGGCGATGTCGCTGTACTTCGGCGGCTGGCGGCCGTTGCCCAAGGCCAAGGGCGATCTCATCGACCCGCCACGCGCCATCGAGGATGTCGATCTGCGCACGCTGGATGGCCGGGCCACGCGCTTTGGCGCGCTTAAGGGAAAATGGAGCCTGGTTTATTTCGGGCCCGCCGACTGTCGTGACGATTGCCGGCGCGCGCTCTATATCCTGCGCCAGACGCACATCGCCCAGCACAAGAATACGACACGCGTGCAGCGCGTGTTCATTCTCCTCGACGACCGCGGTCTCGACCGTCTGCCGGCGGCGCTGAAAGACTACCAGCCGGTGACGGTGCTGCGTGGGGATCGTGGCGCCATCGGCCGGCTGGTCGCCCAGTTCGCGTTCGCCGGCCGGCCGCGACCGGCCGGCGAGCCGCGCATCTACGTTGTCGATCCGCTCGGCAATCTGGTCCTGCACTACGGGCCGGAGCTGCCCCCGGGTTCCATCAACAAAGACCTGTACCGGTTGTTGCGGGTTTCGCGGATCGGCTGATGTTCAAGGCGGGCCGCTCCGGCAGGTTTTTTCGCATGGCCCTGTGGGCGGCGATCATGGCGTTCGCCGCCGTGGTGTTCAACGCCTACTCGCGCCTGTCGGAAGCGGGGCTCGGATGTCCGGACTGGCCCGGTTGCTACGGCATGCTGTTCGCGCCGGCCACCGCCCAGGACATCAATCGCACGCGCACGCCCGAGGAGGCGCAGAAGCTCGACAAGAAGCGGGCCGCGCAGGAAACCACCCAGCGCCTGCTGGCCGGCTTGCTCAGCCTCACCCTGATCCGCCTGTTCATGCTGGGATGGCAGCTCAAGAAACGCAAACGCAGTCAGCAGGTGTTGATCCCGCTGTTCACGCTGGGGGCGGTGTTCAGCCTGTCGGTCGCCGGCTTTCTGACCTTCGAGCATCGTTACCGTCCGCTGGTGCAGATGATGCAGCTGGTGGGCGGCATGACGGTGCTGGCGTTGCTGTGGTGGATCGTGCTGCGCGAGCAGCGCCTGTTCCGCTCGGTGACGGCCACGCCGTTGTCGCGCGGCCTGCGGCCGCGTGCGCTGATCGCGCTGGCGCTGGTCAGCGGCCAGATCGCGCTCGGCGGTTGGTCGATGGTGAATTACGCCGGCCTGGCCTGTCCGGATTTCCCCACCTGCCAGAGTGTGTGGTGGCCGGAAATGGATTTCCTGCAGGCCTTCACCCTGTGGCGCGACATCGGCCTCAACTACGGCGGCGAGCACCTGACCCTGCCGGGCACCACCGCCCTGCACATGGCCCATCGCATCGGTGCCTTGCTGACCACCTTGTATGTCGGCTGGTTGTCCCTGTATCTCCTGAGGGTAGGATTCCAGGACCAGCTTTGCCGCTATGGCCTGCTGTTGCTGGCGATATTAGCGTGCGCCGTCGTGCTCGGCGTCATGGCGGTGGTGGCGCACTTGCCGATCGTGCTGGCGGTCGCGCATAATGCCGTGGCGGCGCTGTTGCTGATGGCCGTGGTCACGCTCTACCACGTCAACAAGGCCCCGCCGCGCACCATCTGAGATTTCGTTGCCGCCTCCATCCGTCGTCCATGTCCAGTGAACCCGCCACCGTGAGCAGCGCCGTTCGACCCATCCCGTTTTTCCGGCTGGCGCGCGAGTTCATCGCACTCGGCAAGCCGCGGGTGGTGGCGCTGATTGTGTTCACCGCCATGGTCGGCATGTTTCTGTCGACGCCGGCCGGACTGCCGCTGGTGTCTTTCTTCGCCGGCCTGCTGGGCATCGGGCTGGCCGCTTCATCGGCCGCCGCCTTTAACCACGTGCTCGATCGCCACGCCGATGCGGAAATGGCGCGCACCCGCGCCCGACCGCTGCCGACCGGCATGCTGACCGCCGCTCAGGCGCTGGCCTTCGCCGCGGTACTGGGCATCGTCTCGGTCGCGGTGCTGCTGCTGTGGGTCAACGCCCTGACCGCGCTGCTGACCGTGCTGTCGCTGGTCGGGTATTCCATTGTCTATACCCTTTACCTTAAATATGCCACGCCGCAGAACATTGTGATCGGTGGCGCCGCCGGCGCCGCTCCGCCGGTGCTGGGTTGGGCGGCGATCACCGGCGAGGTGACGGCCGATGCGCTCATCCTGTTTCTGATCATCTTCGTCTGGACGCCGCCGCACTTCTGGGCGCTGGCCCTGTACCGGCGCGAGGAATACGCCCGGGTCGGCATCCCGATGCTGCCGGTCACGCACGGCGAGAAGTTCACGCGCCTGCATATCCTGCTGTACACCATCCTGCTGTTTGCGGTCACGCTCATGCCGTTTGCCACGCGCATGAGCGGCTGGTTGTACCTGATTGGCACCATTCCGCTCAACGCCGTGTTTCTGTATTACGCCTGGCAACTGCACCGTCGCTACAGCGACGAGCTGGCGCGCCGCACCTTCCGCTATTCGATCCAGTACCTGGCGCTGCTGTTCACACTGTTGCTGGTCGACCACTATCGCCTCTATATTCGCGAGGCCCTGCAATCCGCCCTGTATTAACAGACTGCGCGCAGCGCGCCTCGGCTCGCTTCCCTCTCCCCCCGGGAGAGGGAATGAGGGTGAGGGATCACGCATCCACAACTGGAACGATACCCATGAAATCCATTCTCCACCTCTTGTTCATCGCCAGCCTCACCCTGCTGTCGGCCTGTGGTCCTTCGTCCAAGGACGGTTTTCGCGGCAGCGACATCAGGCACGTCGAGTGGGGCGGCGATTTTTCGCTGACCGCGCACAACGGCCGGATTTTGAATACCGAGAAACTGCACGGCCAGGTGCAGGTGATCTTCTTCGGTTACACGCACTGCCCGGACATCTGCGCGCCGACACTGGTCAAGCTGGCCACGGTCATGGGCCGCCTCGGGCCGCAGGCCAAGGACGTGCAGGTGCTGTTCGTGACCGTCGATCCGCGCCACGATACCGTGCGCCAGTTGGCGGGTTTTGTGCCGAAATTCCATCCGTCCTTCATCGGTTTGACCGGCCTGCCGGAGCAGATCGAGATAGTGACGAGGGACCACAAAGTGCCGTTCGGCGCCGCCAAGGACGGCAAGCGGGTGGATCACTACGGCGGCTTGTTGCTCAAGGACCGGCGCGGCAAGCTGCGCGTGCTGCTGCGCAACGAGGCCACGGTCGACGACATCGAAAACGACCTGCGCCGGCTGTTGCAGGAACCGTCAGGTAAATAAAGTCAGCACGCCGGTGTAGCCGTAGAGCCGGCGGTGCGAAATCTCCCCGTTGCAGAAAAAGCCCACCAGCGGCACGTCGCCCAGCGCCTCCTGCACCATGCGCACCTCGGCCGAATCCTCGCCGAACACGTGCGGTCCGCGTCCGAGGCAGGAATAATACAGGGCGCCGCGCGCGCGTTTGCCGGTGCGCGCCAACAGGTCGTGCAGCATGCGCTCCAGGTCCTCGCGCGCCGACTTGCGGTCGCGCCGGCAGAACTGCAAGCCGTCGCCGGTGGTCAGGTGCTCACCGATGGCGATCATCTTGTTGCCGGCGTCGACGCCGAGCAGATTGCGCACCAGGTAATCGCCGGTATCCGACCCGCGGATCGGCAGGGCGGCAAAGATGTAGCCGGCCATTCGCGACGGTTCGCCCGCCAGTGCCTCGCCCACCTCTTCGTTGAACACCTCCAGCGCGGGACGCCCGTCGAGGCGGATGGCGATGTTGCGCCGGCATTCGGTGATCTCGTGCACTTTGCCGAACGGCCGGCAGCCCTGGGTGAGCGCGGTGGTCACGCCGACCGCGGGCGAAAACACCACGCCGCTCAAGCCGCCGTGCGTGACGTCGCCGGCGATCTGCCGGCGCGCGCCGCGCGAGGAGGTGATGCCGCCGACCAGAAAACCGCCAAGCGCATCGGCCAGCTCCTCGACCAGTTGCGGCATGCGGTCGTTGCCGGGGTCGCCGTGGACCACGGCGAAGCTGGCACCGGTCTGGCGTATCCACGCCCGCTGCGATTCGGGCAGGGCATCCACCTCGGCCCCGAGCGTGGGCAGGATACGAAAACTGTCGGGCGCAAAGACGCCGATCATCACGCTGATCGCCGGTCGCTCGTGGTATTCCCGGTTACCGCCGAGAATGCCGATGCCGACGCTGCCGGTCCAGGCGACGATGCCGGTCGCGGCCACGAAGCGGGACAGGATGTCTTCGAGGCTGTCGGCAAATGCATCGGTCACGTACAAAAACCCCAGATTGGCGCCAGCCGGCAACTCGCCCAATTGTTCCAGGCAATGGTCCACCGCTGTCTGCCAGTCGGCATCGGTGGTGTGAGCGGCACGGAAATCGGTAGGCATCGGGGCGGTGGCAGTGGATTGGGCGGCCAGCGGGTTAGGCCAACTATAGTCGCTGCCGCGGCCACCCACGGGGCCGTCTTGTCCACACACTGGGTGTGGGTGCAGACCTGGCGTATCATCCCGTCGCCGCCAATGGGGCATGGCGGATTTTGATAAATGGACAAATAAACCAAAGCGGAGCAAGAACAACATGAATACCCGGAATCTGATGTTATCCCTGGTGGTCGCCTTTACCCTGAGCGCCGTTTCCGCCGCCTTCACGGCCCCGGCGCGGGCCGATAACGGCGACAACAAATCCGTCAAGGAGCAGATCGAGGACGACGTGAAAAAGGATGTGAAGAAGAAGGGAAAGCAAAAGCTGAAGGACAAGCTGAAGGGAGACAAGAAGGAAGAGGGCAAGTAAACGGAGTACCAGCGAAACCCGGCGCACCACGCCGGGTTTTGTTTTTTTGTAAACTACCAGCGACGAGCAGGCAGGAACCCCGTGCCACGGAACAACCCAGGGAGTGTCGTGATGAAGAATTTGAAACCGTTCGTCATGCTGACCATCATCGCTGTTAGTTCCACCGGGGTTGCCCACGACAGGAACGAAGGCCCGGCCGTGGTGCCGGATACTGAACGCCAGACGGTGGCGGACAAGAAAGTCCAGGGTCCGACGAAGAACAAGGGAATCCGTTCGGTCACGCCGCTCGGCGCGATCGGATTGGGCGAGGATCTTCCGGCGCTGCACGACCGGCAGTTGCGGGCGCGCGTGCTGGTGATCGAACCCGGCGGCGTCGTGGCCGTGCACGAACACCAGCAGCGTCCCGGGGTGGCCTATATCCTGGAGGGGAGCATTGTTGAACACCGCGAAGGGAGCCCGAAGCCGCTGCTGAGAGGGAAGGGCGCGGTGTCGTTCGAGAAGACCGGCGTCATCCACTGGTGGGAGAACCGCTCGAACAGCATCGTGCGGGCGCTGGTGGTCGATATTGTGCCGGAGGAAAAGAAATGAAGCGTCTGTCAGGATGGGGACGAGTTATCCGTTGTGGGCGGGTCAAGCCCGCGAGACATCGATGCCACACATAGCCGGCAGCCGCTCGCGCAAGGCCGGCCTGCCGCCCGGTACGCCGGTGCACATCGGCACGCGCCGTCCCGAGTCCACGCGTATCCACGTCATGCGCTACGACGCCACGCGCGCCGATGAGCGCGAGCTGACCGAGATCGGGGATGCCGCCGCGCTTCGCCCCGCCGGCGCCGGGGTGACATGGGTGCACGTCACCGGCGTGCACGACGTGGCGCTGCTCGGGCGGATCGGCGAATGTTTTGGCCTGCACCCATTGGTGCTGGAGGACATCAGCAACACCGACCAGCGACCCAAGCTCGAGGATTACGGCGATTACGCTTATCTCGTGTTCAAGGTCCTGCACGACGGCGCCGAAGGCCACGAATCCGCAAACGCGACTGATCTCATGACAGGACGAACGACCGAAGCGAGTAGGGCTTCAGTCTCGGCGCGCGGCCCTCGGACACGTGTCCCTGGCGTCCCGCCTAATACGCCTCCTATCGGCGAAACGCAGGTGGAGCAGATGAGCATCGTGATTGGCAAGGATTTCGTGCTGTCCTTCGAGGAGGCCGAACCGACCGCCTTCGACGCGGTGCGCGCCCGCATCCGTGACAACCGGGGCGGTATCCGCGCGCAGGGCGCCGATTTTCTCGCCTACAGCCTGCTCGATGCGGTGGTGGACAATTACTTCCTCGTGCTCGAGCGCTTCGGGGAACGCATCGAGCAGTTGCAGGAGGAACTGCTCGGCCGTTCCACGCGCCGCACCGAGGCCTCTTTGCACAACCTGCGGCGCGAAATGGTGCTGCTGCGCAAGAGCGTCTGGCCGCTGCGCGAGGTGATCGGCACGCTCGAACGCGG
>CAKKRZ010000099.1 GCA_919902925.1 Acidiferrobacterales bacterium | reverse complement strand
GCAGCGCCGGTATCAAGCACCACGGCGGCGCGGCCTTTGTCTTTGAGGCTGGCAAGGATGTGCTGAATCCAGCCCCAGTCTGCGGACTGCTGACCGGGGAAACCGGCACCCTTGGGAAATCGGTCGAGTTCATCGGCGTCGTAATCCTTTTCCTTGAACTCATTCTGGTTCCACATGGGGTTGGCGACCACGCGGTCGAAGGTCTGGAGGCGGTTGCCTTTGCGGAATTTCGGCTTGCGGAAGGTGTCGCCGATCTGAATCTCGCCTTCCATGTCGTGGATGATCATGTTCATGTTGGCCATGGCCCAGGTGCCGGGCTCGTTTTCCTGGCCGTAGAGTTTGGCGGGCGCGAATTTCTTCTTCGAGCGCAGGTTCATCTTCTCCTGCAACGTAAGCTCGCACTTGATAAGCAGGCCGGCGGAGCCGCAGCAGGGGTCGTACACATCCATGCCCGGTTCGATGTCCATTATGCGCGCCATGACGAGGCCGACCTCGGCGGGGGTGTAGAACTCGCCCGCGCTCTGGCCCGAGCCTTCCGCGAACTTCCGGATAAGGTATTCGTAGCTGCGGCCGATGATGTCCGGCTCCACGTCATTGAGGCCGAGGCGCTTGGCGCTGATGGCCTCGATAAGGTTCGAGAGGCGGTCGTCATCGATGTCACGCTGACCGTGAGTGGTGGCGTTGAAGTCCACGCGGTCGATGATGCCCTTGAGCAGCGGGTTGGCATCGGCGATGGCGCGCAGATGGGTGGTGAGGCTCTCGCCGATCTTGTCGGAGAGCGTGCGGATGACCGACCACACGGCGTCGTCTGGGTTCTTTGGCTCCAACGGCAGGTAGAAACGCACCAGCTTCTTGTCGCGCTTCACCAGCTTGAAGGCCTTGGCGCGCGAACCGACCTCCTGGGAGATACGGTTGAGTTCGTCGTCGAAGACGTCGCACAGGCGCTTGGTGAAAATCAGCGGGAGGATAAATTCCTTGTACTTCGCCGCGTCCTTCGCGCCGCGGATGGAGCAGGCGGCGTCCCAGATCCAGGATTCGAGGGATTTATATTTCTCCTCCGGTGCTGTCGATACTTTGTTGGCTTTTGCT
>CAKKRZ010000098.1 GCA_919902925.1 Acidiferrobacterales bacterium | reverse complement strand
CTGTTGGCGCCCTTGCGCAGCAGCACCAGACCCGTCACCGCCTCGCCCTCGCCGTTGGCGGTCACGGCGCCGTAACGCGTGAGCGCGCCGATGCGCACGCTGGCGACGTCCTTGATGCGCACCGGGGTACCGGCGCGCGTGGTGACCGTGACGTTGCCGATATCCTCGGCGTTGCGCAGCTGTCCCACGGTGCGCACCAGCAGCATCTCCTCGCCACGATTGATGCGATCGCCACCGGCGTTGCGGTTGTTCTTCTCGATCGCCTGCTCGATTTCGTCAAGACCCAGTCCATGGGCCGCGAGCCGCCGCGGGTCGGGCACGACCTCGAAGGCGCGCGCCTCGCCGCCCAGCGAGTTCACGTCGGCGGCACCATCCACGGTGCGCAACCGCGGGCGGATCACCCAGTCCTGCAACGACCGCAATTCCTGGTTGCTGTAACCCTTGCCGACGATGCGATACATGAATATCTCGCCGAGCGGCGTGGTGATCGGCGCGAGGCCGCCGGACACGCCGGCCGGCAGGGAACTCCACACCTGGTTCAGGCGCTCGGCCACCTGGGCGCGTGCCCAGTAGATGTCGGTGCCGTCCTCGAAGTCGATGATGATGCTGGAGAGCGCGTATTTCGTTGTCGAGCGCAGCACCGTCTGGCGCGGCAGGCCTTGCATCTCCATTTCGATCGGGAAGCTGATGCGTGCCTCGACCTCCTCGGGCGCCATGCCCGGCGCCTTCACGACGACCATCACCTGCGGACTGGAGATATCGGGAAAGGCGTCGATGGGCAGCGAGCGAAACGCCCACAGGCCGCCGACGGTAACGGCGGCCGACAGCAGTAAAATCATCAGGCGCTGGACCAGCGCGAAGCGGATCAGTGCGGCGATCATGGTTTCTCCTCCGTGCCGTCCGCCAGCGATGTCCCGGCGGCCAGACGCAACTCCGCGGCCTCGACCCAGGCATCGTGCAACAGTTCCAGGTAGCGTGCCTGCGCCTCAAAATAGGTGTTGCTCGCATCCACCAGCGCCAGCCCGTTTTGCTCGCCGGTGGCGAAACCCTTGCGCGTGAGTTCGAGCAGTTGGCGCGCCGGCACCAGCAGGCGCGTGCGGTATTGCTCGGCCTGTTCGATCAGGCGCCCCAGTCGCACGTGGTTCTGGCGCAACCGGCTTTCGAGATCCCGGCGTTGTACTTCGAGCAGCGCGTCGGCCCTGTCAACCTCGGCGAGGGCACGCACCACCCCGCCGTCGTTGCGATTCCACAACGGGATCTGCACTCCCAGCATGACCCCGCTGTAGTCCCGGCGAGCGCCGCCCAGGAAATCCCGCTCGCGAAAAACGCTGACGGTGGGATCGGCAAAACGCTGCGACCGCGCCACGTCGACAGTGGCGCGACTCGCTTCGCGCGTCTGTTGCGCCGTGCGCAGCGCCGGGTGTGCCGTCAGACGCTTATACAATGAGCTGAGCGCCGTCGGGGCAGCGACGGGGGCCAACGGTATTGTCGTGTGACGCTCATCCGGCGGCAGTGCCAACAGGGTGCGGAATTTTGCGTCTGCCTCGCTCCACTTGCCCTCGGCCTGGGCCACGTCCTGGCGCGCGGTCTCGCGCAGGATGTCGAGGCGCGCACGCTCCAGCGGCGAGAGATAACGCACCAATCGATCGCCACCCGGGCGCAGGCCCTCGGCGAACCTGAGGCGCTCCTCGGCGACACGCTGGCGCTCGGCGGCGAGTTGCAAGGCATGATACGCGCGCGCCACCTGGGTTTCGACCAGCAGACGCCGATGGCGCTGTTCCTCGCGCGCACTTTCCAGGCCCGCCTCGGCGGCGCGGCGTTGATGCGCCAACCGGCGTAGCGGGATGGACTGGCTGATGGACACCTGGTTCAGGCTGTAACCACCACGACCGTCCTCGATCCCGAGCTTCTCATCCGTGCGCAGGTCGACCATGGGATTCGGCCAGGTGCGGGCCTGCTTCAGTTCGCCCGCGCGTGCCGCGGTTTCGGCCTCGGCGACGCGCATTTCAGGCGCAACCGCGGTCGCGCGCTCGATACTCGCCTCCAGGGTCCAGGCCTGCGCCTGCACATGGGCACAAGTCGCCGCGAGCCACAGACCGATCAACAGCCGGCCCACGGCCGACGGGGAAATTTTGCCAGACATCCGACACTCCTTACCGCACTGCACGCACGGCGATGGAAATCCTGTACAGGACGCAACGGCTACCGGATTCGCGGCAGGGTTGCGCTCTCAACAGACGGGAGTGTCAGCGCGGCGGGGCGCGCAAAGGGGGCGTGAAACGATGGACAACGGAGGCGCGCAACCAGAACCCGGCCGGCGGCAAGCGCCAGGCGCGCGCTCTCGGTGCAAACGCAAGGAAGACGATCGCAAACACGGCGGCAAACGCCAGCGCCGAATTGATCACTTTGAGCAGCGCGGCGAGCGGCACATCCACGGCGGCGGTCGATTCCTCGTGATCGGCCGTGGTGCTCAAGGTACTTTCCAGGTGCACCAACGAGGCGTGACTATGGTCGGTGGCATGCCACAAGCCTTCGTGTGCGTGCAGACACAGCCGCAGCCCCTGTGCAAACAGGAGAATCGGGATCAGTACGAGCGCTGCTGAACGAACGGCGCGCCGATTGAAGGTCGGGCGTAACATGAGCCGGGCAGGATACGACAGGACGGGTTTGGGCGGCAAGCGGTGTGCGAAACGGAGGTTCATATCGACCACGGATCGGTGGCTGCCGACGACGCCCTGCTGTTCGGTCTGGCTTTCCGGTTCTGACCCGGGGGGCCGATTTGCGGCAGTTCACCGGCTACACTGGATGGGGTACATTTATCCACTGGCCACTAGGCGGCCGGACCGATCACGGATGACAGGCGATCGTTTCCCCATCACGGCATTCAGACTGGAGAAATAGCTCATGGCAACCCGCAAGAAGGCGAAAACCAAGGCCAAAAAAAAGAAGAAGTCCCCGAGTCGCAAACCGGCGGCCCGCAAAAAAGTAGCCCGCCGTCCAGCGGCAAAAAAAGCAGCGGCCAAAAAGAAGAAACCGAAATCATCCGTCAAGGCACGCAAACCAGCGGCCAAACCCAAAGCCGCGCCGCGAAAGGCCGCGCCGCCGGCGCCGAAACCGGTGATGGCCGTACCGGCCGGCGAAGAACGCGTCGGCATCGTCACGCATTACTTTAACCATCTGTCCGTCGCCGTCCTGAAACTGGAATCCGGCAGCCTGCGCGTGGGCGACACCATCCACATCAAAGGTCACACCAGCGATTTTTACCAGCGTGTGGAATCGATGGAGGTCGACCACGTCCACGTCAACGAAGCCCGACCGGGACAGTCTTTCGGGTTGCGGGTGAAAGACCACGCCCGCGAGCACGACGCAGTTTATAAGGCCAAGCGCACCTGATCCGGACCGGCCGTGCCGACAACTGCGCCGGCACGGCCTGTGGCTTCACCCGCGGGCGTCAGCAGGCGCTGGCGGATGAGCCAGCGACGGGCGTCTTCGGCATCCTGCGTGAACCACGCCAGGGCGGAACCGAGACGGAAGGTGTAACCCCAGGCGTCCATGTCGGCGCAGATCTGTTCCCGGCTCAGACCGATCTCCTGCGCGAGCACGATTTGCAGGTAACAGACCGCATCTTCTTCCGCGTAATCGCCGCCAGCGTCGGTGTGCAGATGGGCGCGACGCCGATCGTCCATGCAGATGACGTGCGCCGCCTCGTGCAGCGCCGAATGCAACGGCGTGTCAGCGCGCACGTGGATGACGGTTTTGATCAGACCCGCTTCCGGCTCACCCCAGTAGCTGCCCGGAATCGCGGCGCCCGGCGCCAGCCGTGCCAGCGTCAATCCGTAGCGCGCCAGCAGCGTCGTCAACGCCGGTACCCGGGTGGAATCGCAGAGGTTCATGTTTGCCGGGCGTATATAGCCTGAGCGCTCATGGCAGGCAAGTTCGGCAGGCCAGCTGCCTAAACGAACGACGTGCCAACCGGCAACCACACATCAACGCACAGGCCGCCATCCGAATGGTTGCTTGCCCGGACCTCGCCACCGTGGAAGAGAATCGCCCGCCGTGCGATCGCCAATCCCAGTCCGTAACCGCCGCGGCCACGGTCGCGTGCATCGTCGACGCGCACGAACGGCTCGAATACCCGCGCCAGCATGGCATCGGGCACACCCGGGCCCCGGTCGCGAATCGAGATCCGCCAGAATTCATTCCGGTCCGGATCGCGAGCGAGCGTCAGGGCCACCATTGAACGCTCGATGGTATGACGCACCGCGTTGCGTACAATGTTCTCGAACGCACTTTGCAGCAGACGGCCGTCGCCTTCGATGACGGCCTGGGTGTCGGAGGAATACTCCACCCGCCGGTTGTTCACCCGAGCCTCGAAATCCGCATCGCCGGCCACGTCCGCCAGCAACCCGGCCAGATCGACCGGCTCGCGGGTAGTGGTGCCCGCGCCGGACTCCAGCCGCGCCAGCGACAACAACTGGCCGATCAGGTCGTTGAGTCGCTCGGCCTCGCGTTCGATACGATCCAGCTCTTCCGTGGCGCGACCGTCGGCGCGCTGACGGGCGAGACCGAGCGCCACCTGTAAACGCGCCAGCGGTGATCGCAGTTCGTGCGAAACGTCGCTGAGCAACTGCCGTTGCGCGGTCACGAGTTCCTGCAGACGCGCGGCCATGCGGTCGAAGGCTTGCGCGAGTTCAGCGATCTCGTCGCGCCGTCGCCCCATTTGCGGCATCACACGGGTATTGAGGTTGCCGGCGGCATAGGCCTCGCTGGCGCGACGCAGGCGGACGAGCGGCGCGGACAGGTAGCGGGCCAACAGGAAACAGACCAGACCGCTGACCAGCGTGGCCACCACGATGGGCAGTGCCAACACCCGCGGTCGACCGACCATGCGCGCGAAGGTCACGCTCTGGTAATCGGCGATCAGCCGGTAGGTAAGCCCGTCCGGCAATACAATCTCGGGCCGCGGCCAGACGCTGGAACCATCGCGTGAAACGCGACGCTGCATGCGCTCCAGGATTGACGGGCGTACCGGGCGATCGAGAAGATCGCGCCCGTCGCGGTCGATCATCAGTACCGGCACCAGCTCGCGCCGGTCCACGGAACGCAACCAGCGCTTCAACCCCTCGGCGCCGTTCGCGGTCGCGATCCGTTGCCCTTCCGCGGCGTGCAGAGCCAGCCGTTCGCGCGGACTGCGCGCGCCCTCCTGTTCGCGGGTCTGCTGCAGATAGTATGAAACCGCGACCACGGTCGCGGCGGAGAACACAATCAGCGCCACCCAGAACGACAGGAAGATGGACCAGAACAGGCTGCGCATGGTCAGTGCCGCACGTACTGGTAACCAACGCCGCGCACGGTCTTGATGCGTTCCTCGCCGCCGGGCAGCGGCCCCAGTTTGCGGCGCAGGGCGCTGACGTGCATGTCGAGACTGCGGTCGTAGCGCATCATCTTTCGCCCGAGCGCGCGCTCCGTCAGGTCCGACTTCGAGACTGCATGCCCGGCCTCGCGCAGCAGCGCCTCGAAGACCGCATATTCGGTGCTGGTCAGCACCATCGGCTGGCCGCCGCGGGTAACCCGGCGCGTGCCGGTGTGCAACTCGATATCGCCGACCGACAACACTGGCACGGTCGCGGCCTCTCCGGCCGCCGCCGGTTCCCCGACCGCGCGGCGCAGGATGGCGCGGATGCGCGCCACCAACACGCGCGGGTTGCACGGTTTGGGCAGGTAATCGTCCGCGCCGAGTTCCAGGCCGATGATGCTGTCCACGTCCTCGTCACGCGCCGTCAGCATCAACACCGGCAACAACGAGTTGGCGCGCAGCTCGCGCAACACCTCGAAGCCATTCTTCTTCGGCATCATCACGTCGAGCACCATCAGATCGACCTGGCCGGCGCGCGCCATCGTCAGCGCCGCCTCGCCGTCGTGGGCCACCTCCACCGACAGACCCTCGCCGGCCAGGTATTGACCCAGCATGTCGGTCAGTTCAGTGTCGTCATCGGCCAGCAGGATACGGCTCATGGCGGGAATTCTCGGTTGTCTCTGTAATAATGGATAGTGCCACAGCGACGGCCGGGGCCTATCCTCGGCCCCGGCTTTTACAGAGATTTACACGGCTTTACCCGCCCGCTACACCGGTTTGCACGACACACGCCTAGGATCGAACTGGTGATGACGCCAATCGGCGCATCGTTAAGCCCAGTGAAACGATCAGGAGAGACACATGCAAACGACCACCCGTAAAATACTGCTCGCCACCGCCGTGATCGGCATGATGACGGCCACGGCGGCACAGGCCATGTCGCCGCACGGCAGCCAGGGTTGTAGTTCTGGTCACCGCAGCTTTGGCTCGGAAGCCCGCATCAACCGTCTGGCCGACCAACTCGACCTGGCCCCGGAGCAGCGTGAACGCGTACGGGGAATTGTCGACAAGGCCAGGCCCGGGCTGCGCGCCGTTCACGATAAAATGCAGGACAACCGCAAGGCCATGCGTGCGCTGATGCAGCAGGACAAGGTCAACGAGGCCGAGCTTCGCCAGCTGGCCAATGCCCGCGGCCGGCTGGTGGCGGAGATGACTGTGCAGCGCGCGCGGATGAAAAGCGACATCCGCGCGGTGCTGACACCGGAACAGCGTGATAAGCTGAAGCAGCATTATGAACAGCGCCAGCGCGTTTCTTCCGGCCCGTCGCCGGCAGAATCGAGCCCGGAACCTTCCGGCCAGGAATCGTAATACCATTACGGGGCGCGACCCGCGAACGGAGGACAACACCATGACGACATCGGTAACGCGACACGTGGAAATGATGACGGCGCACCGCCGGACCGGGCTGGTTATCCTGGCCATGGCCGGGCTGCTGGCGATCACCGCCTGCGCGACACCGCCGCCGCGTCATGACCTTCCTCCGCAAACCGGGCCGCGTCCGCCCCTGCCTTCGCCGCACGTCGAGTTCTCACCCGCCAAGGGCCAGACCCCGGCCCAACAGGAACGGGATCGTTACGAATGCTACCTGTGGGCGGTGCGCAAGACCGGCTTCGATCCATCGCGGCCGCAGAACGTGCCGGCCACCACCTACGACGAGGAGCGCCTGGCCAACCGCATCCTGCACTTCCGCCGGGCGACGACCGCCTGCCT
>CAKKRZ010000097.1:2398-5072 GCA_919902925.1 Acidiferrobacterales bacterium | reverse complement strand
ACGGCGGAAAGCGGCACGGTGACCCCGGAGGCATGATTGCGCCACAGCAACGTTCCCGCCCAGACCAACAATGACAGACAACTGGCGGACAGGAGATGAAGCTTCTCACCTTGGTAACTGAGGGTGGCGATCAACGCCACGGCAAACAGGAGGGGAGGCAACAGTGCCGGCCAAGAAATCCGGTATGGCACGCTTGGCATGATTAGCCGGGGATTAGATCAAGAACGCAAAATATAAAGGGTGGGCGCCTTGCGGCAGCCCACCCCGAGAACAGAAGTGACGGAAAGAATTAAAGGCAAGTGCCCAAGACGGAGGTGATGACCACCGTATAACCAGGATTAGTGTTGGCATAAGTCACGAAACAGAGACCCGCGGTACCATCCTGAGTGAAGACTCCGCTGCCGTTGTCGGTGAAACCGGTGACATCCGTGAGCGTCCGCGTGACACCGGTTGAGTTAGCCTCTGGATACCGGTTTAACATCGTTACCGTGACGTTTTCCATCGAAATGGAAATATTTGCCCCAAGGCCACTCGCCAGTTGGGTGGCTCTCGCCAACGCCACGGCGCTACGCATGTTACCCGCCAACCCTTTCAAGGTAGCCGCACGCGCCTGCACGCTCAGATCCACGAACCGCGGCAGGGCCGTGGCGGCGAGGATGCCGAGGATGACAATCACCAGCACCAATTCAATGAGGGTAAAACCTTTCTGCCTATTCATGGATCGCTCCTGTTCAACGTTCAACTCAGTCACTCCACCCGCCTAGCGAACCCATTGATAGGGTTCGAGCGGCGCCAACCTCAACCCTTCTATCCGGTCGATGCCCGGATCGAAGACCCCGTTTCCGTTACGGTCACTATAGACCAACCGTATCGCAAATCTGGCCCGCGGCGGGTTATCCAGCCCGCCACGGAAAAAACCTGTATTCCTGACCAGGTACACCAGCACTCCCTCGCGCCGGTCGTAGTACCAATTCCCGTCCGCCAGCGTGGCGGGATTCACCCCGTCCTGCACCCCGAGGTAGTTCCCGGGCACTTCGGCCAGCCGGTCCATCGGGTTGCTGCCCGCCAGCCGGGCCAGCCCAGGTACGTCCTGGTTCACAATATGTTCAGCAATCTTTATGCCAATGGCGCTACGGATCACCCCGGCCACGGTCTCCATGGCCACCCGTTCGGCGTCCACCTGCAGTGCCAAAAGCCGGGAAATGGCCACCGCCAGCAGCACCGAGATGATGACAATCACGATCACCAGCTCCAGGAGCGAAAAACCCCGGCTCCCCCCGCCCGGCAGCGGCCCGGACTGACGCGTTACGGCACCTTGGGAAACAGTAGGTTGCATCCGGGTGCTTGTCCAGTGCCTCAGGTCCATCAGCCCTTCCTCGCTACCTTGACCAGATCCCACATGGGCAGGAATACGCCCAGGGCCAGGAGCAGCACCAGCCCGCCCAGCACCACCAGCAGGATCGGCTGGATGGCCGTGGCCAGGTTCTTGATGTCGTAATCGACCTCGCGCTCGTAGTACTCAGCCACGTTGAGCATGAGCGCATCAATGGCGCCGGTGTCCTCGCCAACCGAGATCATCTGCACCACCAGCGGCGGGAACAAGCCGGTGGCGGCGGCGGTGCGGGCGATGGTCTCGCCGCGCTCGATGCCGTCGCGCATCTGCAGGATGCGCTCCGACACGTAATCGTTATCGACCGCCCGGGCCACCACGGTAATGCCCTGCACCAGCGGGATGCCGGCGCGGATCATGGTGGCGAGCGCGCGCGCGAAGCGCCCGAGCGTGCTCTTGTAGAGAATCGGACCGATCACCGGCAGGCGCAACTGCCATTTGTGCCAGCGGTAACGACCGTTCGGCGTGTGCAGGTAGTAACGCGTACCGCCGATGACGGCGGCCACCGCCCCGAGCATGATGTACCAGTAGTTGACCGTGAAACGCGAGGTCGCGATCAGGATGCGCGTCACCAACGGCAGCTCGATGCGGAAACTCGCGTACACCTTGGCGAAGGTCGGGATCACCCAGTAGTTCAGGATGAACATGGCGATCACCATCGCCACGAGCACGAACTGCGGGTAGCGGATGGCCGCCTTGACGCGATCGCGCGTGTCTTTCTCGCGCTCCAGGTATTCGGCCAGCTGCAGGAAGGCCAGTTCCAGGCTGCCGGTGGTTTCCCCGACCTGGATCATGCTGACGAACAGGTTGGAAAAAACCGCAGGATGGCGCTTCATGGCGGTCGACAGGTCGAGGCCGGTATCCAGGCCATCGCTCAGGCTGGCGATCACCTTCGCCAACGCCGGGTTCTGGGTGGTCTCGCGCAGGCCACGCAGGGCCTGCATGATCGGCACGCCGGCCTTGAGCAACGTGTACATCTGGCGATTGAACAGGACGAGATCGACGAGCGTGACACCGCGCGATTGCGCCAGCCACTCGCGCAGCGGCCCGGTGACGTCGGAGACCGCCGCCGCCTCGGTGATATCGACCGGCGTGATGCCGCTGTT
This sequence comes from Acidiferrobacterales bacterium, assembly GCA_919902925.1. GTDB lineage: Bacteria > Pseudomonadota > Gammaproteobacteria > Acidiferrobacterales > Sulfurifustaceae > CAKKRZ01. Next base: position 2,576 of record CAKKRZ010000097.1, on the reverse strand, counting down.
GAACAACTGGGTGGCGACCGCCTCGGCCGACTGACCTTCGAGCTTGCCCTTGACCGACTCGCCGCGCTGGGTACGGCCGCGGTACTGGAACAGGGCCATAAATGTAGCCCTACTCGCTTCGCCGACTGGACGTCGGCGAGAGGCGCGGGCCAAAAATGGCCCGGTAGCGACTACGCTC
>CAKKRZ010000097.1:0-2298 GCA_919902925.1 Acidiferrobacterales bacterium | reverse complement strand
TTCGTCTTGCCCACAGAGATTAATCCTCCGCGCCGTAGGTGGCGCGTACCACCTGGTCCATGGTGGTCTGTCCCTGGGCGGCGAGATCGATCGCGGCCTGACGCAGCGAACGGAAGCCCTTCTGCTGGCGGGCCAACTGGGAGAACTTCACCGGGTCGCCGGTGTGCAGCACGTCGACCAGATCGGCGTCCATCTCCAGATACTCAAACACGCCGATGCGGCCGTGATAGCCAGTACCGTTACAGTGGGTGCAGCCGCGACCGCGGCGGAAAGTGAGTTTTCCGGCGGCCTCCGCGCCCATCTCGGCCCGCACCACGGCCAGCAGCGGCGGCGGCGGCGCATAGGGTTCCGAACAGGATTCGCACAGGCGCCGCACCAGGCGCTGCGAGACAATGGCGCGCAGCGAGGCGGCAACCATGAAGGGCTCAACACCCATGTCGACCAGTCGCAGTGCGGTGGAAATGGCATCATTGGTGTGCAGGGTAGACAGCACCAGGTGGCCGGTCATGGCGGCGCGCAGGCCGATCTCGGCCGTTTCCTGATCGCGCATTTCACCCACCAGGATCACGTCCGGATCCTGGCGCAGCATCGAGCGCAACACGCGCGCGAAGGTCAATTCGATCTTGGTATTGACCTGCACTTGGTTGATGCCGGCCAACCGGTACTCAACCGGGTCTTCGACCGTCAATACCTTGGATTCCGGGCGATTGAGTTCCTGCAAGGCGGCATAGAGGGTGGTGGTCTTGCCGCTGCCGGTCGGGCCGGTGACCAGCACCATGCCGGTCGGGCTGGTCAGCACATGCTGGAAGCGATCGAGCACGGTCTTGGGCATGCCGATCTGGGCGAGCGTCAGCACGCCGGCAAAGGGATTGAGCAGGCGCATCACCACCGATTCGCCGTACTGCGTAGGCATGGTCGACAGGCGCGCATCTATCTGGCGGTCGCGGATGCGCACGTTGCAGCGGCCGTCCTGCGGCAGGCGTTTTTCGGAGATGTCGAGTCCGGACATCAGCTTGATGCGCGACACCAGCGCCGGACCGATGCGCCGGTCGGCGGTGGTCTGCACGCGCAGCACGCCGTCGATGCGAAAGCGGATGCGGATATCCTTTTCACCCGGTTCGATGTGAATGTCGGAGGCGTTCACTTGCACGGCGTCCTCGAACACGCTTTGCAACATCTTGACGACCGGCGCGTCGGTCAGCCCCTCGGTCTCGGCCAGCAGGCCGAGGTCGACGCCGGCGGCGGTCAGCTCCTGTTCCAGCTCCTGGGCCAGGCCGGAAATTTCCTCGGTCTTGCGGTAGACCCGGTCAATGGTCTTGAGAAGATCGCCTTCATTGACCACGGCCAGGCGCAGCGGCCGGCGCAGCAGGCGTGACAACTCGTCGTAGGCAAAGATGTCGGTCGGGTCGGCCATGCCGACCAGCAACCCTTCGCGCGCGTCGTCAAGAGCGATGACGCGGAAGCGGCGCGCGTGGGTCTCGGGGATCAACCGCACCACCTCGGTCTTGTAGTTGTAGCGCTTGAGGTCGATGCACGGGATGTTGAGCTGCTGAGCCAGAAAATTCAGCATCTGGTCTTCGGAAAGGAACCCGTTCTCGATCAGCACCCGACCAAGCTTGCGGCCGCTCTTCTTCTGCTCGGCGAGCGCGGCGTTGAGCTGCTCCTGGGAAATGACCTTGTGGGCGATCAACAGATCGCCGATGCGGATTTTTTTCGGCCGTTCGGCCGCCGTGGTAATGGCCATGGGTATTCCCTTCTGTCCGGTTATGGTCCTAACTATAGGATACGTTCACGCGCTTGCCTGCACGAATCACGCCACTGCCCAATGACTGATCTAACCCCTCCCCTGCACGTCGTGTTGTACCAACCAGAAATACCGCCCAATACCGGCAACATTATCCGCCTGTGCGCCAATACCGGCTGCCGGCTGCACCTCATCGAGCCGCTTGGTTTCCGCATGGAAGACCGGGAATTGCGCCGCGCCGGCCTGGATTACCACGAGTGGGTGGATGTCCGTACCTGGCCAAACCTTGCTTCGTTCTTAGCGGAAGCGGCCCCCGCCCGGCTGCTGTCCTTCTCGACCCGGGGCGAGCGAACTTACACCGATATCGAATACCACCCGGGCGATGCGCTGCTGTTCGGCCCGGAAACCCGCGGCCTGCCGGAATCGCTACTCGCCTCCCTGCCCCCGGACCAGCGACTGCGCCTGCCCATGCGTCCCGGCGTGCGTAGCCTTAACCTGTCCAACGCGGTGGCAATCGCCGTCTACGAGGCGTGGCGACAGCTGGAGTTCGCCGG
>CAKKRZ010000096.1 GCA_919902925.1 Acidiferrobacterales bacterium | reverse complement strand
TCGAGCGTGCTGGCCTTGAGGCGCAACAGATAAAGCGGCAGGTTGAGGCTGCCCTTAATGGCGCCGCGCTTGAATTCATCTTCCGTGCGCACATCGATCAACCCCGCCCCGCCCTGCACCAGCGCGCGCACTTCATCGCCGCTGACCCAGTGGACGATGGGCTCCTTGAGGAGCTCGTCGAAATCCTGTTTCGTCAGTCGCATCAGAATGCCTTCGCTGCGCATGATGACGGTCGCATTACGCGGGGCGCCGGACAACAACGCCTCTTCGCCGAAACCTTCACCCTCGCCGATTTCGGCCAGCATGCCGACCTTGCCGGTCGGTTGTTTGCGCGCCACCGTCGCGCGTCCACTCTGAATGAGATAGTAGTAATCGCCGGGATCGTCCTGTTTCACGATCACCTGACCGGCCACGACCGGCACGGCCTCCAGATGCGACAGCAGCGCATTGAAATTCGCCGGCGGGAGTTGCTGGAAGACCTCGTTGCGCAGCAGGCCCATCACCCAGTCATTGTCGGCGGAACCGTCGTATTCCACCACCTCGATACCGCCGGCCCTGGCCGTCTGCTCCAGGGTAATCAGCCGGTCGAGTAGCACGCTGTCGACACGGGCGATGACGGCCTTGCTTTTGGTCTTGCCGGTGTACTGGCGCGGCTTGAGTTGGGCCAGCGCATACTTGGCCTCTTCCTGTCCGCCGATGATCGTGCGCTGGCTGCCCGTTTGACCCGTGAGCTGAACCTCACCTTCCAGCAGGTAGATGGAATGCCGGTCCTCATCGCCCTGCTCGAACAGCACAGTGCCTGACGCGACATTTTCAATCGGCGTGCTGGCCAGCAACTCTTCGATACTGTCCGGCCCGAGAGAATTGATGGGCACGAGTGTAATGAGCAATTCGGCGGCGGGCATGGGCGGGTGGGATGAATATCCAGACCAGAGTATATCTACAACCGCGGGCCGGGAGGATGATCAAGCGGGGAATGGCGGAGAGGGTGGGATTCGAACCCACGTGGGGCGTTAGCCCCCAACCGATTTCGAGTCGGTGCCGGTGTGACCGCTACGGTACCTCTCCGGGGGAGCGGGATGATACGTGGAGACAGGACAGGGGACAACCAAGCGGCCCGACACCCGTTTCCGGATGTCATCAGGCTCCGTGACAAGGTGCGGAGGCAAGGATAGGCTTCGCCCATGACACGGCGAGCTTCGGCAGTGACGACGCGCGCAGTCTGGACCCGGGTGCTGTCGGGTAGCCTGATCCTGGCCTTGCTGGCCGGGTGTTCGTGGTTCGAAAACCAGCTTGAGCGGGTCAGGTCGGCCGGTGAGCTGGTCATGATCACCCACACCGGCCCGACCACCTACTATGAAACGCCGGACGGCCCGGCCGGCTTTGAATACGACCTGGCCAAGGCCTTCGCCGACCACCTGCGCGTCAAACTGCGGGTCATCGCCATGCCCCACCGCAATGAGTTGCTGCTGCGGCTATCGCGCCAGGAGGCGGATTTCACCGCCGGACTGACTACGGTGGAAGCCGGCCCGGCGCCGGTGCGTTTCACCGATCCCTACCAGACCATCTCCCAGATGGTCGTGACTCGTCACGGCAAGACCGTTCCCGGCGAAGTGAAAGATCTGCTGGGACGCGACATTGAGGTCAGGAAAGATGGCCGGCCGGTCCGTCACCTGCTGCTGCTGCGGGAAAAATACCCCGCGCTGCGCTGGAACGAAACGGAGGACAAGACCGTCCTCGAATTGTTGCAGATGGTGTGGGAAGGGTTACTCGACGTAACTATTACCGACTCGCATGCCATCGCCGTGAACCGCCAGTACTTCCCCGAGCTGAGAATCGCCTTCACCCTCGGCGAACCTGAAGGACTGGCGTGGGCCTTCCGCGGTGGCAAAGACGATAGCCTGCATGCCGAAGCGCAGCGCTTTCTGGCGCAGATAAAGAAGAGCGGCGAGTTGGCCCAACTGCTCGATCGCTACTACGGGCCGGCCGGCCTGGCCAACCCGGTGAACCTGGCGGTTTACCAATTTCGCATTCAGAACCGCCTGCCACCCTATCAAACGCTGTTTCAGAAAGCCGGCAAAGGTCACCGGCTCGATTGGCGCCTGCTGGCCGCCCTGGCTTACCAGGAATCGTATTGGGACCCGGCCGCTGTTTCACCCACCGGCGTGCGCGGCATGATGATGCTCACCGAGGAAACGGCGCGAGAGATGGGGGTGAAAAACCGCATCCACGCAGGGCAGAGCATCCAGGGCGGTGCGCGTTACTTCCGCAAGACGCTCGATCGCCTCCCCGGAACCGTAACGGAACCCGACCGTACCTGGATGGCACTGGCGGCTTACAACGTGGGCATGAATCACCTGGAAGATGCGCGCATCATCACCCAGAAACGCGGCGGCGATCCGAATCGCTGGAATGACGTGAAGCA
>CAKKRZ010000095.1 GCA_919902925.1 Acidiferrobacterales bacterium | reverse complement strand
CCGTCGCGCACCGACAGGCGCAACGAACGGTCGGTATGCGGGTCGCGGGTTTGGCGGTTGGTCATTTTCGGTCTCCCTACTCCGTTCGTCCGGTCATTTGATTGGCAGCAACTGGAGCAACGAAGTATGGCGGTGATCAGTTTAGCAAGTCGCGCCGGCTTGCGGCGAAGCGGTCCGCTCGCTCATAATCGTGATCCCGATGCCGACCCAACACCACGGAACCAATACGTGAACGAGATTTATGTAGAACACAACCCTTCGCCCGCCAAGCTCGATGTGATCGGGGTATACGACTGGCCTGTTTGGACCAAGGAGGTTTCGACCTTTCCCTGGACCTACGACAAACGCGAGGTTTGTTATATCCTGGAAGGCGAGGTGGTAGTAACCCCGGAGGGCGGTGCGCCCATTATTCTCAAACGGGGCGACCTCGTGACCTTTCCGGTTGGGATGTCCTGCACGTGGGAGATCCGTTCGCCGGTGAGCAAGCACTACGACTTCGGCTGATTTTTTCCTCTCCGGTCTCCGCCGTGTCCGATCAGCCTACTGAAGGCGAACGCAAACTGCGCGCCGCCCTGCGCGCGCTGATGAGCAGCGGCGTCTGGGTGTTGATCGCTATTCACGTGGCCAGCGTATTGCCGGTCCGGCTCGGCCTGTTCGGCGAGGCGACGGGCGAGGTGATCTGGCCGCGTGCCTTCTGGGGCGGGTTCCTGCTGGCCGCTGTCCTGTTTGTCGAGGCCGGTTTGTTCACGGCACTGGCGCGTTCGCGCGAAGCGGTCACGGCGCGCGAGGTCTTCCAGGCCGCCGCCGCTGTCTTTCCCCGCTTCCTTTGGCTCATCCTCAAGATGGTCGGATTTTCCATGTTGATCGTGTTGACGGTGTTGGTGATGATGTCGATGGTGCTGGTCATGCTGGGCCAGGGCGACGTGGAAACGATCCGGCCGCAGCTGGAACAGCCGGTCAAATTCTTACTGCTCCTGTTGCCGGCCCTGCTGGTGTGGTGGTTGCCGTGGGTCTTTACGCGCCAGCAGTTCCGGCTGTTGACCAGCCTCGGTTCCGCGCTGCGATTGCTGGTGCGCGAACCGGGCCGCACCGCCTACGTCATCCTGCTGGCACTCACACCGGCCGCGCTGCTCATGGTGTGGGCGGATCAGCTCAATCCCTGGCTGCTGACGCCGATTGAGATGCTCGGCCTGTTATGTGTCTGGTCTGCCAATATTTACTGCGTGGAGTGGCTGCGAGACCGTCCGGAGGCATGATTTTTCCTTGAAATCAGCGGATTGGATCAGTACACTTCGCCTCCTGCTGCGGGGTGGAGCAGTCTGGCAGCTCGTCGGGCTCATAACCCGAAGGTCGTAGGTTCAAATCCTACCCCCGCTACCACTATATATAGGTAAGTGTTCCTGCAACGCCGGCGAAAGCCGGCGTTGTTGTTTCCGCCGTTTGCTTCACCGCCAGCCGCGCCGCG
>CAKKRZ010000094.1:12762-16092 GCA_919902925.1 Acidiferrobacterales bacterium | reverse complement strand
GGTTCGCGGCTGAGCAAGGCCTCGACCGCGGCCTGCGGGGCGACGTCTTCGTAGAGGACGCGGTAGACCTGTTCGGTGATCGGCATTTCGACGCCGTGACGGCCGGCGAGTGCGTGCAGTTCTCGCGCGGTGGCGACGCCTTCCACTTCCTGGCCGATGGTGGCCAGCATGGCTGCCAGCGGCCGGCCCTCGCCGAGGCCGATGCCGAGCCGGCGGTTGCGCGAGGTGTTGTCGGTGCAGGTGAGGATCAAATCGCCGGCGCCGGTCAGCCCCATGAAGGTCTCGACGCGGCCGCCGAGCGCGACGCCCAGGCGCGTGAGTTCAGCCAGCCCGCGCGTGATCAGTGCGGCGCGCGCGTTGGCGCCGAAACCGAGCCCGTCGCTGATGCCGGCGGCAATGGCGACGACATTTTTAATTGCGCCGCCGAGCTGCACGCCGGCGACATCGTTGCTGGTGTAGACACGCAGGCGATCGCTGCGCAACCAGTTAGCGACGGTCTCCGCCACTTCCTCGCGGCGGGCGGCGGCGGTCAGCGCCGTCGGCAAACCGATGGCGACCTCGCGCGCGAAGCTCGGGCCGGAGATCACGGCCGTGGCGACGCTGGCGCCCAGCGTCTCGTTTGCCACTTCCGAGAGCAGTTTGCCGCTGTGCGGTTCGAGCCCTTTGGTGGCCCAGGCCAGCACGGTCCCGTCGCGCCGCTGTGGCGCCAGCGCCGCGAGCGTGGCCCGAAAAGCATGGCTGGGGACCGCGACCAGAAAATCGACACTCTGCCGGCAGACGTCGGCGAGGTCATCGCGGGTGTGCAATCGTTCGGGAAAGCGGATGCCGGGCAGGTACTGGCGGTTTTCGCGCTCGTGTTGCAGGGTGGCGAGACGGGCGGCGTCTGGTCCCCACAGGTGTACGCGCCGGCCGTTGCGCGCCATCAGCACCGCCAGCGCCGTGCCCCAGGAACCGGCGCCGAGCACGGCGATCGGGGCAAGGCTCATGATTCGCGTCCGGTGTTCGCGTGCGTCAGGCGTGGCCCGCGACCGGCGCCTTCTGGGCGGCCTGCTTCTGTTCGTACAGCTGTTCGAAGTTGATGGGCGTGATCAGCAGCGGCGGGAATCCGCCCTTGCCGATCAGATCGGAGACCGCCTCGCGCGCGAACGGCAACAGCACGCTTGGGGCGGTGATCTCCAGTGTGCGCTCAAGAATCTCGTCACCCACGCCCAGCACGTGGAACACGCCGGCCTGTTGCACCTCGACCACGAAGGCGGGCTTGTCCCCGGTCTTGGCGGTGACGGTCACGCTCAGGATCACTTCGTAAAAACCCTGCGCCTTATCGACGACCGAATGACTGATGCCCAGCTGCATCTGCACATCGGAGTTGCCCTGCTCCAGGAACACCTGCGGCGCCCCCGGCGCCTCGAAGGACGCATCCTTGAGGTATATCTTGTCGAGTGACAGGGATGGCCCCGTCTCGGTCTTTGCATCAGCCACGTGGTTTGTTTCCGGTCAGGTGAGGTAAGTTGAATTCCAATCGCCGCTCACGGACGAGCCAGCAATTCGTCGAGTTGCCCCTGGCGATCCAGGGCCGCCAGTTCGGAATATCCGCCGACGTGCGTATCGCCGATAAAGATCTGCGGCACGCTGGTGCGGCCGCTGCGCGCGATCATCTCCGCGCGCCGCTCTGGAACGGCATCGACCAGCACCTTGTCGATCTCGGTCACGCCCTTGGCGACCAACAGCCGCTCGGCCATCTGACAGTAGCCGCAAAGACGCGCCGAGTACATGAGCACGCGTGCCACGACACTGTCTCAGCCCGTCTCGACCGGCAGGTTGTCGCGCTGCCAGGCGGCGAGTCCGCCGCCGAGCGAATACACACGCGCGAAGCCCTGCTTGTGCAGCAGGATGGCGCCGCGCACGGAACGGTTGCCGCTGCGGCAGGTGACGATCAGTGGCCGGGCGCGGAATTTTTCGAGCACACCGAGATGATCCTTGAGGCCGGACAGCGGCGCACTGACCGCATGCGGAATGTGGCCACCCTTGAATTCAGCCGCTTCGCACACGTCCACGACCACACCCTGTTCCTGGTTCATCAGGCGCACGGCCTCGGCGGTGTTCAGCGTGCGGATGCCGTACAGGCGCGGCAGCAGCATGGTGCCGCCCAGCAACGCCAACACCACGGCCAGCGCAAGGAAAAGATACCAGTTGGCGATGACAAAATTCATGATCGGGATTGTAACGGCTGGAGAGACGGATCGGGAAATCCCCGGACACCCCGGGGCAAATCGGCGCGATGACGATTCAGCGGCGACGCCCGGCGGTGCAGAAAGCATCGCGCAAGGAGCCGATCAGGCCCAGGATTTTTGGATCGCCGATGCGGTAGTAGACTTTATTGGCGTCCTTGCGCGCCGCGATGATGCCCTTTTCGCGCAGGATCGACAGGTGTTGGGAGATATTACTTTGCGAGGTGCCGACGTGCTCAACAATATCCTGCACGCTGATTTCACTTTCGACGCCCAGCAGACACAGTATCTTGAGGCGCAGCGGGTGTGCCATGGCCTTGAGCGCCCGCGAGGCAAAATGGATGTCCTCCTCGTTGGTGATCAGGTCGTGGGCCTCGATTTTCTCGGCGGTCGCGCTCATATCCTTACTCCTCATCAGGACTGTGGTCTGCCCGTCCACGGTGTTGCGGCGATTGGCGGGGCCTGCGGACAGCCCAGCGACCCCGGTCGCGGCTGCCATATATATAAAAACATTATACAATACTGATCTGCTTAAAAAGCGATAAACCGGGAAAACAGGACTATTCAACACTGAGCTTATGTCGTATACCCCGAGGCCGCTGGTACTGCTGATCCTGGATGGCTGGGGCTACCGCGAGGAAACCCAGTACAACGCCATTGCCGCGGCCCGCAAACCGGTCTGGGACCGGCTCTGGAAGCAGTATCCCCATACCCTTATCTATGCCTCCGAGGCAGCCGTCGGACTGCCCTCGAAACAGATGGGCAATTCCGAGGTCGGGCACCTCAACATCGGTGCCGGCCGGGTCGTCTACCAGGAATACACGCGCATCAACCGCGCGATCGCCACCGGCACCTTCTTTACCAACAAGGTGCTGACCGACGCCGTCGATCAGGCGGTCCACGGCGGGCATGCCGTGCACATCATGGGCCTGCTGTCGCCCGGTGGCGTGCACTCGCACGAGGATCACATCCAGGCTGTGGTCGAACTGGCCGCCAAACGTGGCGCCGACCGTATTTATCTGCATGCCTTCCTCGACGGCCGCGACACACCGCCGCAAAGTGCGGCCGCCTCAATCAAGGCCATGGAAAACAAGTTCACCGC
>CAKKRZ010000094.1:7880-12662 GCA_919902925.1 Acidiferrobacterales bacterium | reverse complement strand
TTCGCTTCGATCATCGGCCGCCACTACGCCATGGACCGCGACCACCGCTGGCCGCGCGTGCAGGCGGCATATGACTTGGCCACCCTCGGCAAGGGCGAGCACACCGCCGCCAACGCCAGCCAGGCACTCGACATGGCCTACGCGCGCGGCGAGACCGACGAGTTCGTCCTGGCCACCGCCATCGTGCCGGACAGGGATGCCCCAATGCCGCGAGCGCAGGACGCGCAGGAGCGGGCGCCGTTGGGCCGTCAACCCGTTCGCATCCAGGATGGCGATTGTCTGGTGTTCATGAATTTCCGCTCCGACCGTGCGCGCCAGATCACGCGCCCGTTCATCGAGAAAGACTTCGATGCCTTCGCGCGCCAGGCCAAACCGAAGCTGTCGGCGTTCGTCAGCCTGACCGAATACAACTCCGAGTTCCACGTGCCGGTGGCATTTCCGGCCGAACGGCTGCGCAACGTGTTCGGCGCCTACGTCGCCGCGCGCGGGCTGCACCAGCTGCGCATCGCCGAAACCGAGAAGTACGCCCACGTCACCTTCTTCTTCAACGGCGGCGTCGAGAAACCGTTCGAGTTCGAGGATCGCATTCTCGTGCCCTCGCCGACCGACGTGCGCACCTATAACCTGAAGCCCGAGATGAGCGCGTCCATGGTGGCCGACGAAATCGCCAAGGCCGTCGAACGCAACCACTACGACGTGATCGTCTGCAATCTGGCCAACCCTGACATGGTCGGCCATACCGGCGACTTCGATGCCACCGTCAAGGCGATCGAGGCGGTCGACGCCACGCTCGGCCGCATCCTGACGACCGTCCAGAAGGCCGGCGGTGAAATGCTGATCACCGCCGACCACGGCAACGCCGAACTGATGTTCGATTTCGAGACCGGCCAGCCGCACACCGCCCACACGACTAACCCCGTACCGTTCCTGTACGTCGGTCGGCCGGCGAGCATGGCCCCGACCGGCGCACTCGAGGACGTCGCGCCCACCATGCTGACCCTGCTCAATCTGCCGATCCCGTCTGAAATGAGCGGCCGTCCGCTGGTCGATGTGACAGCGGCTTCGGCCGCGTCCGCGGGGACCGGCGAAGCCCGTGCCTGATCGGGGCAATCACCCGCTCCGCTCTTTTTCGTTTCGCCGATGGGAGGCGTCTTAGGTGGGACGTCAGGGACACGTGTTCGAGGGCCGCGGGCCAGGGACGGTCTGGTTGCGGCTTTTTTTCTGCCTCCTGCTGCCGGCAATGCTCCTGCCGGCCGCCGCCGACAGCGCCCGGCTGCGCGATGTGCGCACCCGCATCGACGCGCTGCAGCAGCAGCTTAACGAAACCCGCGAGCAGCGCGACAGCGTCCGTCTACAGCTGGAAACCCTCGATCGCCGCCTCGGTCCATTGGTAAATACGCTGCGCGACACCGAGCGCCGCCTGCGGCGCGAACGCACGCGCGTGCAAGGGTTGGAACGCCAGACCGAAAAACGCCGGCGGGAACTTGCTCGTGAGCGCGAGGAACTGGTCGAACTGGTGCGCGCCACCTACCAGGCTGGCCGCCAAAGCGAGTTGCGACTGGTGCTGGAAGACCAGAGCCCGGCGCGCCTGTCGCGCACCCTCGCTTATTACCGCTACGTCGAGCAGGCGCGGATCGAGCGCCTGCAACGCATCGAATCGGTGCTGCGGGAACTGGCCCGGCTTGAGGAATCGCGACGCGAGGCGGCCCGGGAACTTGAGGGCCTGCGCGCGGCCCAACGTCGGGAGAAGGCCCAGTGGGAAACCCTGCGCCAGGAACGCCGTGGCCTGCATGCCCGATTGTCGCGAGAAGTCCGCGACCGCGGCCGCTCGCTGGAGCGCCTGCATGCCGACCGGGACCGGCTGGAGCGGCTGGTCAGCGAGATCCGGCCGTTGTTGCCGGCCATGCCGCCACCGCCAGCGGGTGCACGTTTCGCCGATAGGAACGAGGCGAGGGCCGCAGGCCAGGGACGGCCTGATAGCGGTTTTGCCGGCATGCAGGGGCGTCTGCCGTTGCCGTTGCGAGGCCAGTTGCTGGCGCGTTTCAACGATTCACGCCAGATCGGCAATCTGCGCTGGAAAGGGATTTTTCTCGCCGCGCGCGAGGGCCAGGCGGTGCGAGCGGTGTTCGGGGGACGGGTGGTGTATGCGGACTGGTTAAGGGGTTTTGGGCTACTCTTGATTCTGGATCACGGGGATGGCTATATGACGCTGTACGGACACAATCAAAGCCTGGCCAAGTCAGTGGGCGACTGGGCCGAGACCGGTGAAACCATCGCCACCGCCGGCGCCACCGGCGACCAATCCCGTCCAGGCGTATACTTCGAGGTCCGGCACCAAGGCGCGCCGGCCGACCCGCTGCGCTGGTGCACGGTCCGCGCCACCTGAGCGGATGGCGTCCACCCGGTACTGCCCTGACGATCGTTCATAATTGTTTGGCTATTGAACATAACCATTACACCACGGAGTGTTAGTCCATGAAATTGACCACCCGCTATGTGCTTGTGCTGCTGCTCGGTGTTTTCCTGGGTGCAGCCATCGTGCTCGACGTCCGGGTACTGGCCGATCGCAACAGCAAAGTGCCCGAGGAACTGGCCACGCTGCCGATCGAGGAGATCCGCAGCATTGCCGAGGTCTACAGCCGCATCAAGGCTAACTACGTCGAACCGGTGTCGGACAAGAAACTGTTCACCAACGCCGTGCAGGGCATGCTCAGCGGACTCGACCCGCACTCGGCCTACCTCGATCCGGACAGCGCTCGCGAGATGCGCGCCGACACCGAAGGGCAGTTCGGCGGCCTCGGCATCGAGGTCACCATGGACAAGGACGGTTTCGTCAAGGTCGTGGCGCCCATGGACGACACGCCCGCAGCGCGTGCCGGCGTCAAGTCCGGCGATCTCGTCATCCGCCTCAACGAAAAGGCGGTCAAGGGCATGACCCTGAACGAAGCGGTGCGCGCCATGCGCGGCCGGCCGGGCAGCGACATCACCCTCACCATCGTGCGCGAGGGCGAGTCACGGCCGCTCAAGATCAAGATCACGCGCGCCGTCATCAAATTGCAGAGCGTCCGGCAGAAGATGCTGGACCCGGGTTATGGCTACGTGCGCATCACCAACTTCCAGATTCGCACCGATCGCGACTTGGCCGACTCCCTGCGCGCGCTGGAAAAGGAGAACAAGGGTCCGCTCAAGGGGCTGATCCTCGACCTGCGCAACAACCCGGGCGGGGTACTGACCTCGTCGATCGAGGTCAGCGACCTGTTCCTCGACTCCGGACTGATTGTCTACACCGAAGGCCGCATGCCGGAATCGCGCCAGCGCTGGTCAGCCAAGCCGGGCGACCTCCTGCGCGGTGCGCCGGTGGTGGTGCTGGTCAACGGCGGTTCGGCCTCGGCCTCCGAGATCGTGGCCGGCGCCCTGCAGGACCACAAACGCGCCGTGATCATGGGCACCAAAACCTTCGGCAAGGGTTCCGTGCAGACCATGCTGCGCGTCAGCGGCGGCGGCGCCCTCAAGCTGACCACCGCCCGCTACTACACGCCCAATGGCCGTTCGATCCAGGCCCAGGGCATCGTCCCCGACATCGTCGTCGAAGAAGGCCGCGTGACCAAGCGCGACACCAGCGATCGCCTGAAGGAAGCCGATCTGGCCCGTCATCTCGACAACGGCAAGGAAAACGGCGAGCCCGTCAAGAACGATCCGAAGAAGAAAGGGGACACGACCAAGCCGCTCGGCCGCCGCGACCTGCCGCCGCCGGACGACTACCAGCTCAACGAAGCACTCAATCTGCTTCGCGGCGTCGCCATCTTTAACCAGCGGCGCTGACATGCCCGTGTTCGTGCCGCGGACGGCGTGGCGGTTGGCCATGCTGTGCGGCGCGCTCCTGTCCGCCACGGCGGCCACAGCCCAACCGCCGAATCCGCAGACGCGCGATCCCTCGCGCGCGCCCTCGGTGATGTGCAGGACGCACGAATGCCGCGAAGGCGCAAACGGTGCATCCATGCACCGCGCCCCTCGCCTGGTCCCAATCGGCGAAGGCCAGGGACGGCCGGAAGCGGCCTCCGTCCAGTCGCCGCCGCGCATCGCCATCGTCATCGACGATCTCGGTCACAGCCTGGGCGACGGCCGGCGGGCGCTGCACCTGCCCGGGCCGGTCGCCTGCGCCATCCTGCCGCACCAGCTCCACTCGCAGGCGCTCGCCGCCGAATCCCGCCGGCAGGGCAAGGAAGTGTTACTGCACCTGCCGATGCCGGGCGCCAATGGCAACGATGCCGGCGCCGGTATGATCGAACCCGACATGCCGCCCGGCGAGCTGCGCGCCATGGTGGAGTACAACCTGGAAACCGTGCCGCACGCGCTCGGCGTCAACAACCACATGGGCAGCGAACTCACCCGCCAGCCGGAGCCGATGCGCCGCGTCATGCAGGAGCTCGCCCGGCGGCGGCTGTTCTTTCTCGATTCCATGACCTCGCCGCAAAGCGTCGCCGCCCGCGAGGCGCGCGCCGCCGGCCTGCCGACCCTGGTGCGCGATGTGTTTCTCGACAACGACCGCACCCCCGCCGCCATCGAGCGCGAATTCGACCGGCTGCTGGCGCTGGCCCGGCGACGCGGTACGGCGATCGCCATCGGCCACCCCTATCCCGAGACGCTGGCGGTGCTGGAGCGGCGCCTGCCGCTGCTGCGCGCCGCCGGTATCGAACTCGTCCCGCTGTCCGCTCTGCTACCCTTGAAACCGCAAACGCGCGATCCCTCGCGCGCGGCCCTCGGCTCCGTCCAGTCGCCGAA
>CAKKRZ010000094.1:5480-7780 GCA_919902925.1 Acidiferrobacterales bacterium | reverse complement strand
CCGCAAACGCGCGATCCCTCGCGCGCGGCCCTCGGCTCCGTCCAGTCGCCGAAACCTGAAACGAGGTCACGCTGATGGCCACTGTCCTCGTCCCACTCGCCGCCGGCTTCGAAGATCTCGAGGCCGTAACGATTACCGACCTGTTGCGCCGCGCGCAGGTCGAGGTCGTCACCGCCGGCCTGACCGACGGCCCGATCCGCGGCAGCCGCGGCACGGCGATCATACCCGACACCACGCTCGATCGGGCGCTGACCCGCGACTACGACATGATCGTCCTGCCCGGCGGTCAGCCGGGCGCCACCCACCTCGAACAGGATGCGCGCATCCGCGCGCTGCTGCAGAAAATGGCGAAACAGGGCCGTTACACCGCGGCCATCTGCGCCGCGCCGAAGGTGTTGGCGGCCGCCGGCCTGCTGGACGGAAAACGCGCGACCAGTTTTCCCGGCTCGCTGGAGGCCGGACTATTTCCCAAGGTGCGGATCGAAAGTCTCGACGTCATTGCCGACGGCAAGGTCATCACCTCGCGCGGGCCGGGCACGGCCATGGATTTCGCCCTGACCTTGATCGAGCTGCTGGCCGGCGCGGACAAACGCAACCAAGTGGAGGCCGGCCTGCACCGGCCGGCCTCTCACCGCCAAGGAGAATCCTGATTATGTGGCCTCTCAAAAAAACCAAAGTCCGCCTCCGCCCGCTGCGCAGCGGCGATATCGACATCATCATGAAACTTCATCGTGAGCTCGGCTGGAATCCGGCCTTCCGCGCCGACGGCAGCACGCTGCGCGGACGCCTGACCGCCCTGACCGGCGAGGAAGACGCGCTGCTGCTGGTGGCGGAGACCGGCGGCAAGGTGGTGGGCTACGTGCACGGCGAGATCGTCACCTACCTGCTGTTCGCCGGCCGGGAAATGCTGATCTCCGAAATTTTCGTCAGCGCCGGCGCACGCGGCAAGGGCGTCGGCACGGCGCTGGTGGCCGCCATCGAGGCCGAGGCGGTCAAGCGCAAGTGTTTCCGCATCAGCGTCCTCAACGGCCGCGAACGGGAATCGTACAAACGCGGTTTCTACCCCTCGCTCGGTTACGAGGAACGCACGCAGGTGGCCAACTTCATCAAGCGCCTGGATTGGGGCGAAGACGGTCTGCCGGCGGTGCCGGGCCGGTCGAGCGGCGAGTGAGGAAGACGGGCGGCGGAGCCGCCCGGGTCGATCAGCGGAAGTCGAAACGCGTACCGAAGAAGACGCGCTTGCGTTCCTGGTTGTAGAGATCGACGCCGTCGGCGTTGAGGCCGAAGCTGGCCTCGGCCTTGAGGCTCAGGCTGCGCGTGGCCTGCCAGCGCCAGCCGGCGGCGAGCAGCGAACGATCGTCGATGCGCGGCGGCAGCAACAGTTCGTCCCCACCGGTTTCATGCCCGTAGTAACTGCGCCGCAGCTGGTAGTTGACGTACGGCGTGTGGTCGCGGCCGACGGTCACCTGGCCGCCGAACGACATGCCC
Source organism: Acidiferrobacterales bacterium (assembly GCA_919902925.1). Lineage (GTDB taxonomy): Bacteria > Pseudomonadota > Gammaproteobacteria > Acidiferrobacterales > Sulfurifustaceae > CAKKRZ01. The sequence continues at coordinate 6,292 of CAKKRZ010000094.1, read as the reverse complement.
ACGAAGCGGCGACCCAGTTGCTGGCGGTAGGCGTCGGTGCGCGCGCTTTCATCGCCGAAGAACATGCTGCCGGTCAGACTCGGCCGCCAGCGCACATTCCATTCGTGGGTCCACGAGACGGCCGCGCGCGATTCAACGGTGTCCTGAGCGAGCGAATTAAATCTCAGATTCTCACCCATCTCGGCGGACAGCGAGAGGCGGTCTTTCGGGAACAGGCGGTGCTGCCAGACCACGCCCATGGCGGTGGTGCGGCGCGGGTCGCTATCCGCCGACAAGGCCTCGCCCTGGATACGATAAAGGCGCAGGGTACCCCAGGTCGGGTCGCCCATTGGCGGCCGGGCGTCGTCCTCGGCCGGCGCCAGTGATTGCAGTGGAATATCGAAATGCAGGCTGGTGGCGTTGGCACGCAGCAGCGGGCCGGGGCCGGAAAGCGGCCGTGCGTTCGGGTGTTCGTCGAACCAGGTGTAATTGCCGGCCAGCACGATAGCGCCCAGCGCCGCCGGAGCCGCCCCGCCCAGCAAGGCCACCGTCAGAAATGCAAGTAGGTAATGGCGATTCATGTTCGAAACCGGCAGATATCCACAGAGAAAGTATACCAGCGGCGCCGGGGCCGCCGGTACCGGCCGTCAGCCGTGATGGCGCGGCCAGGCAGCCAGCAGCAGAAGCAGGCCCAACGCCCCCAACCCCCACCCGGCTCCGGTGACCACGGCGGCCTGACCCGGAACCGCCAGCAGAATGGCGCCGGCAACGGTCAGGCCGCTGCCGGCCACGGCCCGGTACTGGCGGCGCTGGTTGATGCGCAACTGGGCCCG
>CAKKRZ010000094.1:0-5380 GCA_919902925.1 Acidiferrobacterales bacterium | reverse complement strand
CCCAAGCCCTCGATGTTGAACAGGGTCTTCTGCAGCAGCACCAGTTGCGGCTGGACCTCCATGTTGAAGCGGCGCGCGGTCTGGAACAGTTGCAACAGCAACCGGCCGAAGGAGATCTGGCTGATCGGTTTGGCGAAGATCGGTTCGCACACGGCGCGGATGGCGGCCTCGAAATCCTCCACGCGCGTGTCGCGCGGTATCCAGCCGGCGCGCAGGTGGGCATCGGCCACCGCCCGATAATCGCGGTTGAAGAAACCGAGAAAGTTCTCGGCCAGATAGCGCTTGTCGATATCGTCGAGCGTGCCCATGATGCCGAAGTCCACCGCCCGGTACTGGCCGTCGGTCGAGACAAAAATATTTCCCGGATGCATGTCGGCGTGGAAGAAACCGTCGCGAAACGCCTGGGTGAAAAAAATCTCGACCCCGTGGTGGGCAAGCTTCTTCATGTCCACGCCGGCGGCGCGCAGGGCCTCGATCTGGCTGATCGGAATTCCGTGGATGCGCTCCATGGTCAGCACCTCGCTCCGGGTCAGATCCCAGTAGATCTTCGGAACGTACAACAACGGGGAACCTTCGAAGTTGGCCTTGAGGCGGCTGGCATTGCCGGCCTCGTAGCGCAGATCGAGTTCCTCGTGAATGGTGCGGTTGAACTGGTCGACCACCTCCACCGGCCGCAGGCGACGTGCATCCGGCGAATAGCGGATGGCCATGCGCGCCATCGTGTACAACAAGGCAATATCGCGCTCGATCACCGGCGCAATGCCCGGGCGCAACACCTTCACCGCCACCTCGGTGCCATCGTGCAGGCGCGCCAGATGCACCTGCGCCACCGAGGCCGAGGCGATCGGCGTGCGATCGAAGGCGGCAAAGTGGGTCGTCAGCGGCACACCGAACGCGCGCTCGACAATGGTCGCGGCCTCCTCGCCCGCGAACGGCGGCACCTGGTCCTGGAGTTTCGCCAGTTCCAGGGCGATATCCTCGGGCAACAGGTCCGGGCGGGTGGACAACATCTGCCCGAATTTCACGAACACCGGGCCGAGCGCCTCGAGGGCCTCGCGCAGGCGCCGGGCGCGTGGCGGTTGGCGGCGCGACAGCCAGTGCCAGGGTGTCAGCAGGCGCAACAGAATCCGGTAGGGACGAAACAGATGGATGGCGGACACGAACTCGTCGAGGTCGTGGCGCACGAACACGCGCGTGATGCGCAACAGGCGCGCGACCTGGCGGATCGGCCTCACGGGTTCGCTCCACGCGCACGTTGCAGACGTTGTTCAAAGCGCTCCAGGTCATCGCGCAGGCGATCCACGTCCTTCAGAAAAATCTCCACTGCGTCCCGGCGTGCCAGCAGGCGCGCCTCTTCGCGGAAATACTCGGCGGCATCCTGCGCCAGCGTCCCGGCCGCTTGCCGGCCGTAGGCGATGGCGCCGCGCGCCAGCCGCCCGAGCTGGTGGGCGAGCACGTCGCCGGTCACCGGCGCCAGCGCTTCTTCCCAGTCGGGATCGATGCCCTGGAGAATTTCGCGAAAGCGGTTACCCAGCGCAAGATCGCCGCGGATGCGCAACTCGCCGGCGGCCGGCGCCGCACCGGGGCGGCGGAAAAAGAACCCGGGCTCGCCGCTGATCTCGACATCCGCGGCGGAGTCGGAGGGCGGTCGCAGGCGCAGACCGGCCTCGTCCGGCAGAACATCGAGTACCAGCCACGGGCCATCCGGGCGCTCGATGCGCAGACGGATGCGCCGCCCGTGCAGTTCGCCCAGCCGCTGGCGGGCATGCGGATCGAAGCGCAGCGCGGCGTTGATGCCGGTCTCCAGGATAGCGGTATAAGGATGAGGCACAGTCATGAGGATTGCCCCGGCCGCGGCCGGATCAGAGCCGGTAGCCCTTGTGCAGGGCGACAATGCCGCCGCTCAGGTTGTGGTAATGCACGCGGCCGAGCCCAGCCTGTTCCATCATTGCCTTGAGCGTGTCCTGGTCGGGAAAACGGCGGATGGACTCGGCGAGGTAGCGGTAGCTGGCCTCGTCGCGCGCCACCACCCGCCCGAGCCAGGGCAGGATATTAAAAGAATAGGTGTCGTAGGCCCGGTCAAGCAGCGGCAACACCGGCCGGGAGAATTCCAGCACCAGCAGGCGCCCGCCCGGTTTCAGCACGCGCGCCATGGAGGCCAGCGCGCGCTCGATGTGCGTCACGTTGCGCAAACCAAAACCGATGGTGACCAGATCGAAATAGCGATCGGGAAAGGGCAGGTTCTCGGCATCGGCCAGCACGAACTCGACGTTGCCGGTGATGCCGCGGTCGATCAGCCGGCCGCGGCCGACGTCGAGCATGACCGGATTGATATCGGACACCACCACCCGGCCATCCGGGCCGACGCGTGGCGCGAACAACGCCGCCAGATCGCCGCTGCCGGCGGCGACGTCGAGCACGCGTTCGCCGCGGCGCACATCGCTGACCTGTACTGCGAAGCGTTTCCAAAGCCGGTGAACTCCGAGCGACATGAGGTCGTTCATGAGGTCGTACTTCGACGCCACCGAGCGGAACACGTCGCCGACCAGGCGTGACTTGTCGTCCGCCGGCACCTCGCGGTAGCCGAAGTGGGTCGTGTCGGAACGATTCGGGTCGGACATGGAGAAGAGGGATTTTATACGATCTTGCGGGTATGGCCGGCCTTGGCGAGCCGGTCCAGGTATTGTTCCCAGAGACGCGCGTGGTTGTTGGCGAGTTCGTGCAACCAGTCCCAGGAGTAGATGCCGGTGTTGTGACCGTCGTCGAAGTGCAGGGCCACGGCATAGGTACCGACCGGCTCGATGGCGGTGATGTTGACCTTCTCCTTGCCCAGTTGCAGCACCTCCTGGCCCGGGCCGTGACCGCGCACCTCGGCCGACGGCGAATAGACGCGCAGGAATTCGCACGGCAGTTCGAAGTGGCTGCCGTCGTCGAAGGCGATTTCGAGTACGCGCGACTTTTGGTGCAGCTTGATGTCGGTCGGTCTGGTTTTGTTTTCTTTCATAGCTGAAAAAATAAATCAGTTTGGTCTTTTCTCAAGGAAGACAAATACTTGATATTCTCAACACCCTTATGACTCACCACTTGTATATCCTGTTTTCCACTCAGAAAGGAGGTCGTTAGAGGACTCAACTAGGGTTGCATCTGCAAAGAATTCGAAGTTACTGATTGGCTGATGTTCGATGCCTACTCCCTTTTGTTTCACGGTACTTTCTATAGACGCGAATAAAGACGATTGAGAGCTTATCCCCTCTTTTTTCCCGTTTCGCTGAGAAACAAAGTCTCCCATTGGTTCAGTCCCGATTGCGAAGCGTCTAAGAATTGTTTTAATTGCGAGTGGGCTATCATCTATTCCAATCCAGAATCTATTAAGGCTCGCAGCAACGGCAAGTGTTGTGCCTGATCCAGAAAAACAATCTAGAATCAAATCACCCGGTTGTGATGACGCTTCGATAATTCTCTTCAATAAGTCGGGGTTCTTTTCGGTTGGATAACCTGTAATTCGAACGTTCTGGTTGTGTGCATCACGGAAATCCATCCAAATATCCTGAACCCCAATACCAGCGTTTTCATCCAAATAAATCTTTCGCCTTGGATTACCATTGGTTGACCAATAAATTTTACCTCGCGCATCCATCTCATCGAGTTTGGCCGGCGTAAATTGCCAATGTTTTCCTGGCGGCGGCATCATGCCACGCCATGGTTTGCCCGTTTCCCCATTTCTAACCCCAGGCGCATGAAGCGGCACTTTCATAAACCGTCTCCCTGTTATGGGCTCGATGTACTGGTATTCTTTAGATCTTTCTTCTGTCCATGCCTCAACAGGACGGTTCCAAGAAAAATTATCGGATTTCGTGTAAAACAAGATGTAATCTGAAATGTTCCCAAATTTCTTTCTTGTATAATTTTTAGGATTGCATTTTTTGCGAATGATGCAATTACGATAGTTTTTGGCCCCAAATATTTCATCCATGATAATTTTTATATGAAACACCATCTTTTCATCGAGATGCAGATATATTGAACCGTCCTCAGCCAATAGCTCGCGCAATAAAATCAGTCTCTCACGAATAAACTCAATATATTCCGAGCCGCACAATGTATCTTCATATGCATGATCGAGATTGCGCGAATGGAATGCTGACTGTGTCGCAAATGGAGGATCTATATATATAAGGCGGACATTGCCACAGATTTCTGGGTTCAATAAGAGAGTGGATAATATTTTTAAATTATCGCCAAAAAATAACCTATTAGGGCTATGCCCATCTGGGTTAGCCCAAAGCCTAACTACATTCGCGGGAGTTGTATCAAGCACGGTGGATTTAGGCTTCTTCCCAAGATACTCCAATTTCATGGAAGAAATGCTTGATACGCTATTCGCAAATAGCATTTCTTTGTCTTGCTGCCGCTTTTTCGGGATGCCCGTAGCCATGGTCTTAAATTAAGGAAGACTAAGACTTCAACCACTCTTCTGTAATCCGCTCAATGAGCATTCTTAGCGTTACAACTTTTACTCGACCGGGCCATAAATTCTCGAGGTGCGCATAGTCATCCCACATTGAGCCTAACAGTAGCCCCGGGCCATCGTTTACGAAAATAACTTTAGTTCTTAGTCCTTTTGAATTCGCACATGTAATGATCTCTTGGGCACAGTCCCGATATTGACCGATACGGTCATCCTCCTGCGCACCACCACGATCAGAGTCATATCGTGCTAATCCAACCGCAAGAACAGATTTATCATCATAAATCACAAAATCAACAGGGCGATCGGGTTTCGGATAATCAGGGAAGACTGACTTCATTAAAACATCTTTGCCCGCTCGCTCCGGGCCAATAACGTGAAGTTTCTTAAACTTCTCACGAAAGATACCGAAGAGCCGCTCAGTTAAATCGTAGCCCTTCTTTCCTCTATCTTTATATTCCCACAATACGGCGCATATAGCCTCATCTGGAATGGGGCGACTAGCGAAAGCTGCTTGGACTTCGGTAATCGCTCTGAAGCCAGATCCATATCTATCGCAAATTTCATCGGCGGCAGACTTCTTCTTCAGCATTTCAACTGGAGTCTCAGGGCTAACGTATTTGCGGAAAACGCGCGCCAATTGAACCCTCATCCATTGTTCTTTGACGGAACAAATTGTCTTAAAAAGATCAGCCGAAGAATGCGCCTCTTTAAGCATCTGTCCAAACATTACGAGAACCGGCTTATAGAGTTCGCAGGCCGACGGCAGAATATCTGGATAATACTCACCGGTCGCCAGAGTAATCCAAAGATATCCGTTGGATTTGTAGTCACCGAATGATTTCTGATTTGTCATGAGCTTTATTCTAAAAATTTATGAAATGTTCGCCTAAATCGGTGCCTCTTAATATC
>CAKKRZ010000093.1:1041-1198 GCA_919902925.1 Acidiferrobacterales bacterium | reverse complement strand
CGGAAAACGAATCCGGCGTGACGTTCAGAACGCCCATCACCACGGCGTGCGTGAGATCGAGCGTGCGTCCGTGACCGAGGTCGAGGATGCTCATGGTCCTGAAACGGCCGCGGCCAGCATGGGCAGGCATCGCATCGCGGCCGATTGTCACCGGTGA
>CAKKRZ010000093.1:0-1031 GCA_919902925.1 Acidiferrobacterales bacterium | reverse complement strand
CGGCCAGCATGGGCTGGCCGCGGCGCGATGGTTGTGATGTTCCGGTCAGTGTTCGCCGGCGGGCGTGTCGAGCCTGGGTTTGGGCACCGGCGTTTCCGGTTTCTTTCCGTTGCGCGGGCTGCCGCCCGCGCCGCTGGTGTCCTGCGGCGGTTGAGGTTTCCTGCCGGCCATGATGTCGTCGATCTGGGCGGCGTCGAGCGTCTCCCACTCGATCAACGCCTTGGCCATGATCTCGATCTTGTCGCGGTTCTCCTCGATGACGGCGCGTGCCCGGGAGTACTGTTCGTCGATGATGCGGCGGATTTCCGCGTCCACCACCTCGGCCACGGCGTTGCTCATGTTCTTGTGCGTCATCACGTCGCGCCCGAGAAACACTTCGCTCTGGTTGTCGCCGTAGACACGCGTGCCGAGCGCGTCCGACATGCCCCAGCGCATGACCATGCTGCGGGCGAGATCGGTGGCGCGCTCAAAGTCGTTGGACGCGCCGGTGGTCATCTGGTTCATGAACACTTCCTCGGCGATGCGCCCGCCCATCAGCACCGCAATCGTCGACAGCAGGCTGTCGCGGTCGTGACTGTAGCGGTCCTCGGTCGGCAGCTGCATGGTCACGCCGAGCGCGCGGCCGCGCGGGATGATCGTGACCTTGTGCACCGGATCGGTGTTGGGCAACAGCTTCGCCACCACCGTGTGGCCGGATTCGTGATAGGCGGTGTTGAGGCGCTCCTTTTCCGGCATGACGATGGAACGGCGTTCGGCGCCCATGATGACCTTGTCCTTGGCCTTCTCGAAGTCCACCATGTCCACCAGGCGCTTGTTGGCGCGCGCCGCGAACAGCGCCGCCTCGTTCACCAGGTTGGCGAGATCGGCACCGGAGAAACCGGGCGTGCCGCGCGCGATGGTGTTGGCGTTGACGTCGTCGGCCACCGGCACCTTGCGCATGTGCACCTTCAGGATCTGCTCGCGGCCGCGGATGTCGGGCAGCGGCACGTACACCTGGCGGTCGAAGCGGCCCGGGCGCAGCAACGCCGGGT
>CAKKRZ010000092.1 GCA_919902925.1 Acidiferrobacterales bacterium | reverse complement strand
GGCAGGGCGGGGCGGTGCATGTCGTCGAGGAAATCGTTGACCAGCAGGCGGTGAATCTTCTGCTCGTTGGCGCAGGACTGCTCGCAACGGGCCGCGCCCACGCAGCTCATGCCGGTGCGCACGCACGGGCCGGCGCCGCCGAGGTCCCAACCGTATTCGTTGATCTCATCGAAGAAGTGCTGGGTGTTCTCGGAGGTGGTGCCGATGAACATGATGTTGCCGGTCTGGCCGTGGAACGCGATCAGGCCGGAACCGTACTTGTCCCAGGAGTTCGACAGCTTGCGCAGCATGTCGGTGGTGTAGTGATTGCCGGCCGGCGGCTGTACGCGGATCGTGTGGAATTCCTTCGACTCCGGGAACATGGCCTTGCCATCCTTGCCCATGAGCTCGGTGAAGCGCGGGATGATGCCGCCGCCGTATCCGAACACCGACACGGTGCCGCCCTTCCAGTAACCGAGGCGGGTCTTGTAGGAGTGCTCCAGCTGGCCGAGCAGATCGACCATCATGTTGTTGTTGAGCGCCAGACGCTTCAGGCCGGTGACGAAACTCGGCCACGGGCCGCTTTCGAGCTGGTCGAGCATCGGCGTGCTGTGGAACGCCTTGCTCGACTTCTTCTGATCGAGCGGCAGGTAGGTGGAATGTTTTTGCGGATTCTTCGGTTTGTCGTGCGCAGCCATTTTTTTTCCTCCGTCAGGGGAATGGACCTATAATCGGAACCTGTCCCTCGCAACCACGCTCAGGTCAGGCCCCGGTTCACGAAACTGATCACAGCGGGAGCCGGATTCTGCAACCTTCGGGATCAATCCTGCAATCCCCCAGGCACCAGCCGCCGGCTCAACGCCTTCTACAGACACGTCAGTCTAGTCAGGGGCTTACGGGGGGAGAATTGCTCGTTAGGGGTGGTTAAAAGCTGAGCTTATCCATCCCCTAGGGGATATTTTCTACTGGTTCAGTAGGAATTAGAAAGGGCAAAGCCTTAATGCCGGCCAGTATCGTAAATTCTAACCGGTGAACACTGATTCTTCGTGCGAATCAGCCTTGATCTGGCCTGATTTTGGGCCCTCGCCGTCGTGATGGTGGCGGGCCACTCAGGCAGAGGTTGAGCCGGTATCATCACACCCATGCAAGCCAACGTGCGCATTCCCGATCAAACCAGGCTTCCGGCGACCGCGCCGGTTTCGCCGTTCGATCTCCGCCAGGCAGCGGCCTACCGGGACTGGCGCGGCGAAAAGCTCAAGTCGTATCCCGTCGATCCCCGGGATCTGGTGGTGGAGGTTAACGATCCCCGCGACCTGTCTGGCGGCGAGGCCGAGGCCATGCGGCGCTTGTGCGTCATGTACAACATGGCCATTTACCGCAGTCGTCTCGGGCCGCTGGCCGACAAGGCCATCCCGGCCAGGCTGGGCGAACGCTTCGGGCTCGCGCACCTGGACCGCAACCTGCTGGCCGATGAAGATGCCATCACCTCGCTGGAGGTGACTTCCAGCAAGGCCGGGCGTGGATACATCCCCTACACCAACCGCCGTCTGCTCTGGCATACCGACGGGTACTACAACCCGCCCGAACGCCGCATCCGCGCCTTCATCCTGCATTGCGTCACGCCCGCCGTCCGCGGCGGCGAAAATGCCCTGCTCGACCCGGAGATGGCCTATCTGTTGCTGCGCGACGCCGACCCCGATCACGTCGAGGCGCTCATGGCCCCCGATGCGATGACGATACCCGCCAACACCGAGACCGGCACCGAGACCCGCGCGGCCCAGACCGGGGCGGTGTTTTCGGTTGATCCCGAAACCGGTCGTCTCCATATGCGTTACACGGCCCGTAGCCGTTCCATCGTCTGGAAGGACGACGCGCCTACGCACGCGGCGGTCGCTGCGCTCGAAGCGCTGCTCGCCGCCGACGGGCCGCACGTCTTTCGTTACCGGCTTGCGTCGGGGGAGGGGCTGCTGTGCAACAATGTTTTGCACAATCGCGAGGCCTTCGAAGACGCGCCGGGCGCGACGCGG
>CAKKRZ010000091.1 GCA_919902925.1 Acidiferrobacterales bacterium | reverse complement strand
ATGGTCAGGCCCGGATCGGCGAGATCGAGCAGGTTGTCGAATTCCTCCACCGCCACTTCGGGGTTGTCGCGCAGCCGTTGGATGTGGAAGCTGGTCTCCGACCAGGCGCGTTGCAGGTTCGCGCGCGAATCGTAGAAAATCTCGCGGTCGTTGTGCGAGATGCTGATGATGTCGTCGTGCGTGACCGTGCCGATGACGTGCGCATAACGGGCCATGCCGGCCTCTTTGAGCGCGCCCAGTATGCCGTTGCGCCGGTCGCAGGGGACCTGCAACACCGCGCCCAACTCCTCGCTGAACAGCGCCGCGATGGGGTCTGTGCCGAGCGCGGTAAGATCGATGCGCGCGCCGGTGTGGCCGGCAAAGGCCATTTCGCAGATCGTGGCCAGCAGGCCGCCATCGGAACGGTCGTGGTAGGCGAGCGCGAAACCGAGTTCGTTCAGCGCCTGGATGACGTGGAAGAACAACCGCAGCACGCGCGGATCGTCGACATCGGGCGGTTCATTGCCGGTCTGCTGGTAGACCTGCGCCAACGCCGAGCCGCCGAGCCGGTTCCGGCCCTTGCCCAGGTCGATGAGAATCAGATCGCAATCGCCGCGATCGCGGCGCATCGCCGGTGTCAGCGTCTTACGCACATCCTGCACCGGCGCAAAGGCCGACACAATCAGCGACAACGGCGCCGTCACCGCGCGCTGTTCGCCCTGCTCGTCAGTCCAGACGGTCTTCATCGACATGGAATCCTTGCCGACCGGAATCGACACGCCGATTGCCTGGCAAAGTTCGCTGACCGCCTGCACGGTGTCGTACAGCACAGCGTCCTCGCCCGGGTGGCCGGCCGGCGCCATCCAGTTGGCCGACAGCTTCACCTCCGGCAACGCGCGGATACGCGCGGCCGCGATGTTGGTCAGTGCCTCGCCGACCGCCATGCGGCCGCTGGCCGGGCCATCGATCAACGCCAGCGGCGTGCGTTCGCCCATGGCCATGGCCTCGCCGCAGAAACTCTGGTAACCCGCCGCGGTCACGGCCACGTCCGCCACCGGTACCTGCCAGGGACCGACCATCTGGTCGCGGCACACCAGACCGCCCACGCTGCGATCGCCGATCGTGACCAGGAAACTTTTGTTGGCCACCGTCGGCAGACGCAGGACGCGGTAGATCGCGTCCTTAAGGTCGATGTCTTTAGTCTTGAAGGCCGGCAGCTTGCGCATGACGCGTTTCACGTCGCGCGTCATGCGCGGCGGCTTGCCGAACAGGATGCCGAGATCGAGATCGATGGGTAGTTTTTCCCGGACCGCCAACGCCTTGTCCGGCGACAGGCGTCCGGCCTTTTCCATGTAGGGATCGCGCAACAGCAGGTGCGGTTCGTCGGTCGCCGTACCCAGCACCGCGTAGGGGCAGCGTTCGCGCTCGCAGAAAGCCTTGAAACGCTCGATGCCGGCACGGTCGACGGCCAGCACGTAGCGCTCCTGCGACTCGTTGCACCAGATTTCCATCGGCGACATGCCGGGCTGATCGTTCGGCACGGCACGCAGGTCGAAGTCACCGCCGCGTCCTGCGCCGTGGACCAGTTCGGGCACGGCGTTGGAGAGCCCGCCGGCGCCGACGTCATGGATGGAAAAGACCGGATTTTGCCCGCCCATCTCCCAGCAGCGGTCGATGACTTCCTGGCAACGCCGCTGCATCTCGGCGTTGGCGCGCTGCACCGAGGCGAAGTCCAGGTCCTCGTGCGAGCTGCCGGTGGTCATGCTGGAAGCCGCGCCGCCGCCCAGGCCGATCAGCATCGCCGGTCCACCGAGCACGACGATGACGGTTCCGGCCTGAAACGCCTGCTTGTGGACATGCGTGGCGCGAATGTTGCCGATGCCGCCGGCCAGCATGATCGGCTTGTGATAGCCGCGCACCTCGCCGTCGACGGTTTCCTCGAAGGTGCGGAAATACCCGTTGAGGTTCGGTCGTCCGAATTCGTTGTTGAAGGCGGCGGCGCCGAGCGGGCCTTCAATCATGATGTCGAGCGCGCTGACGATGCGGCCAGGTTTGCCGTGATCGACCTCCCACGGCTGTTCGGCGCCGGGGATGCGCAGATTCGAAACCGTGAAGCCGGTCAACCCGGCCTTGGGTTTGGCGCCCTGCCCGGTCGCGCCCTCGTCGCGAATCTCGCCGCCGGAACCGGTGGCCGCCCCCGGGAACGGCGAGATGGCGGTCGGGTGATTGTGGGTCTCGACCTTCATCAGGATGTGGGTGGTTTCTTCGCCGTAGCCGTAACGCCGGCTGTCCGGCTCCGGAATGAAACGGGCGATGCGCCCGCCCTCGATCACGGCGGCATTGTCGGTGTAGGCGCTCAACGTGCCCTTGGGGCTTTTGGCGTGGGTATCGCGAATCATGGTGAACAATGACTTGTCGCGCGGCTGGCCGTCGATGATCCAGTCGGCGTTGAAAATCTTGTGCCGGCAGTGTTCGGAGTTCGCCTGCGCGAACATCATGAGCTCGACGTCGGTCGGGTTGCGCCCCAGGCGCTGGAAGTTGTCGGCGAGATAGTCGATCTCGTCCGGTGACAGCGCCATGCCCCATTCGCGGTTGGCAGTCTCCAGCGCCGCGCTCCCGCCCGCCAGCACGTCGACGGTGCGCAGCGAGGCGGGCGTGGCTTCGCGGAACAGCTCGGCGACCTGCGAAAAGTCCGGCAGCACATTCTCGGTCATGCGGTCATGGATGAGCGGCATGAGGGCGTCACGCTCGGCGGCGGCGA
>CAKKRZ010000090.1:2481-9784 GCA_919902925.1 Acidiferrobacterales bacterium | reverse complement strand
TGGCGGATCTGGGCGGCGCTGCCGCGCGCGCCCGAGTCGGCCATCATGAAGATCGAGTTGAACGATTCCTGTTTGACGGTCTTGCCCTTGGCGTCGGTCACCAGTTCGCTGCCGAGCTGTTCCATGAGCGCCTTGGCCACCTTCTCGGAGGTGTGCGTCCAGATGTCGACCACGCGGTTGTAGCGTTCGCCGTCGGTCAACAGGCCGGAGGCATACTGGTTCTGGATCGCCTTCACCTCGGTCTCGGCCTGGCCGATGATGCCGGCCTTTTCGGCCGGAATGATCATGTCGTCCATGCCGAACGACACGGCCGAACGGGTCGCGTAATGGAAACCCGTGTACATCAGCTGGTCGGCGAAGATCACCGTTTCCTTGAGGCCGACACGGCGATAGGAACCGTTGATCAATTCCGAAATGGCCTTCTTTTTCAGCACCCGGTTGATCAGTTCGAACGGCAAACCAGCCGGCAGGATGTCGGCCAACAGCGCCCGGCCCACGGTGGTGTCGTACACCTTGCGCGTTTCGGTCATGCCACCCTTCGGGTCACGGACGAACTCACGCACGCGCGCCTTGACTATGGCGTGTAACGACACCTGGCCGGTGACATAAGCACGCGAGACCTCGGCGATATCGGCGAACAGCATGCCCTCGCCGGGGGCGCCGACGCGGTCGCGGGTCATGTAATAAAGACCCAGCACGATGTCCTGCGACGGCACGATGATGGGATCGCCGTTGGCCGGCGACAACACATTGTTGCTGGACATCATCAGGGCGCGCGCTTCGAGTTGCGCTTCCAGTGACAGCGGAATGTGCACCGCCATCTGGTCGCCGTCGAAGTCGGCGTTGTAGGCTGCGCACACCAGCGGGTGCAGCTGGATGGCCTTGCCCTCGATGAGCTGCGGCTCGAACGCCTGGATGCCGAGGCGGTGCAGCGTCGGCGCGCGGTTGAGCAGCACCGGGTGTTCGCGGATCACTTCCTCGAGGATATCCCACACCTCGGGACCGGCGGCCTCGACCATTTTCTTGGCGGCCTTGATGGTAGTGGCCAGGCCGCGCGTTTCCAGCTTATGGAAGATGAACGGCTTGAACAGTTCCAGCGCCATCTTCTTGGGCAGGCCGCACTGGTGCAGCTTGAGCGTCGGGCCGACCACGATCACGGAACGGCCGGAGTAGTCGACACGCTTGCCGAGCAGATTCTGGCGGAAGCGACCCTGTTTGCCCTTGATCATATCGGCCAGCGACTTGAGCTGGCGGCGATTGGCACCGGTGATGGCCTTGCCGCGGCGACCATTGTCGAGCAGCGCGTCGACCGCCTCCTGCAGCATGCGCTTCTCGTTGCGCACGATGATGTCCGGCGCGTTCAGGTCGAGCAGGCGCTTGAGGCGATTGTTGCGGTTGATGACACGACGATAGAGATCGTTCAGGTCGGAGGTCGCGAAACGGCCACCGTCGAGCGGCACCAACGGGCGCAGTTCCGGCGGCAGCACCGGCAGGATTTCCATGACCATCCATTCCGGCTTGTTGCCGGAACTCAGGAACGACTCCAGCACCTTGAGGCGCTTGGTGTATTTCTTGATCTTGGTTTCCGAGGTGGTCTCGGCCAGCTCGGTGCGCAGGCGCTTGGCCTCCTCATCGAGGTTGATGCTCTTGAGCATGTCGCGGATCGCCTCCGCGCCCATGCGCGCGTCGAACTCGTCGCCGTACTGCTCGATGGCGTTGAGGTAGGCGTCCTCGGAAAGCAGCGTGGCCTTCTCGAGCGGCGTCATACCCGGGTCGATGATCACGTAGGCCTCGAAATAGAGCACGCGCTCGATGTCGCGCAGCGTCATGTCGAGCACCAGGCCCATGCGCGAGGGCAGCGACTTCAGGAACCAGATGTGCGCCACCGGCGAGGCCAGGTCGATGTGGGCCATGCGCTCGCGCCGCACCTTGGACAGCGTCACCTCGACGCCGCACTTCTCGCAGATCACGCCGCGGTGCTTCAGGCGCTTGTACTTGCCGCACAGGCACTCGTAGTCCTTCACCGGGCCGAAGATCTTGGCGCAGAACAGGCCGTCGCGCTCCGGTTTGAAGGTGCGGTAATTGATGGTCTCGGGTTTCTTGACCTCGCCATAAGACCACGAGCGGATTTTCTCCGGCGACGCCAGTCCGATGCGGATCGAGTCAAAATCCTCGGTCTTGCTTTGCTGCTTGAAAAGATTAAACAAGTCTTTCAAGATCGTTTCTCCTCAACCGTACGGCCGATTCACTTTGCCCGCTCAAGTTCGATGTCGATACCGAGCGCGCGGATTTCCTTCACCAACACATTGAAGGACTCCGGCATGCCGGCCTCCATGCGGTGGTCACCCTTGACGATGTTCTCGAACATCTTGGTGCGACCCTGCACGTCGTCCGACTTGACGGTCAGCATCTCCTGCAGGGTGTACGAGGCGCCATAGGCCTCGAGTGCCCACACTTCCATTTCGCCGAAACGCTGACCACCGAACTGCGCCTTGCCACCCAGCGGCTGCTGCGTGACCAGCGAGTACGGCCCGGTGGAACGCGCGTGCATCTTGTCGTCGACCTGGTGGTTAAGCTTCAGGATGTACATGTAGCCAACCGTCACCAGCCGCTCGAAGGTGTCGCCAGTGCGTCCGTCGTAGAGCGTGGTCTGCCCGGACAGCGGCAGGTCGGCGAGCGCCAGCATTTCCTTGATTTCATCCTCGGTCGCGCCGTCGAACACCGGGGTCGCCACCGGCACACCCTTGCGCAGGTTGCGCGCCAGTTCGAGGATCTCGTCGTCGTTGAGCAGCTTGAGATCTTCCTTGTGCGCGCTCTTGCCGACGTGGTTGTAGACGCGCTCCAGGAACTTGCGCACTTCCTCGACCTTGCGCTGACCCTGGCGATGTTCCTCGACCATGCGACCGATCTTGACGCCCAGCTCGCTCGCCGCCCAACCCAGGTGCACTTCCAGCACCTGACCGACGTTCATGCGCGAAGGCACGCCCAGCGGGTTGAGCACGATGTCGACCGGACGACCGTCGGCCATGTGCGGCATGTCCTCCACCGGCACGATGCGCGAAATGACGCCCTTGTTGCCGTGGCGGCCGGCCATCTTGTCGCCCGGCTGCAGGCGACGTTTCACCGCCACGAACACCTTGACCATCTTGAGCACGCCCGGGGCGAGGTCGTCGCCCGAGGTGAGCTTGGCCTTCTTCTCGGTGAACTTCTGGGCGAACGTGTCCTTTTGCCGGGCCAGATAGGCGCGGCTCTGCTCGACGGACTGCGAGGCCTCCTCATTCTTGAGGCGGATGTCGAACCACTTGTGGCGCGGCAGTTCCTCGAGGTAACTCTTGGTCAGGCGGTCGCCATCCTTGAGGCCCGCCGGGCCACCGGCGGCGGTCTTGCCGGTCAGCAGTTTTTCCAGACGGTCGAAGGCATCGTTCTCGACGATGCGGTACTGGTCGTCGAGATCCTTCTTGATGCGCGCCATGTCCATCTCTTCGATGCTCTTGGCGCGTGCATCCTTCTCGATGCCCTCGCGGGTGAAGACCTGCACATCGATGACCGTGCCGGAGATACCCTGCGGCACGCGCAGCGAGGTGTCCTTCACGTCCGAGGCTTTCTCGCCGAAGATCGCGCGCAGCAGCTTCTCTTCCGGGGTCAGTTGGGTCTCGCCCTTGGGCGTAACCTTGCCGACCAGGATATCGCCGGCATTGACCTCGGCACCGATGTAAACGATGCCGGATTCGTCGAGCTTGGCGAGCGCGCCTTCGCCGACGTTGGGGATATCACGCGTAATCTCCTCGGAACCGAGCTTGGTGTCGCGCGCGACTGTCTGCAACTCCTCGATGTGGATGGTCGTGTAGACATCGTTATCGACGATACGCTCGGAGATCAGGATCGAGTCTTCGAAGTTGTAACCGTTCCACGGCATGAAGGCGACCAGCACGTTCTTGCCGAGCGCCAACTCACCCATGTCGGTCGACTGACCGTCGGCCAGCACGTCGCCGCGGGCGATCACGTCGCCGACTTTGACCAGCGGCCGCTGGTTGATGTTGGTGTTCTGGTTCGAGCGTGTGTACTTGGTGAGGTTGTAGATATCCACGCCGACCTCACCCGGCTTGGTCTCGTCGTCGTTGACGCGCACCACCACACGTGAGGCGTCGACGGAGTCGACCACGCCGCCGCGAGTGGCGATGACGGTAGCGCCGGAGTCGATGGCGACGATGCGCTCGATGCCGGTACCGACCAGCGGCTTCTCGGTCGTGAGCGTGGGCACGGCCTGACGCTGCATGTTCGAGCCCATGAGCGCACGGTTGGCGTCGTCGTGCTCCAGGAACGGAATCAGCGAGGCCGCCACCGACACGATCTGCGACGGGGCCACGTCGATGTAATCGACCTTGTCCGGCGTGGTCAGCAAGAACTCGTTCTTGAAACGACAGGACACCAGCTCGTCGATCAGGTTGCCGCGCGAATCCAGGGTCGCGTTCGCCTGGGCGATCACGAACTTGCTCTCTTCGATGGCCGACAGGTAATTCACGGTATCGGTCACCTTGCCGGTGCCGACCTTGCGATACGGCGTCTCGAGGAAGCCGTACTCATTGGTGCGTGCGTATACGGCCAGCGAGTTGATGAGGCCGATGTTCGGGCCTTCCGGTGTTTCGATCGGGCACACGCGACCGTAGTGGGTCGGGTGCACGTCGCGCACCTCGAAGCCGGCGCGCTCGCGCGTCAGGCCGCCCGG
Source organism: Acidiferrobacterales bacterium (assembly GCA_919902925.1). Lineage (GTDB taxonomy): Bacteria > Pseudomonadota > Gammaproteobacteria > Acidiferrobacterales > Sulfurifustaceae > CAKKRZ01. The sequence continues at coordinate 5,058 of CAKKRZ010000090.1, read as the reverse complement.
TCCAAGGGCCGAGACGCGGCGCTTGTGGGTGACTTCCGACAGCGGATTGGTCTGGTCCATGAACTGCGACAGCTGCGACGAACCGAAGAACTCCTTGATAACCGCCGATACCGGCTTGGCGTTGATCAGCTCCTGCGGCATCAGACCTTCGGATTCGGCCAGGCTCAGGCGTTCCTTCACGGCGCGCTCGACGCGCACCAGTCCGACGCGGAACTGGTTTTCGGCCAATTCGCCCACCGAACGCACGCGGCGATTGCCGAGGTGGTCGATGTCGTCGATCTCGCCCTTGCCGTTTTTGAGGTCGATCAGGATTTTCATCGCATCGACGATGTCTTCCCGGGTCAGGATGCCGGGACCCTCGTCCATGCCGCGACCGACGCGACGGTTGAATTTCATGCGGCCGACGGCCGACAGGTCGTAACGGTCGGTGCTGAAGAACAGGTTATTGAACAGCGTCTGGGCGGCATCGCGCGTCGGCGGCTCGCCCGGGCGCATCATGCGATAAATCTCGATCTGCGCCTCCAGCGGATCGCGGGTCGGGTCGATGCGCAGGGTGTCGGAGATGAACGGACCCTGATCGAGATCGTTGGTGTAGACCGTCCGGAAGGTGGAGAGACCGGCCGCCACCAACTTGTCGAGAAGATCCTGGGTCACGAGCTCGTTGGCTGCCGCCAGCAACTCGCCGGTGGCGGTATTGACGATGTCCTCGGACAGTGAGCGACCGATTACGAAACCCGCCGGAACCGACAGCTTGCTCATCCGCGACTTTTCCAGCTCACGGATGTGCCGTCCGGTGATGCGGCGGCCGGCCTCGACGATCACTTCGCCCTTGGGCGTGGCGATCTCGAATTCCAGTTGCATACCGCGCAGGCGGTTGGCCACCAGATCCAGTTCCAGCTTGCCGTCCTTGCCGAAATGGTAGGTATCCTGGTCGAAGAAGGTTTGCAGGATTTCCTGGGTGTTCATGCCCAGCGCGCGCAGCAGGATCGAGGCCGGCAGCTTGCGCCGGCGGTCGATGCGCACGTACAGGTAATCCTTCGGGTCGAACTCGAAATCCAGCCACGAGCCGCGGTAGGGAATCACGCGCGCCGAGAACAGCAGCTTGCCAGAGGAGTGGGTCTTGCCGAAATCGTGTTCGAAGAATACGCCCGGGCTGCGATGCAGCTGCGAAACAATGACGCGCTCGGTGCCGTTGATGATGAAGGTGCCGTTGTCGGTCATGAGCGGAATCTCGCCCATGTACACTTCCTGCTCCTTGATGTCGCGCACACTCTTGGCGCCGGTGTTTTCGTCCTTGCTGAACACCACCAGGCGCAACAGCACGCGCAGCGGCGCGGCATAGATGAGACCACGCTGCTGACATTCCTTGACGTCGAACGGCGGCGTACCGAGTCGGTAACTCACGAACTCCAGGGCGGCATTGCCGTTGTAGGACTCGATCGGGAAGACCGTCTTGAAGGCGGCCTGCAAGCCCTGATCGATTCGCTGTTCGGGCAGAACGTCAGCCTGCAGAAAATGCAGGTAGGCCTGCTTCTGGATTTCCAGAAGATAGGGCACCTTCAACACGCTGGGACGCTTGCCGAAACTTTTCCGGATGAGTTTCTTCTCGGTAAATGAGTAGGTCATGCTCTTCCTCGGTTCGACGGAACCTTTTTCGACCACGCTAACGACCCTGTCATCCCGGTGCGCGTGGTGCGTTACACCGGAACAGTCTTGAAGCGCCATCAGGCCGGCGGGTTGCCCCGCCAGCCCAAGATCACCGCCCGCCGGCGCTTCGCGGCGGGCGGAGGATTGCTTACTTCAGCTCGACCTTGGCGCCAGCCGCCTCGAGTTCCTTCTTCATCTTCTCGGCGTCGGCCTTGGGCACGGCTTCCTTCACGGTCTGCGGTGCACCTTCGACCAGGTCCTTGGCCTCTTTGAGACCCAGGGTGGTCACGGCACGAACGGCCTTGATGACGCCAACCTTGTTGTCGCCCGCCGCGGTCAGGATCACGTCGAACGCATCCTTGACTTCCGCCGGGGCGGCGGCCGCCGCCGCCGGACCCGCCGCCACGGCAACCGCCGCGGCCGACACGCCGAACTTGGTTTCCATCTCCTTGATAAGCTCGCTGAGCTCGAGCACGGACATCGAGGCAATCGTGTTCAAAATCTCTTCTTTATTCACAGCCATGGTTCATCTCCTGAATATCGGATCTCTATAAAATGGTTGAATGCTTTGGGTCAGGCAGCCTTGGCGTCGCGTACCGCCGCCAGCGTGCGTACGAACTTCGCCGGAACCTCGTTCAAGGTCTGGACGAACTTCGTCACCGGCTGCTGCATCACGCCCATCAGCATGGCCAGCAACTGCTCGCGGCCCGGAAGCTTGGCCAGTGCCTGGATCTGGGCCAGGGTTATGAGCTTTCCGCCCATGGCCGCGGCCTTGATCTTCAGCGCCTGGTTATCCTTGGCGAACTCGCTGAGCACCTTGGCCACCGCCACGGGGTCGGACGACAGCGCCAGTGCCAACGGACCGGACATCTGGTCCTTCAGGCACTCGTGCATCGATCCGGCCACGGCCAGCCGGGCAAGCGTGTTCTT
>CAKKRZ010000090.1:0-2381 GCA_919902925.1 Acidiferrobacterales bacterium | reverse complement strand
CGCGCTTGCGCGCGACCACGTTTACAGTGCCGATACGTCGATCCGTACACCCGGACCCATGGTCGTGGAAAGCGTGACCTTCTTTAAGTACACGCCCTTGGCGGTCGCCGGCTTGGCCTTGGACAGGGCCGCGATCAGCGACAGAAAATTTTCCTTGAGGGCGTCCGGCGCGAACGATGCCTTGCCGATGGCGCAATGCACCAGCCCGGCCTTGTCGGCGCGAAACTGCACCTGTCCGGCCTTGGCGCTCTCCACCGCCTTGGCCACGTTCGGCGTCACCGTACCCACCTTCGGGTTCGGCATCAGGCCGCGCGGGCCGAGAATCTGGCCGAGCTGGCCGACGATCTTCATCGACTCCGGCGTGGCCACGATCAGATCAAAATCGATATTGCCGGCCTTGATCCGGTCGGCCAGGTCCTGGAAACCGACAATGTCGGCACCGGCGTTCTTCGCCGCCTCGGCGGCCGCACCTTCAGCGAACACCGCCACGCGCACCGTCTTGCCGGTGCCGCGCGGCATGACCGCTGTGCCGCGCACGGTCTGGTCGGATTTCTTGGCGTCGATGCCGAGATTGATGGACACGTCCACCGACTCGTCGAACTTGGCGCTGGCCGTGCTCTTGATCAGGGTGAACACCTCATCGACCGGATAAATCTTGCTGCGATCGACCTTGGCAAACTGGGCCTGGTAACGTTTACCGTTCATGGTCACAGACCCTCCACTTCCACGCCCATCTGGCGCGCACTGCCGGCGAGCATGCTCACGGCCGCGTCGATGTCGTTGCAATTCATGTCCGGCATTTTCACCTTGGCGATTTCTTCCAATTGCTTGCGGGTGATCTTGCCGACCTTGTTCTTGTTCGGCACGCCGCTGCCCGATTCCAGGCCGATCGCCTTCTTGATCAGCACCGTCGCCGGCGGCGTCTTGGTGATGAAGGTGAAGCTCTTGTCGCTGTAGACGGTGATGATGACCGGCGTCGGCAGGCCCTTCTCCAGCTTCTGGGTCTGCGCGTTGAACTGCTTGCAGAACTCCATGATATTGACGCCGTGCTGGCCGAGCGCCGGACCAACCGGTGGGCTCGGGTTGGCGGCACCGGCCGCCACCTGCAACTTGATATAGGCTGTTATCTTCTTTGCCACTGTAGACTCCTGACGGGTTCAGGCGGCCGTTGTCGGCCTCCCCGCTGTTAAATAAGGACTCAGGACTGAGTGCTTAGGACTGAGTCCTCAGTCCTAAGTCCTTAGTCCTCTATTACTACGCCTTCTCCACCTGACTGAAATCCAGTTCCACCGGTGTCATGCGACCGAAAATCGACACCGACACCTTCAATTTGTTCTTTTCCGGGCTGACGTCCTCGACCGTGCCGTTGAAATCGGCGAACGGTCCATCGACCACGCGCACCTGTTCGCCGGCCATGAACGTAAACTTCGGCTTCGGCTTTTCCACGCCCTCCTGCACCTGCCGCAGGATGGCATCGGCCTCCTTGTCGGTGATCGGCGTCGGCCGGGTGCCGGAACCGCCGAGGAATCCGCTGACCTTTGGCACGTTCTTCACCAGATGCCAGCTCTCGTCATCCAGGTCCATCTTCACGAGCACATAGCCCGGGAAGAACTTGCGTTCACTGGTGCGCTTCTGGCCGCCCTTCAGTTCCACGACCTCCTCGGTCGGCACCAGGATCTCGCCGAACTTGGCCTCCATCCCGGCATTGCGGATGTGGTCCTTGAGTGAACGGGCCACGGTCTTCTCAAATCCCGAATAGCTCTGCACCACGTACCAGCGCATCGTCATGGTTCAGGCCCCCTGACCGGTCACGTAACGGAACAGCTTGGCCAAACCCCAGTCGACGGTCATCAGGAATAAGGCCGCCACGACCACGATCACGACCACCACCATTGTGATCTGCACGGTTTCGCGGTTGCTCGGCCACACCACCTTGCGCAGTTCCTGACGCGCGTCCTTCATGAATGCCCAGGTGCGGCCGCCCAGCGCCGTCGTGGCCGCCACGATCACGGCCGCCACCAGGCTTGCCAGCAGCGCCAGCAGCTGCACGATGGCCGGCTTTTCGCCGAGGTAATGGAAGGCAGCAATGCCGCCCGCCACCAACAGCGCCGCTACCAGCAGTTTAATTTTGTCAATCACGTCTACCGCCTGAATTCGTTGCCAGATCAAAAACTGGCAGGCCAGGAGGGAATCGAACCCCCAACCTGCGGTTTTGGAGACCGCCGCTCTGCCAATTGAGCTACTGGCCTATTAACCTCAATTACCAGCAGCAAGCTTCAAGTGGCAAGTAATACCGTCTTGAGGCCTGCTACTTCCCACTTGTTACTCCACTACCTTCGCCACCACCCCCGCCCCCACGGTCCGGCCGCCTTCGCGAATGG
>CAKKRZ010000089.1 GCA_919902925.1 Acidiferrobacterales bacterium | reverse complement strand
TCCCATCGGCGAAGCCGTAACCGCGACTAATCATGTGAAAGGACGAACGAGCGGAGCGAGTAGGGCTTCCGTTATGGCACGTGGCCCCATCGCTGATGTGCAGGATGCACGAATGCCGCGAAGGCCAGGGATGGCCGAGAGCGGCCTCGATCCCATCGGCGAAGGCGCAAACGCGGCTATTCATGTGAAAGGACGAACGAGCGGAGCGAGTAGGGCTTCCGTTACGGCGCGCGCCCCTCGCCTCGATCCCATCGGCGAAGGTGCAAACGGCGCATCCTGCGCCGCACCCCTCGCCGACATCCTGTCGGCGACAGACCGGGATGATTTCGCTATAGTCGGCGCCATCCATGGACATCGTCTACCTGCGCGACCTCAAGGTCGATTGCGTCATTGGCGTCTACGACTGGGAACGCCGTGTTCGCCAGGCGCTGTACATCGACATCGACATGGCGACCGATATCCGCAAGGCCGCCGCCAGCGATGGCATCCAGGACACGCTCGATTACAAGGCGGTATCGAAACGCATCCAGCAGTACGTCGGCGATTCCAGCTTCCAGCTGGTCGAGACACTGGCGGAGAAGATCGCCGGCATGGTCCTGCAGGAATTCCCCGTGCCCTGGGTACGGGTGCGCATCAACAAGAAGGGCGCGGTGCGCAACGCCGATGCCGTCGGTGTGGTGATCGAGAGAAGCACGGCGACCTGAACCATGCCGCGTGTCTATGTATCGGTCGGCAGCAACATCGACCGCGAGCGAAACATTCGTGACGCGTTGCGCGATCTCCGCGAATATTCTGGCAACCTGATCCGCTCGCCGGTCTACGAAACGCCGGCAGTCGGCTTCGACGGCGATCCGTTCTACAACCTGGTGGTGGCCTTCGATACGACCGACAGCGTCGATCAGGTTGTCCAGGAACTGGACCGGATCGAATCCGCCCATGGCCGGCGGCGCGGTGGACTGCCGAAATACTCCGCGCGCGCACTGGACCTGGATATCCTGATGTACGGCGACCTGATCCGGCACGACAGCGGCATGGATATTCCACGCGGTGAAATCACGGAGCGCGATTTTGTCCTGGGTCCCCTGGCGGAAATCGCACCGGCACTGAAACATCCGGAAACGGGTGAAGCTTTCGATGCCCTGTGGAAGCGGTACTGTCAGGCTCACCCGCAGGCCGGTCTGACTCCCGTCAACTTCGACGATTGACGGTCGTCTTCTCAGCGCCCGGTCAACAGCTGGTAGACGCCAAAACCGATAAATAACAGCAGGATCAGCCAAAACAGACAACCGCGCGCGCCGGACACAGAGGCGGCACTCAGCTTCTGGCGCAGCAGCGGATCGGCGGCGATATGACCATCGACATGGTCCTTGGCTTCCTTGAGGCCGATGGCCCAGGCCTCGCGCAAGCGCTTGATGGCCTCGGCGATGGGATCGAGCCGAGGGCCGCGGACCAGGGAAGGTCCGGTGGCGGCTTCGATCTTGTTGCCCCGGCGCAGGGCGGCCATGACATCATCGGGCAGCGCCCGAGCATCGCGGGCGGGGTCGCTCACGACCTACCCCGCCACGCTGCGGCCACCGTCGACGGTCAACACCTGACCGGTGGTGTAGACGGCGTCACGCACGAGGTAAAGCACGGTGGCGGCGATGTCCTCCGGCTGGCCAGGGCGCTTGAGGAGCGTGCGCGAAATGATGCGCTGTTTGGACATTTCATCGATGCCCTTTTCCGGCCAGAGGATGGCGCCGGGCGCCACGGCATTCACACGCACCTCGGGGGCCAGTTCGCGCGCCAGCGACCGGGTCATCATCGACAAACCCGCCTTGCTCATGCTGTACACGGAATAATTGGGTAGCGGGCGATCGGCATACAGATCCACGATGTTGACGATGCAACCGCCGGTTTTCTTGAGGTGCGGCGCCGCTACCTGGGACAGAAAAAACGGCGCGCGCAGGTTCGTCTGAAAGATATCGTCCCACTGCTCCTCGCTGACCTCGCTGAATGGGGTCTCGTAGAAGCGCGCGGCGTTGTTCACCAGCACATCGAGCCGCTCGAAGGATTCGACTGTTTCGAAAATGAGATTGCGGTAGAGTTTCTCGCCGTTGCGCAGATCGCCGCGCACCAGCATGACCGAATCGGGCCGGGCGGCCTGCAATTCCTTCTGCAGGGCATGCGCGGCCGCTTCCGAGGCGTGGTAATGAATCACCAGCCTCATGCCGTGCGCGTGCAGGGTACGGGCAATGGCCGCGCCCAGGCGATGGGCGCCGCCGGTAACCAGCGCTACCTTGCCCTCAAGCGGCGAGTCCGGCATAAAGGGGAATCATGGTCATGGAAAGAACCGTCACCTTAACCCCGTTGCGTCCGTCCGCCAAGGGCCGCGCATGAGCGCGTCCCTGCCCGAGCCGGACGAACAAGAACGCCTTTACTCCGGCCGTCTGGTTGAGGTGATACGGCACGTGATCGAAGCCAACAGCGGGGCAATCGATTTCTCCCGCTTCATGGCGGCGGCGCTCTACACCCCGGGTCTCGGCTACTACACCGGCGGCCGGCAGAAGTTCGGCCCGGGTGGCGACTTCATCACCGCCCCCGAACTTGGCGACGTGTTCGCGCGCCTGTTGGCCCGGCCGTGCGCCGACATCCTCGAAGTCATTGGAAACGGAAACCTTCTCGAGGCCGGCGCCGGCAGCGGCCGGCTGGCCGCCACCCTGCTCACCGAACTGGAGCGGCTGGGTCGCTTACCAGAACACTATTACATCCTCGACGTCAGCAGCGAACTGCGCGCGCGCCAGGCCGAGTTGCTGAAACGCGTCGTGCCGTCGCTGGCCGGCCGGGTAGAGTGGCTGAGCGAACTGCCGAAAAGATTTCGCGGCGTCGTACTCGCCAACGAACTGCTCGATGCCCTGCCGGTCGAGCGCTTCTGTATTCAAAACAAGGAAGTCCGGCAACAACAGGTTGCTCTGAAAAAGAACCAGTTGATCTGGGCCGAACGCCCCGCGGATGAAGTCATCCGCGCGCGCATCGCACCGCTTTCCCTGCCAGATGGTTATTGCTCGGAAATCGGTCTGGCCGCCGAGGCCTGGACACGCTCCATCGCCGATGTGCTGGAACAGGGCGTGGCGCTGTTCATCGATTACGGCTTTCCACGCGCCGAGTTCTACCATCCGCAACGCACTACCGGCACGCTCATGTGCCACTATCGCCAGCGCGCCCACGGCGATCCGCTGATCCTGGCCGGACTGCAGGACATCACCGCGCACGTGGATTTCACCGCCATTGCCGCGGCCGGGACCGGCACGGGCCTCGACCTGCTTGGCTACACCAGCCAGGCCGCGTTTCTGATCGGCTGTGGACTGGAAGACATCATGGCCGACCCGGCGATGCCCGACGCCACCCGGCTCCGGCTGGCCAACGAGATCAATCGCCTCACCTCGCCGGCCGAGATGGGCGAACTCTTTAAGGTTATGGTCCTGGGGCGCGGCATCGAGAATCCGCTGCGTGGCACGGGCCGTCAGGACAGACGCGGGAGGCTGTGACACCCCAACTTGTCGCCTGGGCGAAACATCCGGGATTATCGACCCCCGGGAAGCTCATCCCCGGCCCAAATGAACCGCGGGCCGAAACCCCACGACCAACCGTCCTGAAGGACACCCACGTGCCATGGTCGTCAGTGGCCCGGCCAACGGGCATAATGACCCAAGAGGCTGCCCCAACCCAAGGATCAGACGGTCTCGACACCCTCAACGGAGCGATTCTTTTGATGATTGAGAAAACACGAGTGCGCTCAGGGGCTGGCCTGCTGGCTTTGCTGATATTCGCCCCCGCGTCGATGGCAGCGACCTATCAGTACAGCGCGGACACCACCGCACCGGCCCGGCGACAGGGCATGGTGTCCGTATCCGGGATCAACTGGAATTGTCAGGGTTCCCGTTGCACGACCAGCGGGCCGTGGGCAACACCAGCGGTCGGCGCCTGTCGTGCACTCGCCCAGCAGGTCGGGCCTGTGCGCGGTTACGGCCGCAAGGGCCGCGTGCTCACGGCGGGGGAGTTACAGCAATGCAATGCGGGGCTGCCGACGAGCCAGCCATCCGGCCCGTCGACAACGTTTACGCGCGGCCCGCAGCCGGTCGCGCCGCCGCCGGGCACACCAGCAACCAAACCCCCCGGCACGCCATCGAGTGTCAGGCCTAGCCCCGGTCCAGTGGTCATCAATGCCGGCACGTTGCGCTATACCGGCCGCGGGCCGGTAGTAATTAACGCCAGTCCTTTGCGATATGTGGGTCGTGGCCCGGTGGTGATCAACGCCAGTCCTCTGCGCTATGCCGGCCGTGGGCCGGTGGTGATCAACGCCAGTCCTTTGCGATATGTGGGTCAAGGGCCTGTTGTAATTAACGCCAGTACCTTACGGTACATAGGTCGTGGGCCGGTCGTGATAAATGCCAATACGCTCAAGTATTCGGGAAATACCCGCTAGTTAACCAACCAACTTTCACAGGAGAACCAATCATGAACATCAAACACTTGTGCCTGATCGCCGGTCTGCTCAGCTTGCCGGTCGCCTATGCCAATGCCGCAGACATCACTATCAATGTCCCCGTCGAAATCGACAATTTCCCGGCTGTGAATACAAAGGTAATAGTTGGATGCAGCGCTAGGGTAGGGATCAACGGTGGCGTGGTCAGCTCTGCAAGCAAGACGATTACTGTTCCTGCAGGAAGATCCTATCGTGGGACAGTGCGCCTCCCGCTCAGTTCAGTCGGTGATCGCTCACCTGTTGAAGCGACTCACTACCAGTGCCAACTGAACAATATAAGCGGACAACCTGCGCTCACGGGACTGAACGGAGTGAATGGTGTCATTCCGCGTTAAGCAAAAATAGGGTTAGCTCAATCTGACCCCAGTTTTA
>CAKKRZ010000088.1:32293-44619 GCA_919902925.1 Acidiferrobacterales bacterium | reverse complement strand
TAACAGTGTATTAGACAGATATCTGTATTTGGGGAAATAGGCAGAATTCTGTCTATATCGGTTTGCCTTGCTCAGTATCTTGTCACATACTGCAGCGTACGGCATGGAAGTCGTTTACTTCAACCCACGCTAAGGACGGCGCCATGACTGGCAATGTCCATGACGTAGGGTGCGTTCCACGCACCATTCAATATTTGGTGCGTGGAACGCACCCTACGTCGCTGCGCCGCGCCGGGCTCGAGTAGCTAGAACAATTCCTTCTCGACCTCGAGATAGGCCTGGCTGACATGCCGCCCGATGAGGGTATCGAAATCGGCCCAGTTGCGGTATTCCTTTAGCGCCTCGATGACCTTGGGCTTCATCTCAGAGTCGCTGATGCCAAGCTTGTAGAGCTTCTGGACCGTGGCGTAGAGCTTCCGCAGGAAGCCGTTGTAGGTATCGAGAATCTCGCGCCCGCCCGCCGACCCGTGGCCCGGCACGAAGATCTTCACCGGCAAAGACAACACCTTCTCAATCGCCGCGATATTGGCTTTGAAGCTGCCCCGCCGGATGTCCAGCGCCTTGACCCGCACGATGTCACCGACGAACAGCACCTTGTCCTCCACCACCTCAATCAGGATGTCGTTGTCGGTGTGCGTGCTGCCAAAGTGATGGATACGAAACTGCCGGTCGCCGATTTTTATTACCTCGCCATGGTTCACGGCCTTGTCGGGGCCCACGGCCACGGTGCCCGCGGTCTCCCCTTGCGTTTCTCTGTCCATATCCTTGACCAGGCGTTCGCCTACGCCATCCGCAAGTGCCGCCTTCATGTTGGGGTGGCCGTAGATCACCACCTTCGGGTAGGCGCGTTTGATGGCATCGTTGCCGGGCCAGTGGTCGCTGTGCGAATGGGTGTCGAACACCGCCACGACGGGTTTATCCGTGATGGCGCGGATTTTTTTGAGAACCATCTCGCCGACATTTTTCCCACTGCCCGGATCGATCACGATGACGCCGGCGCTTGTCACCACGAACGCCGGGTTGTTGCGAAAGCCCTGATTCTGTTTGTTGGGCAACTCGTAGGGCCCGTAGATCACGTAAATACGCTCCGCGATCTTTGTAACGGGATAGTCCTTCTTGATCGCACGGTCGGCGGCGACGGATGCGCCGACGACCGCCACCAGACAAAACAGCGTCAACGATAAAAGCCTTGCGGTGCGCATAGGGATCTCCTCCGGCCAAGTAAATAGAAGTGAACAGGGTCTTGTATTGCCATGTTAGGCCTAACTATGATGTTGCGACAACGATGATTTACACACATGTACTGAACCACGGTGGAAAGAGCGTGGACAGTCCCTTGGATCGGTTTTTGGCTTAAAATATGGCGACAGATTGAGGCCCCCGCTTCCACGGACACGTCAATCAAGCACTGGCCTCTACGTCCGCCGTTTGGCACGGGCCGTGGGGGTGGCGTTCCAGGGGTCGTCAGGCCATGGGTGCCTGGGGTAGCGTCCTTTCATTTCCTTTTTTACTTCCAGATAGGTCCGTTCCCGGAAACCTTTCACGTGAATCGACAAAGATGACGCCCCTACTCGCCACCTACTGGGTGAGTATGATTAAGACTCGAATTCGATTCTGGGGATTCCGGACTGGCGGATAATCGCCTGAAGTGTACCGATACGGAGTTCAGTATGATTCGGCACCGGTACGGTGACCGTGGTACTGGCAAGGCGTTTCTGCATCACAACATGGCTGCCACGCTGACGTATTTCGATGAACCCGTGCCGCGCCAGAATGGCGCAAACTTCCTTACCTGACAGTATCCGGAGTTTACCCAACGGCGATATCCAGACGGGTTACATACACCTCATTATGGAGGCGATGTTTGATCTCTTCAGGAGATGCGGATTCAAAGAACAGTTCGAGTGCTTCCTGCAGATTCTGCCTGGCCTGCTCAATGGTGTCGCCCTGGCTGGCAATATCCAGTTCCGGGCAAAGTGACACATAGCCCTCGCCTTCACGCTCGATAATGGCTGTTAGCTGTTTTTGCACGGTCATGATGCCTCAATATTGCGTCAAGTGGCTGAGCAACGGGTAACGGGCCATGTATGATGACTTGTCTCGTATACCATAGCAAAGAAATCATTATCTGCTGATCCTAGCCGAGCGATTCCCCTTACAACCGCCGTTTGGCACGGGCCGTGGGGGTGGCGTTCCAGGGGTCGTCAGGCCATGGGTGCCTGGGGTAGCGTCCTTTCATTTCCTTTTTTACTTCCAGATAGGTCCGTTCCCAGAAACCTTTCAGGTCTTGCGTCACCTGGATCGGGCGGCGCGCGGGCGAGAGCAGGTGCAGCGTCACCGGTACACGGCCACGGGCGATGCGCGGGGTATCGGCAAGGCCGAACATTTCCTGCAGCTTCACGGCCAGCACCGGCGTCTCGCCGGGTTTGTACTCCAACCGGTGGCGATTGCCACTGGGCACGGCGAGATGCGTCGGCGCCTCGTTATCGAGTTCCTGTTGTCGTTTCCAGTCCAGCTGCGCCCGGAGGATGGAATGCAGATCGAGCCGCGAGAGATGACTGCGGCGGGTGATGCCATCGAGGTAAGGAGCCAGCCATGCGTCGAGCGTCGCCAGTAACGCGCTATCCGACAGATCGGGCCATTCCTCATCCGGAGACCAGTGACGCATGCAAAGAACACGCGCCTGGAATTCGCGTGCCTCGTCTGTCCACGGCAGGGATTCGATACCCATGTGACGGATTCCATCCACCATGGCGGCACGAACCAATTCCGGTTCAGGATTGGTCGTGGGTTTGCTTTCCAGCACCAGCCCGCCATAGCGCTCTTGGCGCGCGGCGGACACCGCTTGCTCGCGTTCATCCCAGTGCACGCCCTCGGCCGTGCGGATATGGCTGCTCAGGTGCCGGCGTAATTGATCGGGTGTAATGGCGGAGGCGAGGTAGATCATGCCTTCGGTCAGTCCGGCGGGCCCTGCCCGCCCCGGCGCATCGTCCAGGGTGGCAATGGCCAGCCACGGCTGGCGCATGCGGATTTCCGATTCGTGCAGGCGCGCGCCGCGCCCATTGGCGAGCAGGTAGCGCGTCGAATCCAATCCACGCTGCTGCGCCACGCGATCCGGGTAGGCCAGCGCAATCAGCAGGCCGACCTCGGCATCGTTCACTTCGCCATCTCTTCGTTCAGCCTTGATCAGCCGCCGCCACTGATCGGCGGCTTGCACCACCCGCGAACAAGCGTTGGGGTCCGCCTTGCGCGATAGCGCGGCCTGCCTACCCTGCCGGCGGAAGGCCGCCAGTGCATCCAGACGTATCGCGAAATCGACGGAACGGCGCGCCTCTCCTGCCATGACATCGCGCTCGGACAACAAAGCCGCCACATCGCAGGCCAGCGCGCCCAGCCCAAGCGGGCGTGCGACCAGCAGCATGTGCGCGAGGCGCGGGTGCACGGGCAAACGCACCATCTCACGCCCGGTGCCGGTAATACCGCCCTCGGTATCCAGCGCATCCAATTCGGCCAGCAGCTCGCGCGCCTGCGCCATCGCCGGGGCCGGCGGCGGATCGAGCCAGGCCAGCGCATTGGCATCCTTCACGCCCCAGGCGGCGAGTTCCAGCGCCAGCGGGGCGAGATCGGCGGCGCGAATTTCCGGCGTGGCGAAAGGCACCAGGCCGCGTTGCGTGGTTTCGGTCCACAACCGGTAACAGGCGCCGGGTGCCAGACGGCCGGCGCGGCCGGCGCGCTGCTCGCTCGAGGCGCGCGAGATGCGATGAGTCACCAACCGGGAAAGACCGCTGGAAGGATCGAACTGCGGCGAGCGGGCGTAACCGGAATCCACCACATTGCGAATGCCTTCGATGGTCAGGCTGGTTTCGGCAATCGGCGTTGCCAACACCACCTTGCGGCGCGTGCCGGGTCTGAGCGCGCGATCCTGCGCCTCCCACGGCAAATCGCCATAGAGCGGCAGGATATCGACATCCTGCAGGCGCGCTTCCAGCAATTCCTGGGTCTGGCGGATTTCACGCGCGCCCGGCAAAAATACCAACGCATCACCCTCGCGTTCGCGCAAGGCGCGCTGCACGGTCTCGGCCACGTGGGGGGCGAGCGGGCCTTCCGGATCGCGGCCAGCGTAAATGGTTTCGACCGGGAACATCCGGCCTTCGCTGGTGACGATGGGCGCGTCATTTAACAACCTGGCGATGGCGACACCATCGAGCGTGGCGGACATGACCAGAATTTTCAGATCTTCACGCAGGCCGCGCTGACAGTCGACCGTGAGCGCGAGCGCCAGGTCGGCGTGCAGGTGGCGTTCGTGGAATTCGTCGAAGATCACCAGCCCCACGCCTTCCAGCGCGGAATCGGTTTGCAGGCGACGGGTGAGGATGCCCTCGGTCAGCACCTCGATGCGCGTCTGTTTCGAAACCTGGCTGTCGAAGCGGATGCGGTAACCGACCATCAGCCCGACGCTCTCGCCGCGCAACTGGCTCATGCGCGCGGCGGCGGCGCGCGCCGCCAGCCGGCGCGGTTCCAGCATCAGGATGGATTGGCCCTTCAGCCACGGTTCGTCGAGCAGCGCCAAGGGCACCATCGTGGTCTTGCCGGCGCCGGGCGGCGCCTGCAGGACCACGGCGAAATGCGAAGCCAGCCTGGCCTTGAGTTCCGGCAGGACGGTTTCGATCGGCAGGGAGGACATGGAGGGCTGATAGATTACGCGGAAAGTGTAACATGGCACCTCATGCTAGATTGAAACCAGGACTCGCCGATGGACACCCTGGACACACTCTCCCCGCCCCTGCCCGGCGAAACGGCCGCGCGTCTGACGCTGAGTAACGGCGTGATCCTGCACTATCGCCGGCGGCCGGCCAGCGGCACGCGGCACGGGGTGGTGATCCTGCTGCACGGATTGGCCAGCAACCTGACCCGCTGGTCGGAGTTCGTCGAACACACGGCCCTCCAGGAACACTTCGACATTCTGCGTCTCGACCTGCGCGGCCACGGCGATTCGTTCACGCGCGGACGGCTTGGCCTGCGCGAGTGGAGCGAAGATCTGCTGGTCCTGCTCGATCGTGAAGGGATCGACCGCGCCATCCTCGTCGGCCACAGTCTCGGCGCGCAGGTGGCCATCCATTTTGCCGGCCGGCATCCGTCACGAGTGGCCGGGCTGGTGTTGATCGATCCGGTGTTTCGCGGCGCACTGACCCGGTACTGGCGGCCAGTAGCCTGGCTGTTGCCGCTCGCCTGGCCACTGGTGTGGCTGATCCGCGGCCTGAACCGGCTCGGCCTGCGACGTCGCCACATTCCGGTGCGCGATCTGCGCCGGCTGGACGAGATCACGCGCGAGAAGCTGCTGTCGCGGGGCAAACAGGAAGAAATGATTGCGCGCTACAGCTCGCCGTGGCCGGACCTGGAATATTTCCCGACCGCCAACTATCTCGCCGAATACCTGGAACTGTTGCGCGCGGTGCCGGAACCGCAGGCGATACCGATGCCGGTGGTGGTGATGTTGTCGAGCGGCATCACCTTCACCGACCTCGACCGCATGCGTGGGCTGGTGGGGCGTTTCCCGGCCGGTGAACTCGTCGAGCTGCCGTCCTACCACTGGCCGTTGACGGAAAAACCGCGCGAAGTGCGCGCCGCGATCGAGGAATGGGTGATGCGGCGATTCCAGTGATTGGAATGCTCAACGTATATAACAAACTCAGTTAGCGGTTGCCGCCGGACCAGTTATAACCGCGCACGATGCCGTGCTTGTCGAACTTGACCTGCAAGATCCTGATCTCGAGATCCGGCATGTTGGGCAGGCGACCGGAGGCGAAATAGTAGGACCATTCCTCATAACGCTCGCCGTTCACGTCGATCACTTCGCCGGTGCCGGTCGGGGCGCCAAGCCAGCCGCGCACCTGCGCCTGTGTGGTTGTGCCACGCTGAACCTTGCTGGTGAAGGCCTTCAGCTCGAATTGATTGCCGACATTGACGGTGCTGCATCCCGCCAGCAATGTCAGCGCGGCAACAATGGCCAGAAACGAGCGGGGGCGAATGAGGTGTTGGTGCATGGAAGCTCCTGATGGATTCGTTAGCGTGATCGCTACTGTACCCGGCGAAAACCGGATGGTCACTCAGTCACCGACTATCCGTCACTGACCGCTGACAACCGGGGTAATTTTACGGTTCGAGAACGACGACGGCCAAACGGCCGCCACGCACGATGTGCAGCATGACCACGTCAGCGCGACCCAGGCGCGCGTGAATGCGGCGGAAATCGTCGACGTTCACGACTGGCAGGCGATTGATGCGCACGATCAGGTCGCCGTCACGCAGGGCGGCGCGCCCGGCGGCACTGTCCTCGTCCACGTTCACGATCAACAGGCCGCGCATGTCGGCCGGCAGATTCAGTTTCAGCGCATCGGCCGGCGTCAGGGCGCGTACCTCGATGCCGGCCAGCGCGGTGGTGTCGACCGAAACGCCGGCGGGGTCGCTGCGGGCCTGGGGTGCAGCCGGCAGTTCCGCCACCTTGACCTCGACGGTCTTGGTCTTTCCGTCGCGCCACAGATCCACCTTGACGGTGCGACCGACGTCCGTGGCGGCCACGGTGCTGCGCAGCGCGTGCGGATCGTCGATGGCTTTGCCGTTGAAGCGCAGGATCACGTCGCCGGGCTGGAGGCCGGCCTGGGCCGCCGGACTGTCGGTCACGATCTGGCCGACCAGCGCGCCGCGCGCTTCCTTGAGACCCAGGGTTTTGGCCAGCGCCGTCGTCACGTCGCGGATCTGCACGCCGAGAAAACCGCGCACCACCCGCCCGGATTTGATCAGGCTGGTCATGACAGTGCGGGCGCTGTTGCTGGGAATGGCCAGGCCGATGCCGCCGGAAGAACCGATGATGGCGACATTGATGCCGACCAGTTCGCCGCGCACGTTCACCAGCGCGCCGCCCGAGTTGCCCGGGTTGATGGACGCATCGGTCTGGATGAAGCCTTCGTAATCGGTGATGCCAAGGTGTCGACCGAGCGCGCTGACGATGCCCTGCGTCACCGTCTGGCTGAGACCGTAAGGGTTGCCGATGGCCAGCACGTATTCGCCCACTTCCAGCCGGTCGGAATTACCCCACGGAATGGTCGGCAAGCCAGTGGCGTTGATCTTGATGACGGCGAGGTCGCTGCGCGGATCGGTGCCGACGATCTTGCCCTTGAACTCACGCTTGTCGGACAGCGTCACCTTGATGTCCTCCATGTTGGCGATGACATGGCGGTTGGTGAGGATATAGCCGTCGGCACTGACGATGACGCCGGAGCCGAGGCCGCTGATGCGCCGTTCGCGCGGCAGGCGCCGCAGGATCGGATCGTCGGGGATCTGATCATCGCGCAGGCGAATGGTGCGCGCCGAGGAGATGTTCACCACCGACGGCAGTGTCGCCTTGACCACCGGGACAAAATTGGGCGGGGCATTGAAGGTTGGTGCGCGCTGCGCCTGGGCCGCGGGCACGGCAAGCAGAACCACTACGGCGGTCAGGACCGCTGGAAACCAGTGTCGATTCGGGAACATATGGAAATCCTCTCCCAAGGCCAGTTGATGCGTCAAGGCCATGGATCGATTCTGGACGGAAAAGTTCAGACGGCGCGTTTGGCGCGGGCCGCCGGTTTCTCGCCGGCGCGATGGAAGACGAATTCGCCTGAGGACACGTCGGCGACGATCCGGTCCTTCGGGCCGAAACGGCCGGCGAGAATTTCCTGCGCCAGCGGGTTTTCGATGTGCGCCTGGATGGCACGCCGGAGCGGGCGGGCGCCGTACACCGGATCGAACCCGGCCTCGGCCAGTTTGTCGAGCGCAGCGTCGGACAGCTCGAATTCCATGTCGCGGCTGGCCAGCCGGTCGCGCAGGTACTGCACCTGGATGCGCGCGATGGCATGCAACTGTTCGCGCGCCAACGAATGGAATACGACGATCTCGTCGAGACGGTTGATGAATTCCGGACGGAAGTGCTGGCCAACAGTCTCCATCACCGCTGCTTTCATCTTGCTGTAGTTTTCTTCTCCACTCAATTCCTGAATCGCGTGCGAGCCGAGGTTCGAGGTCATGATGATAACGGTGTTGCGGAAATCGACGGTGCGGCCCTGGCCGTCGGTCAGGCGCCCGTCGTCGAGCACCTGCAACAGCACGTTGAACACGTCCGGGTGGGCCTTCTCGACCTCATCGAGCAGGATGACCGAATAGGGTCTGCGCCGCACCAGTTCGGTGAGCTGGCCGCCCTCTTCGTAACCGACGTAGCCCGGCGGCGCGCCGATCAGGCGCGCGACCGAGTGTTTCTCCATGTACTCCGACATGTCGACGCGCACCATCGCCTCGTCGCTGTCGAACAGAAATGCCGCCAGCGCCTTGCTGAGTTCGGTCTTGCCGACCCCGGTCGGGCCCAGAAACAGAAACGAGCCGTAGGGGCGGCGCGGATCGGACAGGCCGGCGCGCGAACGGCGGATGGCGTCGGATACGGCGCGGATCGCCTCGCCCTGCCCGACCACGCGTTGCGCCAGATCTTTTTCCATGCGCAGCAGCTTGTCGCGCTCGCCTTCCATCATCTTGCTGACCGGGATGCCGGTCCAGCGCGACACCACTTCCGCAATCTCGTTCTCGGTCACGGCATTGCGCAGCAGCTGGGTGGCCTTGCCTTCGCCGGTCGATGCCGCGGCCAGCTGTTTTTCCAGTTCCGGGATTCGTCCATACTGGAGTTCGGACATGCGCGCGAGATCACCGGCGCGCCGCGCGGTTTCCATTTCATTGCGCGCGCGTTCGAGCGCCTCCTTGACGTGCTGGCTGCCGTGCACGGCGGCCTTCTCCGCCTTCCAGATTTCCTCCAGATCGGAATATTCCTTTTGCAACTTGCCGATCTCGCTCTCCAGCGTGGCGAGCCGCTTGCGGGACGCCTCATCGCTTTCCTTCTTGAGCGCTTCACGCTCGATCTTGAGCTGGATCAGGCGCCGGTCGAGCCGGTCCATGCTCTCCGGCTTGGAGTCGATCTCCATGCGGATGCGGCTGGCGGCCTCGTCGATCAGGTCGATGGCCTTGTCCGGCAACTGCCGGTCGGTGATGTAGCGGTGCGAGAGCGTGGCGGCAGCGACAATCGCCGGGTCGGTGATATCGACGCCGTGGTGAACCTCGTACTTTTCTTTCAGGCCGCGCAGGATCGCAATCGTATCCGCGACCGCCGGCTCGTCAACCAGCACCTTCTGGAAGCGACGCTCCAGCGCGGCGTCTTTCTCCACGTACTTGCGGTATTCATTGAGCGTGGTGGCGCCGATGCAGTGCAACTCGCCGCGCGCCAGCGCGGGCTTGAGCATGTTGCCGGCATCCATGGCGCCCTCGGCCTTGCCGGCGCCGACCATGGTGTGCATCTCGTCGATGAACAGGATGATCTGTCCTTCCTGGCGGGCGAGGTCGTTGAGCACCGCCTTGAGGCGCTCCTCGAACTCGCCGCGATACTTGGCGCCGGCGATGAGCGCGCCCATGTCGAGCGACAGCACGCGCTTGCCCTTGATGCCTTCCGGTACTTCGCCGTTGATGATGCGCAGCGCCAGCCCTTCGACGATGGCGGTCTTGCCCACGCCCGGCTCGCCGATCAGCACCGGGTTGTTCTTGGTGCGACGCTGCAGGATCTGTATGCAGCGGCGGATTTCCTCGTCGCGGCCGATGACCGGATCGAGCTTGCCCTGCTCGGCGCGTTCGGTGAGATCGATCGTGTATTTCTGCAAGGCCTGGCGCGTTTCCTCGGCCGAGGCATCCTGCACCTTGTGGCCGCCGCGCAGGGCATCGATGGCTTTTTCAGTTCCGTTCTTCGAGACACCGGCCTGCTTGAGCAGACGGCCGAGCTCGCCCGTGTCATCGAGCGCGGCCAGGATAAAGAGTTCCGAGGAGATGTACTGATCGCCGCGCTTCTGCGCGTACTTGTCGGTCAGGTTGAGCAGCTTCGAAAGATCGTTGGAGATGTGCACCTCGCCGCCGGTGCCCTGCACCTGCGGGAGCTTGTCCAGCGCCTGCCCGAGCTTGGCGCGCAGGCCATCGACGTTCACGTCGCCGCGCGCCAGCAGGCTGCGCGTGCTGCCGCCGTCCTGATCGAGCAGCGCGGTCATGACGTGCGCGGGCTCGATGAACTGGTGGTCGCGGCCCAGCGCCAGGCTCTGCGCCTCGGCCAGGGCCTGCTGGAATTTGGTGGTCAGCTTGTCCATGCGCATGGCGGGTTCTCGTTCGCTCGCTTGCCAGCACTATGGGGGGCTTCACCCTGATTTTTCAAGGTCATGGGCCACCCAGCGGCCGCTTTTCGCAGTTCAGCAGCCGCCGGTAGGCGGTCTTTTCCGGTTCCGAGGCTGTGGATTCGAAGTGGTGCAGCCACAGGGACAGCTTGCGCAACCGGTCGACCCGCTCCAACCGGGCCAGGCGACGCTGGTGGTCCAGCAGCTTCAGCTCCCCCGCATCCTCGCGGTTCTGGGCCTCGACCAGCGCCGGGTACTGCGAGTGGCGGCGAATTCGGGCGACCGCCTCGCGCAGGCTGGCCGGCACCGTGAAACCTATTTTCCCGGCCTGCTTCCGCAGCCCGGGATAGTCTTTCTCCGCGTCACGGATGATTTTCGCCTGCACGTCGGCAATCTGTCGCTCGAGGCGCTTCAACTCAAGACGGTAACGGCGCACGCGCTGCGACTCGATGACGCGCTGCTGAAGCCACAGCTGTTCGAAGCTATTGCTTTGCAGATCAAGCTCGGCACGGCGCGCCAGCTCAACCGCCAGCCGTCCGTAGACATTGCCGGTCTGCACCACGTCATGGCCGCGGCCGCGCCAGCGAAACAGGCCCTGTTGCCAACGATCCAGAAAATCCTCGCTGGTCGCGCGCGGCACGTCGGCGCTGAAGGCGGCCACCATCGCGTACAGGTGCGCCTCGTACGGGCTGACCTTACCGTCGCGATCCAGGTCCGGCGAGCGCAGTAACGGCCCGCCGTCACGGGCGCGGCCGGCCAGGGCGGCGAAGAAATAGGTGGAGTAATCCCGGTACTGGCCGACATCGACCGAGGCCGAGCACCCTTCCGCCGGCTGGTCATCGGCAGAGGCCATGAAACCGCAACGCTCACCCTTGGTCAGTTCGAGCGTGTTGGCGGCGCGCGGATGAACCAGGCGCGCGAACCCGCCAGCGTAGCATTGGGTAAGAACGAATCGTGCACTCACGCCGTCGGGTAGCTGCGACAGCAACCGGTCCAGATCGCGCACCTCGAACCAGGTGTCGTTCCACAGCCACAGGCGGTGCTGTTCGAATCCGCGCCGGGCGGGCGTGCCGTGTCCGTTAAACACCAGCAGCAGGCGATCGCCGGCGTGAAGGTTTCGGAAATCCCGCTCCAGCGCCGGCTCCAGCTGGTCGCGGGCGGTGCCGCCGAGCACGCCAGGCACACGATGGTTGCGCGTGATCACGACGTGGCGGCGCCCAAACTCGTACAGGCGCGACAGCGGCTCGAGCGATGGATCGCGGGCCGGCACGATCTCCTTGATGTCGTGGCCGGGATCGTGACCGTCGGTGAAATAGAGGTGCAGCCGGCGACGGCCGGGAAGCGATTGCAGTGTGCGCGCCGCCCAGATGATGTTCTGTTCGATCTGCGCCTCGGAACTCCGGCGGTTATTGCCGCCGCCGATCAGCCAGACATGTTCATCCGCGGCGGCGTTTGTCGTCCAGAGCAGCAGGATGGCGAACAGCCGGACGGCCACCGGGAAACGGTGGCGCGCCGATGGCCGCTTCAGGGAATCGGGATTCACGCGTCGGATGCGCGGCCGCTCAGCAAGCGGCCCAGGCGCTCCAGCAACCGGTCGGGTTCATCAGCGGAATAGTATAAGGCAGGAAAAGATCGCAACCGGGCCCGCGACCGGGACCAGACAGCGGGCAGAACCCGGCCCTGGCCGCGGATGCCCTCCAGCCGCACCGGCACCACCGGCGCCCCACTCAGCCGGGCGAGCACCAGCGCACCGCGCTTGAGCGGCGGGTGTTCGCCGTCGAGGGCGATGCGCCCGTGCGGGAACAACGCCACCACCTCGCCGCGCGCGAGCGCCTCGCGTGCCGCCCGGTAGGCGGCCCGCGGATTGCGGGTGCGTTCCACGGGGATGCAGCCGACCGCCCGGAACAGCCAGGTCAGAAACCAGAGGTCGTACCATTCGCGGGCGATCAGAAAACGCAACGGCCGGCGCGCGGCGGCCAGCAGCAGCAGCGGGTCGAGCCCGGAAACATGATTGCAGGCCACGATCGCCGCGCCACTGGCCGGTATGACGAGTCTTCCATGACGCAGCCGATGGTAACGGCGGCAGAACAGCCGGTTGAT
>CAKKRZ010000088.1:26895-32193 GCA_919902925.1 Acidiferrobacterales bacterium | reverse complement strand
AGCTTGCCGGCCACGCCCCACAGGCCGAAAAATTCAGCCGTGCGTGCCTTGGGCGTGAACACACCGACCAGCGCGCGGCCGGCGGATTGGCTGGACCCCATGGCGATGCCGACCAGATTCGCCGCCAGCCAGAACACGGCGCGGGTGTCCGAGGCCCAGGCCGTAAACACGGCCACAATCCACAGCACCAGTGTGAACACCAGCGTGCGCTGCAAACCGATACGGTCCTGAAACCAGCCGAACGCGAAGGCACCGATGGCCGCCGTCAGGTTGACCACCAGGATCAGGAGCAGCGTGTCCATAACGGTAAAGTGCATAACCTTCTGCGCGTACACCGCCGCCAGTACGATCACCGCGTAGATGCCGCTGTAGTAGAGGGTGAGCGCGACCAGGAAACGGAACAGATCGCGGTGGCGGCGCAGATGTGTGAGGGTATCGCGCACGCGCAACCAGCCGAGCGCGAAAATGGACTGGCCGCGCGGCAACCGTTGCGGGACGGCGCGCTCGCGCAACCACAGAAAGGTCGGCAGCGCCGCCAACGCGAAGGCGACGGCCGTGATCAACAGGGTCGCGGGCACGGCATCGTTGACGGCGACACCGCGCTGGCCGGCCAGCTGGATGTAACCCAGGCACAGACCCAGCACGGCCAAACCGCCGAGATAGCCGAGCGACCAGCCATAGGCGGAGATGCGCCCCATATCGGATGGTCTGGCGATCTCCGGCAGAAAACCGGCGATCAGGTCTTCACCGGTGTGAAAGAAAAATGCCGACAGCACCAGCAACGTCATGCCCAGCGCAATGTCGCCAGCGCCGACCGTGGCCAGCGCGGCGGTCGAGATCACACAACCGACCGTGGAGATCGCCAGGAAACGTTTCTTGTGCGCGCCATGATCGGCCATGGCGCCGATCACCGGTGCGGTCAGCAGTACCAGCGCGTTGGCGACGCTGGTGGCCAGCGTCCACAAAAAAGTGTCCGAACGGATGCCGGCACCCGCCGCCACCACGCCGACAAAGTAGGCGTTGAACACGGCGGTCAGAACCACCGTGGTGTAACCCGAGTTGGCGAAGTCGTACATCGCCCACGCGAAGATCTCGCGATTGGAGGCTCGGGGCAGACGTGGCGGGCTCAGACGATGACTCCGGAACCGGCGCGACTTCAGGATGCGTGCGCCGGCCCGGCGCTGCGCTCAACACGCGTGGCCACGAAGGCATGAACGGTCTGCAGTACGTCGGCGCAGAGCGGATAATTGACGCGGTAGTACACCTGCTTGCCGCGCTTCTCGCAGACCAGCAACTCGGCCTCACGCAGCACCTTGAGGTGATGAGAGATCGCCGGGCGGCTGAGGTGGAACAACTGGGCGATGTCGTTGACGCAGATCTCTTCGCCCGGATCGAACAACAGAATGATCTGTTGACGGGTGGTGTCGCCGAGCGCGGAAAAAAACCGGGCGAAGCGCAGCCACTCGTCAGGAAGGCCCCTGGCCATGTCGGCATTCATGCGGTCGCCGTTTCTTGCGCAGCTTGCTTGGACATGGACACCCCGTCGAATTCCGCCCGGGAGAATAACCGATCAAAGGGACATGTCAACGATTTTCGACGCATTAAAATACCCTGTCCGTTGTGGGAAATCCCGATCCGGACTGGCCACGACCGGCAACACTCTGTATATAGAATCCGCTATGCGCATCGCTCGCCGCTTGTTGTGCTCGCTCCCGCTGCTGCTGCTCGCCGCGCCCGCCTGGGCCGCCGGCGAGGCGCATGATTTCACCGCCACCACCTGGGGGCTGATCGCCCTGACGCTGTTCATCGTCGCCTATGCGGCCGTGATCGGCGAGGAGTTCATGCACCTGCGCAAATCCAAGCCGGTGCTGGTCGCGGCCGGCGCCATCTGGGTGGTGGTGGCGCTCGCCTATGGCACGATCGGGCAATCGGAAGCGGCGACCAAAATGCTGCGTCACAACCTGCTCGAATACGCCGAGCTGCTGCTGTTTCTGCTCGCGGCCATGACCTACGTGAACACGCTCGATGAACGCAACGTCTTCAAGGCGCTGCGCAGCTGGCTGATCCGTTCGGGGTTCTCGCTGCGCAGCATCTACTGGCTGACCGGGCTGCTCGCCTTCTTTATCTCGCCGTTCGCCGACAACCTCACCACCGCGCTGGTCATGGCCGCGGTGACGCTGGCCGTGGGCGCGGGCAATCCGCGCTTCATCGCCCTGTCCTGCATCAGCATCGTGGTGGCCGCCAACGCCGGCGGCGCGTTCTCGCCGTTCGGCGACATCACCACACTCATGGTCTGGCAGAAGGGTGTGGTGAAATTCGAGCAGTTCCTGCCGCTGTTCATCCCGTCGCTGGTCAACTGGCTGGTGCCGGCGACGATCATGGCCTTCGCCATACCCAAGGGAAGACCGTCGGTGTCAGCCGATCTCTTCCGGGTGAAGGTCGGTGGCTACGTCGTCACCGGCCTGTTCCTCCTGACGATTGCGATGACGGTGCTGATGCACCATTACCTGCACCTGCCGCCCTTCCTCGGCATGATGACCGGCCTCGGCATCCTGAAGCTGCATGGCTACTTCATCCGCCGCAATGAATTGCGCCAACCCATGCCGGAACTGGCCGCGGAAGGCCTGTCGGCTCCGGAGCACTGGAAACCGGCGACCAAACCATTCGACATCTATATCAGCATGAAGCGCGTCGAATGGGACACGCTGATGTTCTTCTACGGCGTCATCCTGTGCGTCGGCGGTCTCGGTGCGCTCGGCTACCTGTCGGTCGCGTCGACCGCCCTGTACGGCGAACTCGGCGCCACCGCCGCCAATATCCTGGTCGGTCTCGCGTCGGCCATCGTCGACAACATCCCGATCATGTTCGCCGTGCTCAGCATGAACCCCGACATGACGCTCGGCCAGTGGCTGCTGGTGACACTGACCGCCGGTGTTGGCGGTTCACTGTTGTCGATTGGCTCAGCGGCCGGCGTGGCGTTGATGGGACAGGCGCGCGGCTATTACACCTTCTTCTCCCATCTGAAGTGGACCTGGGCGATTGCACTCGGCTACGCCGCCTCGATCTGGGTCCATCTGCTGCTCAACCGTGACCTCTTCTGATCTGCCGGCGGACCTGGCCGCTACGGTAAAGCGCGCACTCGCCGAGGACATCGGCGACGGCGATCTGACCGCCGGCCTGATCCCGCGCAGCGCGCGGGTACGCGCGCAACTCATCACCCGCGAAGCAGCCATTCTGTGCGGGTCGGCCTGGTTCGACGAAGTGTTTCGACAGCTCGACAGCAGCGTGCGCATCGACTGGAGTACGCGCGACGGCGACCGTTTGCAGGCCAACCAGATTCTGTGCGCGCTCGCAGGCCCGGCGCGCGCGCTGCTGACCGGCGAACGCACGGCCATGAACTTCCTGCAAACGCTCTCCGGCACGGCCACCACGGCCCGTCACTACGTCGATGCGGTCGCGGGCACGCGTGCCGTCATTCTCGATACCCGCAAAACCGTGCCCGGGCTGCGTACCGCCCAGAAGTACGCCGTGCGCTGCGCCGGCGCACAAAATCATCGCATGGGTCTGTACGATGCGATCCTCATCAAGGAAAACCACATCAGCGCGGCCGGCTCCGTTTCCGCCGCCGTGCAGGCCGCGCGCGCGCAGGCCCCGACAGGCACGACCGTGGAGGTCGAAGTGGAGACGCTGGAGCAGTTGCGCGAGGCGCTGGCCGCCGGCACCGACCGGCTGCTGCTCGACAACTTCAGCCTGAAGCGCCTGCGCGAAGCCGTGGCGGAAAACGGCGGGCGTGCACGGCTGGAGGCCAGTGGCGGCATCACCCTCGACAACGTCCGCGCGGTGGCCGACACCGGCGTCGACTGCATCTCCATCGGCGCCATCACCAAGCACGTGCGCGCGGTCGACCTGTCGCTGCGCTTCAATCCTTCCTGATCAGGTATTTTCCGCGAGCGCCGCGCTGGCCACGATCACCTGGTTGCGGCCCACGGCCTTGGCTTGATAGAGCGCCTCATCGGCGGCCGCCACCAGCGACGACGGCGTGGCCTTGTGGTCCGGCACACAGGCCGCCACGCCGATGCTCACGGATACATGACGGCCGGCGGATGTTTCCAGGTACGGCAGGCGCAACTGCTCGATAGCCACGCGGATCCGCTCGGCCAGGGCCACCGCTCCTTCGATGGACGAAGCCGGCAGCAACACCACGAATTCCTCGCCGCCATAACGCGCCGGCAGGTCACCGGCGCGGCGCGCCGTGGACGCCAGTAGCCGCGCCACCAGGCGCAGGCATTCGTCACCGGCCTGGTGTCCGTGGTTGTCGTTGTGCTTCTTGAAGTGATCGATATCGATCATCAACAGCGCGAGCGTTTCACGATGTCGCCGCGACCGCTGCCACTCGTGCTCGATGGCCTCGTCGAAGCTGCGACGGTTGGCCAGGCCGGTCAGGCCGTCGGTGGCCGACCGTTTCTGCATGGCGTGGGCGGAACCCGAATACTCCTGCTTCAGTGCCCGGTATTTCCGCGACAGCAGCTTCCAGCGCATTCGTATCCGCCAGGCGTACACCGCCAGCGCGGCCGTCGCGATCAGCAGCGCACCGAATGCCAGGGGCCATTCCAGACCGCCGCCGGCCAAGCCGTTGTCGGCCGCCGCCGTCGAGACGATCGTGGACGCCAACACGCCGGCCCCGATTGCCACGGTTCGCGCCGGGAACCGATGGCGCCGCTCTGACGATCCAGAATCCCGAAACATCGCTTTTTTCCTTTTACCCCTGAGCCTTTGGCATAGCACCGGATTGTCCGGCCTGGGTCCGGACAAGACAATTTGGATATACTGGCCGACCAATGGTGCGCCCATGAACCGGATCATTCTTGTCAGCAGTGCCGTCGCCGTCCTGCTGGCCGCGGCCGTGGTCCTGCTGTGGTTCACGCAACGGGGCGGCGCCACGCCCCAGACGCAACCCGGCTTCGAACACCCTTCGTTGCCGGCGCAGACGGCGAATCGATACGTTTTCAGCATTGTCCTCCACAGCGCCGATGAAATCGACCGGTTGCTCACGCGCGCGGAAAAACTCGCCCGCGAGCGGCCCACCCCCACCGGCAGCGGTATCGCCCTGGTGTTGCACGGCCCGGAAGTGGAGTTCTTCCGGCAGCGGAACTACCACCGCTACAAGGCCATCGTCGACCGCGCGCGCCGTCTCAACGCCGCCGGCGTGGTGGAGATCAAGATGTGCCGCACGCGCATGCGTAGCCACGGTATCGGCGATGGCGAAATCCACGACTTCATCGAGGTGGTGCCCTTCGG
>CAKKRZ010000088.1:0-26795 GCA_919902925.1 Acidiferrobacterales bacterium | reverse complement strand
TTCGCTTTAGTCTATCGGCCGCGACGGCGAAATCTTTAGCCACATCTCAAGGTACTCTAGCAACCTCTCCCGGATCTCCGGGCGCTGCGGGGCGTCGATGTGGTTTCCGTCCGGGACGATCCAGAGCGCCTTGGGATCGGCCGCCGCCCGATGCAAACGCCGACTGTGATCGGCCGGAATGATCCGGTCGCGCCCGCCGTGAATAAACAGCACGGGCACCGGCGGGAGACGTGCCACCGAATGGATCGGGCCGTAGCGGTCGCCGACCGTCCACGACAATGGCACCTGCAACGGCCAGGTCAGCCAGAAGTCCGCCAGTTTCTCGCGGGCGATGTCGCGGTAGCTGGCAAAGGCGGAGTCGGCGATCAGCGCGCGGATGTGTTGTCGGTGCTCGCTGTGAGCCACGTAATAAATCGCCAGTGACGCACCGAGACTCTGGCCGAAGACGACGATCCGTCGCCGGTCGATATCGCGCCGCGCCAGCAGCCAGCGCAGGGCGGCATCGATGTCCTGCAACGCTCCTTCCACCGAGGGCGTGCCGTGCGAGGCGCCGAAGCCGCGGTAGTCGATCAACAAGACGTGATAGCCCCGGGCCGGCAGCCAGTCGACGCTGGCGATGTGGGTGCTGATGTTCTCGGCGTTGCCGTGCAGGAACAACACCGTGCCGTGCGCCTCTCCCCGCGCCGGCAGAAACCAGCCGTGCAGGCGCGTGCCATCGGCCGCCGTCAGCCACACATCCTCATAGGCCAGCCCGCGATCGGACGGCAGGTTGACGTGGCGCGCCATCGGATGGAAGAACTGCCCCGCGCAACCGGCCAGCCACAGGCACAGCAGGACGACGACGGTGTGGCGTTTCATGTCATTAGAAGCTGTCTTAAAAAACTGATAAGAACCTGGAACGCGGATGAACGCAAAAGGAATGCGCAGATAAACGCAGATTTGAATTATCTGCGCTTATCCATCCAATTCCGCGTTTATCCGCGGTTCGTGGTATTGGCATTTTTGAGACAGGTTTTAATAATAGTAAAGCCAGCCGAGGGTTGCGACCCGACCGCCCCGATCGAACGACGCGCGCCGGCCGGCTTCCAGCCGCAGTCCGTGATTGCGCCAGCCGCTCACCTGCACCGCCAGCATCGCCTCGCGTTCTTCGTGGTGCGGGTTGTCCGTGAAACGCAGGCGGCGCGCCCAAGCGTGCACGCGCCAGCCGTGGGCCGGTTCCACCACCCAGCCGATGGCGGGCCCGGCGCCGGCGATCCAGTCCGGCTCGTAGCGCGGGTTGGCCTGGAGCGCGCCTTCCAGCATCGCATAGGGATTCGAGCGGGCGCTGCCGAAGGCCATGCCGCCACCCATGCGAAAACGAAACACCAGCGGATCGCCCTCGCCCGGGACAGGCGACCGCTGCCAGCCGGCCTGCATGCGCCAGGCCCAGGTGCGGATGGTCTCGTCAAACGCGGGCAATGAAAGCACGTTCAACACGTCCAGTTCTTGCAGACGGGTCTCGCCATCCTCACGATGGCGGATGCCAATACGCAGCACCTCGATCTGCGCACCCGGTTCGAAACCGCGGGACGTGTCGAGCAGGTCATGATAGCCGGCGCGCCATTCGATCTGCGTGAAGGACTGTCCGTGGTCGCGGCCGGTGGACAACATTAATCGGGTACTGTCGTGCCCGCGATCGGGCCGGCTGTCCGGCGCCGGTACCGATGGCGGCGGGCCGATGTCGTCGACGCGCGAACGAACCAACAGCAACGACGACGACAAACGTTCGCCCTCGGCGGTCGCAACGATCTGTCGCTCCTGCCGGTAGCTCACCAGCGCCGTGGCAGCATCGAGCACCGCGGTCCGGGTGACCGGCGGTTGCGCCATCAATTCGACATCGTCCGCCGGTCGTCTCCCCTCCCCCAGCGCACGCGCCAGCTCGCGCTCGCCGGTGGAAAGGCGTTTCATGCGATCGCGCAGGCGGCTGGCCGTGGACGGGCGGTAAATGACTTCATCCACCAGCCCGGGAGTTCGACTCACCGCCTGAATGGTATCGGAGGGTATGGTCCAGGCATGGAAACGATCGGTCAGGCGCAGGCCCGGACGTGCTACCTCCAACAGCGCCAACAGGTGGTAGGAACAGTTTTCGTCGAAGAAATAGTAATCGTAGTACGTCGGCAGCAGCTCCCAAAGATGCCGGACCAGCCGATCCAGCTCCGCCGGCGTGAGCGTCAGGCGGTACTCCCACAGATCGCGGTGCTCAAGATCGTTGTAGTCGCGCACCTTCTCGAAATAGGGCGAGAGCGTGAAGCGGCCGTGATACCCGCCGGTCAGCCCCTTCCAGGCGTAACGCAAACCGATTGGATCGGTGGCATGAGCGGCGTAGTTGACGGTCGGCGCCAGCAGGCGCGTGCGTTCGTCCTGACCGCGCCGGTCGAGGCGCAGCAGGGTATGTCCGAACATCGACGCCGGATTATTGAGAAAGGCGGACGCAAAAATGAGTGTCGCGCCCTGCGGGTCGAGCGCCTCGCGGAATGCCCGGAAACGCCGGCACGGCGCCTCGGGCAGACGCGCCGGGTCGAAGGCCAGTCGTTCCTTCAGCCAGGCATAACGGGCGATGAAACGACACTGCGCGGGCTGCTCGCGTTCATTCTCCGCGCCTGGCACAAAGAAGGCGGCCAGCGTCGCCGCCAGTTCTGTTTGAGGATTGCGCCGGCCGTCCGGCGCGTTGAAGAATGCCGGATCGTCGTTGAGGCTCTCGACACCGCGGCCGAAGGCCCTCGGCTGGTAGTGCAGCAACCTGTGCCATTCGGGATGGTCGGCAAGGCGCAGCTGTTGCGAACGACTGATCAGATCTTTCAGATAACCGGGGTCGCCTACCGCCGGCATTACAAAAGACAGGCCGAGCAAGGCGATCGGTATCCACTGCCGGCACGAGCTCATTTCTGGTAAACCCTGCGCCGGAACAGGTCGCGTCGACTCACCAGCCGGTCAAGAAACAGAAGTCCGTCGAGGTGATCGAGCTCGTGCAGCACCGCGCGCGCCTCGTACCCTTGGCAACGATATTCGCGCGGCGCGCCGTGCTCATCCCGGGATCGCAGGCGTATCCATTCGGCGCGTGCCACGTTGCCGGTGTAATCCGGCACCGACAGGCAGCCTTCGCGACCGATGGTCTCCCCTCCCCGTTCGATAATCTCCGGGTTGATCAGCAGCAAACGTCCATTGTTTGGCGTGTTCGGCCGCGCCGACACATCCACCAGCGCGATGCGTTGCGGGCAACCGACCTGCGGGGCGGCCAGGCCGACACACCCGGGCGCGGCGCGTTGGGTCTCGTTGAAGTCGGAGAGGAATTTGTGCAAGCGGGCATCGAATGCCGTCACCGGTTCGGCCACGCGCTTCAGGCGCTCGTCGGGATAGACGAGGACCGGAAGAATCGCCATGCGTCAGCCGACCAGGGTGTCGATCGACACGGCCTTGGCGTCGATCCCGTTCGCGTGCAGGGCGGCGAGCGGCTTGTCCAGGGCGCTGGCGCCGCCGGCCACATGTCCATCGATGGCCATGACGTAGATCGGATGTTCGCTACTGCCGCCAACGTCGGAGTCGAGATCGAGGATATTGAAACCGGCGGCGGCCAGCGCCGCCGTCACCTGCGCGACGATGCCGGGCCGGTCGGCGCCGTGCACCGTCACCTGCACGTTCGGCGTCAAATGCTGGTGCAGTTTTCCCTCAATGGCATCGATGTGGGTATGCAGGCCAAACTGGCGGATCTCCGGTTCCAGCGCATGGCGCAGGGATGCATCGCTCATTTCCGTTTCCGCCATCATCATGATGGTGAAATTACCGCCAAGTCGCACCATCGAAGCCTCGCCGAGGTTGGCGCCGGCACGAAACAGCGCGTCAGCCAGTGCCGCCACGATCCCGGGTCGATCCTGGCCGACCAGCGTCAGCATGTACCAGTGTTTCATGACCCACCCCCTACCGATCAGTGCAGAGTCCCGTGCGCAATGGCGATGATGCCGACACCGAGCAGGATCAGCACCACCTGCTGGAGCGTGTCGCGCAGTTCCGGACGTTTGTGCAGGCTGGGAATCAGGTCGGCGACGGCGATATAGATAAAACTCGCCGCCGCGATCGCCAACACATAAGGCACGACGCCCTGCGCAAACGATAGCGAGAAATAGGCCACGACGCCGCCGATCACGGTCGTCAGGCTGGTGAGAACGTTATACAGCAACGCCCGCGCACGGCTGTAGCCGCTGTGCAGCAGAATGGCGAAGTCGCCCAGCTCCTGCGGGATCTCATGGGCGATGACGGCAAGGCTGGTAACGATGCCGAGATGCACATCGGTCAGGAAGGCGGCGGCGATCAGCACGCCGTCCACCAGGTTGTGGATACCATCGCCGATCAGGATCAGGTTGCCGGCAGCACGGGCACTGCCGTCGTGCGACTGGCCCGAGGACGGGTGGCCACGCTCGTGCTCGGCCCCATGTACTTCACATTCGTGCGAATGGCAGTGCCGCCACAGCACCAGTTTTTCCAGCAGGAAGAATCCGAGCACGCCACCCAGCACCACCAGCGGAATCCGGTGCGCAGCATCGCTGCCGGCCGCCTCGAAGGCATGCGGCAACAACGCCAGAAACGCCGCGCCCAGCAACGCGCCGATGGCAAAGCTCACCAGCGGACTCAACAGACGCTGGATCCAGCCATCGGGCAGCAGCAGGAACACGGCCGCGCCGAGCACGCTGAGCACGCCGCCCAGCGCGGTGAAGGCCACGATCCAGAGCAACGGGCTTTCCATTCTTCTTTCAATATATGTGATGTCGGGGGAAGCGGTCGATCATACCTCAACCGGCTACGGTCGTCGCTGTCAGCCCGGGTCAATCCAGATCAGCGAGGCCATGCGACCGGTGGTACCGTCGCGGCGATAGGAGAAAAAAAGTTCCTGCTCCCGGTAAGTACAGCGGTCACCGCCGTGGACGGACTCGACGCCGATGGCATTCAGGCGCTGGCGCGCCAATGCGTACATGTCCGCCAGCCACTTGCCCTGCCCTCGCGCGCGGAAGGCGCTTTCCGCCTCCGCGTCGACGGCCATAAATTCGTTACGCACGTCATCGCCGACTTCATAAAATTCCGGCCCGATGGCCGGACCCAGCCAGGCCAGCAACTCATCACTCGGCGTGCGCAACGCCAGCACGCCCGCCTCGATGACGCCATTCACCAGCCCGCGCCAGCCGGCGTGGACCACGGCCACCCGCGACCCGGCGCGATCGCAGAGAAACACCGGCAGACAATCCGCCGTGAGTACGGCACACACGGTGCCGGCCATTTCGGTAAAGCCGCCATCCGCCACATGGCCGGCCTCGCCAAACGAGACCTCGACCACATCCGTCCCGTGCACCTGCTTCAGCCACGACGGTTCCGGGATGCCGAACTGTTCCCGCAACTGCGCACGATTGCGCTGCACCGCTTCCGCGTCATCGCCGACGTGATCGCCGAGATTGAACGAGGCAAAGGCGCCGGCGCTGAAGCCGCCCACGCGCGTCGTGGTCAGGGCGCGGACCTGCGCCGGTGCCGGCCAGTCGGGGTGGATAAATTCAAAATTGCTGCTCATGTGGGTAGACGATTTTTCTGTTCAGCCCAGAAGCTTGTCGTAGTCGGAATGGCTGCCAATCCAGAACCGGAGCACGCCGTCCGGCACCTCGACGCCGAGCGCCCGAAAGTGGATTCCCACGCGCGCCGATCTGTAGCGGCCAATTTTCTTGAAATGAAGGGAAGGATGCTGCGGGTTGGCTTTCAACAGCTCGAAATTGCGATCAGCCAGTTTCTGTACTGGCTCGGGGAGATGGCGATAACAGTCCCAGAACCGGGGTGAGGCAAGGTGCCTCAAATCTCGCGCGCCTTTCCGGTTTGATATGCCTTAATCGCCTCTTCGGCAACGACATCCAGCTTGTTCGCCTGAATATCATCCTGAATCTGGCGGTCCCAGGCCTCGGCATCGAATTCACGATACCAGCGACGAAACTCCGCGAGTTCCTGCGCCGTGAGCGTCTCAATCTGCTGCTCAATTTTCTCGATTTTTCCCATGGCCCGTCTCCTGCGTAGCCAAACGATGTAGAGATATTAGCAGCAAACGTCGCTTGCGCCATGTCACGCCGGGCGTCGGCAAGAACCGGCTACCCAACGCGCTTAATCACCAACGGCACGTATCGATTGTAGAACCAGAAAAACAACACCGAGCCCAGGATAAAACCGGAAAGGAAACTGGCAACGAAAACCACCGCGCTGGCCGGCTTGGGAACAACACTAAACGCGAGAAAACCAAATACCCAGGGAGTCAATGACCCGATGCCAATGACCAACAGACCTTTGAGCATGGGCACTGTGACAGTCGCACCACAATTTTTGCACTCAATCTTCCTCAACGGCCCAAGCCACAGCTTCTGCCACACCGTAATCAACGGCTCACCGCAGCTTGGGCATAGGTGTTTGTTCATGGTGCTCTTAACGACTCGCTTGGGTGGCGAGCGAAGGCGGCGCGAAGAGCCGACGTAGCGAGTCCAACTCCACGCTTGTTAGGTTTCACTGGACGCTACCTCCGCCCATATGGTCTTTCAATCCCTCACGGGCTTCGCCGATGAAAACCAAAAGCTGCTCCTCTGGAACGCGGACAACCACGATGCCGTTTCGTTCTGCTTCGGTACACAGGATATCGGCTGCCTGATTTTCCGGAATGTAGAGCGTCTTGGGTAGCTGCTGTTTGTGAGATTTACCGCACTTTATTAATCGCTTGGCCTCCATTGCCGATGGCTCGGCGGAAGTGACGGGCACGAATTCCGCGCCAAGAATAAAACAACTCGCCGCGTCCATGAGGGCGATAACGTTAAAGTCACCATCTGTTTCAGTGGAAATCGGAGCCTCGTTTAGCCTGAACACTATCCAGGCTTCATTGACCTGAAACTCGCTAGGATGAAGCATTGGACTTACCCGTATTGAAACCTAACGTTCCGGGTGTGCGGCGCCGGCCACAAAAGTATCAGGAAACATGGCGCGTTGTCCCCGGCGTCCGCACGAGCCGGTTGTTGGGTGTCAATTTGGTTGCACCAATAGCTTGTCCAGTGGATTCTCTGGCTTTTGCGTGGAGCTTTGAACGAGTGTTTCTGCTGCATCTAAGATCACGGCGGCGTTGGATACCGCGCTCTTACTATCCCGGGCTCCTGAGAGCTCAGCTCTAAACTCAGCAATCATTTCATCTTTGAGGTACTTGAGGAAAGCGTTCGTTCCTTCGAGTACATTCGCATCGTACAAATTAAGGATGTCCGCGGGCGCTGATGCTTTAACCAATTGCCGTTCGTTTACTCTCTTCCAGATTTCGGCGTGATCCATAGACGGAAAAAGAAGCATTGATGCCTTTGTGACGCGCGACATATAGAAACCGCTATAGGCGGCATATAGAGCCCAGCCTCGGTCAGAAATAAACGGTCGAGCCAATTCAGTTTCATTTCGCTTCTTAAGGAACGCT
The DNA here is from genome assembly GCA_919902925.1 of Acidiferrobacterales bacterium. Lineage (GTDB taxonomy): Bacteria > Pseudomonadota > Gammaproteobacteria > Acidiferrobacterales > Sulfurifustaceae > CAKKRZ01. The sequence continues at coordinate 19,297 of CAKKRZ010000088.1, read as the reverse complement.
AGATGCTCGGGATTCTTTAACAGAATCTCGAAATTCCTTTTTGTTGAAGGGTCTGATCCGTACTTTCGCACCCAATCAATTGGAAGCACTGCCACGAACATGGCGGCGGCGGACATATCGTTCCAAGCTAAAACTGAATTCCAAACAGTCTCTATCGCCCTAATTTTGTGAGGCAAGATGGCGACTTGAGATTGTGAATAGGCGGTATGGCCGGCCAAAGTCATATCACTTAGCGTGGAGTTAGCTCTTTGTAGCTGCGACTTCAGCTCCTCAAGCTTTGCGTCATTATCCAGCCGGATATCTGCTGTAAGCCGGGCCACAATCCATGTTCGGCCAAGCCACAAGGCAGCGGCGAAAAGTCCGACGGACACGGCTGACGTGGTGAAGATTTCTTCGAAGGCCATATTTACAGTGACACCCAACGGCCCGCTTCACTGGCGGCGGCGCGTTAGCGACGCCGTCCAGTGGAAGCGGTTGTTGGGCGGCATCTCTATTTCAGCGACTGCCGACATTCCGCGGACGTCTTGTAGACGAGCCCAGTTTTAGGTGAGATGTGGACGCCATAGTTGATGTCGTAGTTTCTTGGATGCGCCTCGCCAGGAACAATGACGACACAGCCAAAGTAGAGAACCGCATACAACTCGTTTTTGATGTTTGAGTTGTGAAAACCAACTACCGTATCGGTACCGCCGACGTCTTTGATCCCGACCTCGACAGTGGACCCAAACTTGTATGTGCAGTACCGGCCGTTATTCGGTACCTGTTCGCACTTGGTTCCTTCCAGAGCTCTTTGAAACAGCTTGTCTTGAAGGGACTGCGCGAAAGCAACGGCGGGGAGAAGTGTTGCCAACAGAATCAGACTACGCATGTAACCTCCATTTCTTCGTGCCGCCCAACAGTGTATTAGACAGCATGCTGTAATTTACCGGGAAACATAGCGTGCTGCCTAATCCCGTTGAAGTTTTTCGACATGATGCCTTTGGTTGTTGTTTTTGCAGTGATTTCCCAATAACAGTACCCTGCAAAGGCAGACTACCGCTGACATCGTGCGCTGGTTGGTTTTGACGTTCAACCCCCTATGCCGCGCCTGAGCACCGCAAGGCTTTGGGAATGCGCCCCGCAGGGGTCGCCCACAGGACGTGGGCAACTGTCCCTCGCGACAGGAGTCGCGTGGGACAGCGCGGGTCCCAAAGCCGCGGAGCACAAGAACCGTGCGGCATCGGGGGTGTCCTTCTCTTTGGTTACTTTCTCTTGGACACAGCAAGAGAAAGTAACCTGCCGCGGGTCAGCCACCCGCAAGTAATGTTTACATCGCGCCCGCAGGGCGCTTCCTCCAACACGTCGGGCCAAGGCCCAACCTTGCAACTTTTACCCCACCCTCATCCTCACCTTCCCCCTGAAGGGGAGGGGAATGCTGGATTCCCGCCGTCGCGGGAATGACAAGCTCCCCCCTCACCTTAATCCTCTCCCGAAGGGAGAGGAGAAAAAACCTCTCACGCGCAGCGCCCTACTTCTCCCCCGCCAACGCCTCCATCAACTCATGCATGTCTTTCGGGACCGATGCTGTCCACTGCATGGCGACGCCGGTTGCGGGGTGGACCAGTCCGAGCTTCACGGCGTGCAGGGCCTGGCGCCGGAAATCCTGCATCAGCGTGCGCAGCGTCGCCGACGCGCCCACCGGAAAGCGCAGCGGGCCGCCGTAGACCGGGTCGCCCAGCACCGGGTGGCGCACGTGGGCGAGGTGCACGCGGATCTGGTGGGTGCGGCCGGTTTCCAGGCGCACCTGCAACAGCGTGAAGCCGCGGTATTTTTTCAGCACGCGCACATGGCTGATGGCCGGGCGGCCGCGTTCGGTCACGGCCATGCGCTTGCGGTCGTGCGCATGCCGGCCGATGGCGGCGTCGATGGTTCGCCCGGTGATGAGCTCGCCGCGCGCGATGGTGACGTACTCGCGCCACATGCTGCGCTCCTTGAGCTGGGCGATCAGGTGCTGGCGCGCCGCTTCGGTCTTGGCGATCACCAGCAGGCCGGAGGTGTTCTTGTCGAGGCGGTGCACGATGCCGGCGCGCGGCAACTGCGCCAGCACCGGGGCGTGATGCAGCAGCGCATTCAGCAACGTGCCCTGCCGGTTGCCGGCGCCGGGGTGCACCACCAGCCCTGGGGGTTTGTTGATGACCAGAATGGTCTCGTCCTCGTGGACGACCTCCAGCGGAATCGGCTGCGGCCGGTCCTCGAGCTCGCGCGGCGGCGGGATTGAGATTTCCACACGCTCGCCGCCGGCCACCCGCTGGCTCTTGCGGACCTCGCGCCCGCCGATGCGCACGTGCCCGTCGCCGATCCATTGCTGGATCTGCGCGCGCGTGCGGCCCGGCATGGCCTCGGCCAGCGCCTGATCGAGGCGCCGCCCGGCCTGCTCGGCGGTAATAGTGATTTCTTTCAGGGACAGGGTCTCGGCCTTCACGGGGACGGGGGATTCGGGTAGGCTTGCCGGCCACCGCATTCTACCGGATCGCCGTCACCATGTTTCTCCGCCTAATTGCCGTAGCGCTGGCCCTGTTGTGGCTGGCCGGTTGCGCCAGTGTCAATGACGACCCGACCAAGGATTGGGGGCCGGACAAGCTCTACACCGAGGCCCGGACCCGGCTGTCCGACAGTGAATGGGAAGAAGCCATCAAGCTTTACGAAAAGCTGGAGGCGCGCTTCCCCTACGGCCGCTATGCCGAACAGGCCCAGCTCGAAATCGCTTTCGCCTATTACAAATACGACGAGCCTGCCCAGGCGCTGGCCGCCATCGAGCGTTTCATCCGCCAGCATCCCACCCACCCGAACGTCGATTACGCCTACTACCTCAAGGGCGTGGTGAATTTCAGCGGTGAGCGCAGCTTCATCAACTGGCTGTTCGGATCCAAGGACGACCCCATGGAGCGCGACCCACGCGCCATGCGTGACGCCCACGAAGCCTTCCGTGAGCTGGTCACGCGCTTCCCGAAGAGTCGCTACGCGCACGACGGCGCCCAGCGCGCCGCCTACCTGTTCGACGCCATGGCGCGCTACGAGGTGCACGTAGCGGAGTTCTACTACAACCGCGGCGCCTACATCGCCACCCTCAACCGCTGCAAGTACACGCTGGAAAATTTCCCGCGCACCCCGGCCACCGAGGACGCACTCGGCATCCAGGCCATGGCTTACAAAAAGCTGCGGCTGACGAAACTGCAGGACGACACCCTGCGCGTGTTACGCCTCAACTTTCCGAACAGCCGCTATTTCGCCAAGGTTGAGGCGGTCAAACCCCCGCCTCCGAAGAAACCGGCAGCGCTCAGCGCTTCCCCGGCCGGCCATAACCCGACGTAATCGGGTAACGCCGGTCACGCCCGAAGGCGCGCGGCGTGATGCGCACCCCCGGTGGCGCCTGACGGCGTTTGTACTCATTGCTATCCACCATCGCGATCACCCGCTCCACCGTGCGTGCCTCGAAGCCGGCGGCGACGATCTCGGCCGCCGACTGGTCGCGCTCCACGTAGCGTTCCAGAATCGGATCGAGGATATCGTACGGTGGCAATGAATCCGTATCCTTCTGGTCCGGGCGCAACTCGGCGGACGGTGCGCGTTCGAACACGCGCGCCGGAATGACGGAACCGACGGAATTCCTGTATTTCGCAATCCGGTAAACGAGTGTTTTCGGAACATCTTTAATCGCCGCGAAGCCGCCCGCCATGTCACCGTAGAGCGTTGCATAACCGACCGACATCTCGCTCTTGTTGCCGGTGGTGATCACCATGCGGCCGGTCTTGTTGGAGATCGCCATGAGCAGCATGCCGCGCGTACGCGCCTGAAGGTTTTCCTCGGTGGCATCCGCGGGCAGGCCGCGAAACTCCTCCCGCAGCGCGTCATTAAAGGCGTTAAACATCGTCTCGATCGGGATAATCCGCGAGGCAACACCGAGCGCCTCCGCCTGGGCGCGCGCATCCTCGACGCTCATGTCAGCGGTATACCGCGAAGGCATCATCACCGCCTCGACCCGGTCGGCGCCGATGGCGTCGACGGCGATGCACAACGTCAGCGCCGAATCGATGCCGCCGGACAGACCGATGACGGCGCCAGCAAAGCGGTTCTTGCCGATATAGTCGCGCACGCCAAGCACCAGTGCGCGATAGACCTCTTCTTCCACCGGCGGTGGACTGGCTACCACTTGCGTCACCGGCATGACACGACCGTCGCGGCGCTCGAACTCAGCCAGGTACAGCCCCGATTCGAAGCTTGGGCAGCGTAGCGCCAGCTTGCCGTCGGCAGCCACGACGAACGAACCGCCGTCGAACACCAGTTCGTCCTGACCGCCGACCAGATTGAGATAGACGATCGCCACGCCGTTCTCACGCGCGCGGTCGGCGACCATCCGTTCGCGCTCGCGCCCTTTCTCGCGGTGGTAGGGTGAGGCATTGATGACCACGATCAGTTCGGCGCCGAGATCCTGCACCAGCCGGCGGGCCGGGCCGGGTTCCCAGATGTCCTCGCAGATCAGCAGTCCGGTTCGAAAACCGTGGATCGCGTGCACACACGACACGGTGCCCGATTCAAAGTAGCGCTTCTCATCGAAGACACCGTAATTCGGCAGGCAATGCTTGCAGTAAGTCGCGCTGCGCTTGCCGTCGCGCAACACCGACAAGGCGTTGTAGAGTCGCCCTTCGTTCAACCATGGATGGCCGACCATGACATCGATGCCCTGGGCCTCGGCCATCAGGCGATCGAGCGAGTCAGTCGCATCGCGCAGAAAACCGGGACGCAACAACAAGTCTTCCGGCGGATAGCCGGTGGTGGCCAGTTCGGGAAGGATTACCGCGTGAGCCTTGAGCTGGTCGCGGGCGCGCCGCGTGGCGTCGCGCAACTGCTGGCGATTGCCATCAAGATCGCCCACCAGCAGGTTGAGCTGGCCCAGCGCGATCCGCAGCCGCTCGGTCATCGGCCGCTCAGCGCGGCACGCATGGCGCGGCCGATGTCGGTGGGCGAACGCACGGTATGCACGCCGGCCGCCTCCAGCGCGCGGAATTTCTGTTCGGCGGTGCCCTTGCCGCCGGCAATGACCGCACCGGCATGGCCCATGCGCTTGCCCTTGGGCGCGGTGACACCGGCGATGTAGGCCACCACCGGCTTGCGTACGTGCGCCTTGATGTATTCGGCCGCGTCCTCTTCCGCCTGACCGCCGATCTCGCCGACGAGGACGATGCCCTCGGTCTGCGCATCGTTATTGAAGAGCTTGAGACAGTCGACAAAGTTGAGCCCCTGGATGGGATCGCCGCCGATACCGATGCACGTGCTCTGGCCGAGGCCTTCCTGCGTGGTCTGATGCACGGCCTCATAGGTCAGCGTCCCGGAGCGCGAGACAATGCCGATCTTGCCGGGTTGGTGGATCATTCCCGGCATGATACCGATCTTGCATTCGCCCGGCGTGATGATGCCGGGGCAGTTGGGTCCGATCAGCGACACCTGCGGGTGATACTGGCGCAGGGCGTTTTTCACGCGGCGCATGTCGCGCACGGGAATGCCTTCGGTAATGCAGGCGATCACCGTGATCCCGGCCGCCGCTGCTTCCAGGATCGAGTCGGCGGCATAAGCCGCCGGAACGTAGATCATGGTGGCGTCGGCACCGGTGACGGCCACCGCCTCCTTCACTGTGTTGAAAACCGGCAGCTTCAGGTGCGTCTGACCGCCCTTGCCCGGTGTCACGCCGCCGACCATCTTGGTGCCGTAGGCGATGGCCTGCTCGGAATGGAATGTGCCCTGCTTGCCGGTGAAACCCTGGCAGATCACTTTTGTCTTACGGTTGACCAGCACGCTCACGCGCCACCTCCGGCGGCTGCGACCACCTGCTTGGCCGCGTCGGTGAGGCTGGGGGCGCTGAGGATCTTGAGCCCGCTGTTCTTCAGCAGCTCCCGACCCTTGTCGACATTCGTGCCTTCCAGGCGCACCACCACCGGCACGGCGACGTGCACTTCCTGGACCGCCTTGATGATGCCGTCGGCGATGAGATCGCAGCGCACGATGCCGCCGAAGATATTGACGAGAATGGCCTTCACGTTCGGGTCGGACAGGATGATCTTGAACGCCTCGGCCACGCGCTCGGCCGTGGCACCGCCGCCGACATCGAGAAAGTTGGCGGGCAACCCACCGTGCAGCTTGATGAGGTCCATGGTGGCCATGGCGAGTCCGGCACCGTTGACCATGCAACCGATGTTGCCGTCGAGCGCCACGTAGTTGAGATCGTGTTCGCGCGCGGCGCGTTCCTTCGGGTCATCCTGCGACTCATCGCGCAGATCGGCCAGCGCCTTTTGCCGGTACAACGCGTTGTCATCGACCTGCACCTTGGCATCGAGCGCCAGCAGCTCGCCAGACTTGGTGATCACCAGCGGATTGATCTCCACCAGCGACAGGTCGCGGGCATTGAACAGGTGGAACACGGACGCCATCAGCCTGGCCAGCGCGGCGGCCTGCTTGTCGTTAAGCCCGATGGCGAAGCCCAGCTCGCGGCCCTGGTAGGCCTGAAAACCGGCAATCGGGTCACAGACGGCCTTGAGGATTTTTTCCGGGGTCCGGGCGGCGACTTCTTCGATGTCCATGCCGCCGGCGCTGGAAGCGACGAACACCACGCGCTCCAGGGCGCGATCGATGAGGCAGGCGAGATAAAGTTCGCGGTCGATGGCCGACAGCGCTTCGATCAGCACCTGGTTGATCGGCTGGCCGTCGGCATTGGTCTGGGCAGTCACCAGGCGTTTACCCAGCAGCGACTTCACCGCCGCCGCCAGCTCTCCGCGCCCGGCGACTTTTTTCACGCCGCCGGCCTTGCCGCGACCGCCGGCGTGCACCTGTGCCTTCACCACCCAGGAATCGCCGCCGAGCGCAGCGGCCGCCCCATCTACTTCAGCGAGCGTGGAGACGGCACGACCGTCCGGCACCGCTATCCCGTATTCGCGGAACAGGGCCTTGGCCTGGTACTCGTGGAGATTCATGACGATCCGTTTCTTATGATGGTGGTTGAACAACCGCCATTGTGCGGAAAAAAAGCCGCCGCGCCAACCCGCGCGCCCATCTTATTCGTAGCGGAGGGCCTGGATGGGGTTGAGGTGAGACGCCTTGCGGGCCGGATAAATGCCGAAGATCACGCCGATGGTCGCTGAAAACAGGAAGGCCAGCAGGGCCGCCGCCACCGAGATTGACACGCTCCAGCCGGCCAGCCACGCCATCAACGCCGTGATGAGCCAGCCGAAGGCGATGCCCAGCAGGCCGCCCACGGCGCTGACCACGACCGCTTCCACCAGAAATTGCGACAGGATGTCGCCGGCGCGCGCGCCGACGGCCTTGCGCAGGCCGATCTCGCGCGTGCGTTCGGTGACCGACACCAGCATGATGTTCATAATGCCAATGCCACCGACCAGCAGCGAGATGGCCGCGATCGACGCCAGCAGAAAGCTCATCGTCTGGCTGGACTCGGCCAGCGCCGCCTGGATCTCGGCGAGGTTGCGGATCTGGAAGGCGTCCTGCTGCTGCGACGGGGGAACCTTGTGGCGCAGGATGATCGCCTCGCCGATCGCCACCTGCGCGTCCGGAATTTCCTCGGGGTTGCGCACCTCGATGTCGACGTAATCGACGTAGGTCTTGCCCAGCAGCCGGTACATGGCGGTGGTGATCGGGATAACGATGATGTCATCCTGATCGCGAAAGGTGCTGGCGCCCTTCTCCGGCAGAATGCCGATGACGCGAAAGTTGATGCGGTTGATCTTGATGGTCTCGCCGATCGGGTCGTCGTCAGCGAACACTTCGCGCGCGACGGTCAGCCCGATCACGGCCACACGCGTACGCGTCGCGACCTCCTGGTCGGTAAAGAACCGCCCGACCTCTGGTTGTGAATTGCGCATGGAGGCATAGGCGGTGCCGGTTCCGAGCACCGCCGTGTTCCAGTTGCGATTGCGGTACACCACGCGCCCGCGCCCGGTCACGACCCCGCTCGCCTCCTTGACCTGCGGGATGCGATCCTTGATGTAGGCGGCATCCTCCAGGGTCAGGCGCGTCGTTACCCCCGCCTCCTGGGCGACACCGCCGACACGGATGGCGCCCGGCCGGAGCATGAGCAGATTGGTGCCGAGCGAGGACAACCTTGTCTCAATGGATTTTTGGGCGCCGCTGCCCAGCGCCAGCATCGCCACCACCGCCGCCACGCCGATCAGGATGCCGAGCATCGACAGGCCGGTGCGCACCTTGTTCGCGGCCAGGGCGCGCAGACCCTGGCGGGCGTGCTCGAGCAGTTCGCCCAGCCAACCCAGACGCGGAGCGGTCGAGACATGACCGACCGCGCTCGCCACCGCCGTCCGCTGGTGCCCCGCGCCTTCATCCGAGACCACCACGCCGTCGCGCATGCGGATACGGCGACGCGCCTCGTGGGCCACGTCTTCCTCGTGCGTGACGATGACGACCGTGATTCCCTGGCGGTTGAGTTCGCGCAGCACCGACAGGATCTCGCGTTGGCTCTCGCTGTCGAGGTTCCCCGTCGGCTCGTCGGCCAGGATCACACGCGGGCGATTGATCAGCGCCCGGGCGATCGCCACGCGTTGCTGCTGGCCGCCGGAGAGTTCATTGGAGCGGTGGTCGGCGCGCTCAGCCAACCCGACCTGCTTGAGTAACTCGCGCGCCCGCGCCAGGTCCAGACGGTGCTCGGAATAGATGAGCGGCATGGCGACGTTCTCGGCCGCGGTGATGCGCGGCAGGAGATTGAATTGCTGGAAGACAAAACCGATGGTTTCGCGACGCGCCTCGGCCAATTCGTCGGCCGACAGTTTTGAAACTTCCCGGCCGGCCAACCGGTAGGTGCCTGAGTCGGGGACATCCAGCAGGCCGATGACGTGCATCAGCGTCGATTTTCCAGATCCGGAGGGGCCGGTGATGGCGATGTACTCGCCGGGATCGATGCGCAGCGACACGCCGCGCAGCGCGCGCACCTCAGTGTCGCCGAGGCGATAGGTCTTGCCGACGTCCTGGAGTTCGATCACGGTCTCACTGCTTGCCCTTGCGGCTGCCGAACGGATTCAGCGGCGATGAACCGCCGGCGTTGGATTTGCGCTTGCCAAGCCGGGCCACCAGAATTTTGTCGCCCTCGTTCAGACCGTCGACGACCTCGGCCTGTCGCCCGTCGCTGACACCGATGGTGACCGCGCGTTCGACCGGCACATCTTTTTCGCCGGGCACCATCAGGTACGACTCGCCCTGGCGGACCTTGATGGCCGCGGCCGGCACCAGCAGCACCGCCTGGCGGCTGACCAGCAGGAAATTGACGTTGGCGGTCATGCCGCTGCGCAGGAAAGCCGGTGGCTTCTGCGGCAGCACATCGACCGTGTAGGTCGTGACGTTGTTGACGGTCTTGGCGTCGAAGGCGATCTCGATCACCTGGCCGTTGAAGGTCGTGTCCGGGTAGGCATCCAGCGTCACCCGCGCCGCCTGGCGCAGCTTGATGCGCGCGATGTCGGTCTCGTCGACCTGTGCCTTGATGGTCAGCAGGTCCGACAACACGAACACGGCGTCGGTGGGCGTGAAGGTCTGGCCCGGTTCCGTGTTGCGGGCAATCACCCGTCCATTCAGCGGCGCGAAGATGGGCGTCGGCCGATAGAGATCTTCCCAACGCTTGGCCTCCTCCGGCCCCTGGGCGCGGGCGGCATCGAGCAGCGCGGCCCGTTCCAGGGAACTCATCCAGGCGATCACCTGGCCCTTGCGCACCACATCGCCCTCGCGGACCAGCACCTGCTCGATGCGCCCGGCGATGGGCGGTTTGATCTCCAGCCGGTTGCGCGGTTGCACGACGCCGGTGCTGACGATCACCGATTCGATGTCGCCGCGCTTCACGGTTTCCACGCGATAGCTGACGCCCCGCTCGCCCGTTCCGTTCAGCCACTGCCATCCAATCGCGGTCAATGCGGTCACGGCGATCAAACCGGCCAATACCATCCAGCGCGTTTTCGCCGTCATGTTCCTGATCGTCATCTTCAAGGTATCGCTCCAATGCCCAATGTCTGTTCCCAGCCGGCCTCGGCCTGTACCCGGTCGCGCGCGCTCAGCAGGGCGGTCCTCTGGCGCTGGATCAGGTCGCTCTCGATGCGATCCCAATCCTCGAACGACATCAGGCCGTTGTTGTACTTGCTGCGGGCGATGTCGGCGCGGATCTTCGCCGCTTCCACGAACTCGCGATCCACCTTTTCGCGCTCGATCGCCTCGATCAGCCCCGCATGCGCCTGGCGCAGACGCACGCGCTCCTGACGCTCGGTGTCCTGGCGCGTGGCAGTGCTGGCGGCCAGGCTGGACGCCGTGGCGCGAACCTCGTGGTAATCCTTGCCGCCGCTGAATAATGGAATGCGCAGGGTCACGCCCACGGTGCGTCGGTCATTGTCCGGCGTCCAGTTGCTGCCTTCGCGCCCGACGCTGCCGGTCAGGTTCAGGCTCGGGAAATGTCCGGATTGCGCCAGCCGTACATCGGCCAACGCCGCCTCTTCCTGGGCCTTGACGCGCAGCAAGGTCGGCGTGGCCGAGGCCAGCGCCGAAAAATCCGGATTGGTCAGTGGGGTCACGGCCGGGACCGCGCCGCTGACCCGTACGCCCTCGCCGTTCTCGCGCCCAAGCACGCGCAGCAACTGCGACTGAGCGGTGGTGAGCGCCTGCCGCGCCTGCAACAGGTCGAGCCTGGCCTGCCCCACCGTGGCACGGGTCAACAGAAAGGATCCCTTGTTCTCGCGCCCGCCTTCGTAACGCAGCTGCACCAGACGGAGATTGCCCTCCAGCCGGTCGAGTATGCCTTCGGCCAGCTGGGCATTGTCCTGCGCGTACTGCACACCCGCATAGGCGAACTTGAGGTCGCGCGACAGTTTGGACCGGGCGGCGATGAGGTCGGCGCGCGCAACGCGTTCCCGGGCTGTGGCCTGTTCGACCCGGCCCTTGTCCTGCAAACCGGCGAACAGGTTCTGGGTGAGATTGACCGAGGCACTATAGAGAGTGCCGGTGCTAGTGGCCGAACCGGAGGAATCGCTGTAGCCCACGTCGGCCGTGACCTGCGGGTAGTAACCGCTGGCGGCCCCCCGGCGACGGGACTGGGCGGCATCGAAACCGTCCTGGGCGGCCTTGAGTTCGCCGTTGCTGGCCATCGCCTCGCGCACCGCCTCCGGCCAGGTCAGCACGGTGTCCGCGGCCAGCACGACGGCGCTGCCGATCAGCAGCCATCCCGCCACCATCGGCACGAACGGATTCCTGTGACTTTGTTTCATTGCCTTCTCAAGCCATCGATCCGGTCGCGTATTCTGCGTTGATATCCGATGTTGTCCAATGAAATACACGCTCCGTCTGGAGTCAGGCCGGCGGGTGCGTCTCCGGCCCAGCAGCCCAACGAGCCCCATTGCCAAGCCCTGGTGGTAACGCTAGCATACTGACCGATCGGTCAGTCAGTATATTTACATACTTTTTCAAAGGATTACGCCCCAGACCATGTCCGCGAGTCCAGCCGAAGCCCTTTCACAGCGAGGTGAAACCGCCGAGCGCATCCTGAGCGCCGCCGCCGACCTGTTTGCCACGCGCGGCTATGAGGCCGTGTCGATGAATGAGATCGCCCGGCACGCCGCGGTGAGCAAGGCGAACGTATTCCACCACTTCAACAGTAAGCATGACCTCTATCTGACCGTCGTGCGGCGCGCCTGCACCCACAGCCGCGAACGGTTGGCCGGTCTCGGCAGCCCGCAGGGTTCGCTGGCCGAGCGTTTCAACACCTTCGCCGGCGGCATGCTTGGCGACATGCTCGATCAGGCGCAGGTGACGCGCATCATTCTTCGCGAACTGCTGCTCGATGGCGAGCAACGCGGCCCAGAGCTGGCCGAACGGGTGTTCGGTGACAACTTCGCCGCCCTGGTCGCGGTCTTGCGCGAGGGTCAGGCACAGGGCGCGCTGCGCCGTGACCTGGATCCGGCGATGGTCGCGACCCTGCTGATCGGCGCCAATGTCTTCTTCTTCGAGGCACGCGACGTGCTCCGGCATTTCCGGGACGTTTCCTTTGCCGACAAGCCGGAGTCCTACAGCCGCATGCTGGCCGATATTCTCCTCAAGGGCATTCTGGCCGCACCCGACAACACCCACCGAGAATAATAATGCCATGATCCGATTCGGGTTCATTTTCGTACTGTTGTTTTCCCTGCTGGCCGCCGGTTGCGGCGGCGACCAGAAAAAACGTCCGCCGTCGTTCACCAACGTCACCATTGCCGTCTCCACCACCAAGGATCTGACGATCATCGAGTCCGCCGTGGGCATGGAATCGGCGGTGGGCGATGCGCTGCACTACGATCCCACCTCGCTGCGCGCACAACCGTACACCATCCGGCTACCGTTTCCCGATCACGTCGCCCGGCAACTGCATCCAGGTCAGTCCGTGACGCTTGAGGCCTTCGGCGAGCCCGGCAAACAGGCCAAGGGACAAATCCGCGAAATCCGTCCAGCCCTGAACAGCACCACCCTCACGCGCGACGTGATTGTCACAGTCGTGACCCGGGGCTGGCGACCGCTCGGCAGTATCCGCGGCGAAGTCCTGATCGGCATCCGCCGCAAGGCGGTCGTGGTCCCCGAAACGGCGGTTGTGCTGCGGCCGGCCGGCAGCGTGGTCTATCGGCTGGAGGGCGAACAGGTGCGCGAAGTGAAGGTCGTGACCGGCATGGTCCGCGACGGCGAAATCGAAATCACCAACGGCCTGGCCCCCGGCGTCACCGTGGTGGTGGACGGTGCCGCCCTGTTGAGCGAGGGCGCGCGCGTGCAGGTTCGCACCGAACAGCGCAGTACGCCGGAAACCAAGGCCGTCTCCACTCCGACTCTGGTGCCTAAACCGTGAATCTCCCGGAATTTTCCATCCGGCGGCACGTGTTCACCCTGATGGTGAGCCTCGTGCTCATCCTGTTCGGGCTGATCGGCTTCATCCGCCTGGGAATCGACAAGTTCCCGAAAATCGAATTTCCGGCCGTGTCCGTGGTCACGACCCTGAAGGGGGCGGATCCGGAGGTCATTGACCGCAACGTCACCGATATTCTTGAGAAGACCATCAACCGCGTGCCGGGCATCAAGGCGGTGGTGTCGTTCTCGTCGCTGGGTGCGTCGGTGATCAACATCGAATTCGAGCTGGAGAAGAACGTCGACGTCGCCTACCAGGAGGTCAAGGCGCGCATTGACAGCGTGTTGAGTCAGTTACCGCCGGACGCCGATCCGCCGGTGGTGCAGAAGGTCGAGGTCGGCGCCGCGCCGATCCTGTGGGCCGTACTGACCGGCAACCGCACGTTGCAGGAAATCAACACCTACGCCGAAGAGGTCATCCGCCCACGGCTGGAAACGGTCAACGGCGTCGGCGACGTGCAGATGGGCGGCCAGATCAAGCGCACCATCCGCGTCTGGCTCGACCCGCAGAAGTTGCAGGCCTACAACCTGTCGCCGGTCGACGTCGCCACCGGCTTCAAGCGCGAACACGTCCTACAACCGGCCGGGTTCCTGAACACGCCGCGGCGCGAATGGCTGATCAAGTTCAACGCCGAATTCGCCAGCCTGCGCGAGATCGAACGCATGATCGTTGCCTACCGACAGGGCGCGCCGATTTATCTCAAGGACGTGGCGCGCATCGAGGATGGGACGGAAGACGTGCGCAAGATCGCGCGCTACATGGGCCAGCCAGCGGTCGGGCTTGGTATCGTCAAATCGTCGGGTGCCAATACGGTCGAGGTAGTCGAAAAGGTCAAGGAACGTATCGACAAGGTCATCCGCCCGAACCTGCCGCCGGGCCTGGAGGTCCGCTATTCGTCGGACGACTCCATCTCCATCCGCCAGTCGATTGCGGCGCTTAATGAGCACTTGCTGCTCGGCACGTTGTTCGCCGCGATCATGGTATTCCTGTTCCTGAAGAGCGGCCGCTCGACCATCATCATCGCCACCGCCATCCCGGTGTCATTGTTTGCCACCTTCGCGGTAATGTACTTCGCCGGCTTCACCCTCAATAAAATCACCCTGCTCGGTCTGCTGCTGTTGATCGGCGTGGTGGTCGACGATGCCATCGTCGTGCTGGAAAACATCTTCCGTCATCGCGAGGAGCAGGGCGAGCAACGTGAAAAGGCGGCGGTCGAAGGCTCGCGGCAAGTGATCTTCGCCGTCATCGCCTCGACCCTGACGCTGGTGTCGATTTTCCTCCCGGTCGTGTTCATCTCCGGCATCGTCGGAAAATTTCTCAGCTCGTTCGCACTGGTAGTGGTGATCGGTGTGCTGGCGTCGTTGTGGGTCTCGCTCACGCTCACGCCCATGCTGTGCGCACGCTGGTTGTCCATGCCCAACACCCAAACGCGGGTCTACCGGTTTCTGGAGGACAAACTCCAAAGACTGGAAGGTGCATACCGGTCGCTGCTCGCCACCAGCCTCCGGCATCGTTGGAAGGTAGTCGGTATAGCGACTGCCATTGTGCTGCTGAGTGGCGTGGTGTTCTCACTGGTTGGCAAGGATTTCGTCCCCGACGAAGACGAGTCGCGCTTCATGATTAACGTCAGCACCCCGCTTGGTTCCAACATCCGCTACATGGACGAACGGCTGCGCGAAATCGAAGCGGTGCTCGCCAAACGCCCGGATGTGTACAGCTATTTCTCGGCCGTGGCGACCACCGCCACGGCCCAGGTAACCTCGGCACGCGTGTTCGTGCGGTTGATCGACCGTGGCGAACGCAAACTGTCCCAGCCACAAATAATGGCGCAGTTGCGTGCGGGATTGAACACCATCCCGGGCATGCGCGCCTTTCCCGAGAATATCTCTCCAATCGGCGGCATGCGCGGCGCAAAACTGCAATTCGCCATCATCGGCGACGACCTCCAGCGTCTCGATGCCCTGACGGACCAGCTGGTCGAGAGGCTCGGGCAGGTCCCGGGTGTTACCCGGCTCGACAAGGAGCTCAAGCTCAACCTGCCGGAGATACGCCTGAAGCTGGATCGCGAGCGCGCCAGCCAACTGGGTATCTCCGCCGCTGACGTCGCACAGACCCTGAGTCTCATGACCGGCGGCGTCGACATTGCCGACTACAAGGATCGCAACCAGCGCTACTACATTCGCATCCAGGTCGAACCCGGCCAGCGTACCAATGTTGAAAGCCTCAAACAGCTGTTCGTGCGCAACAAACAGGGCGATCTGGTCCGACTCGATACCCTGGTACGTGTCGAGGAAGGCCTCGGTCCCTCAGTGATCACCCGCCGCAACCGCCAGTACGCGAGCTTTGTCTACGGCAACCTCGAACCCACCCTGCCACTCGGCACCGCCACCGGCGAGGTGGAAAAGATTGCCGGACAAATCCTGCCGGCCGGCTATAGCATCGCCTTTGTGGGGCAGGCCGAAGAATTCGCCAAGACCGGGGCCTACGTACTCTTCGCCTTCGGAATGGCCTTCCTGATGATCTACATGGTGCTGGCCAGCCAGTTCAATTCGCTGCGTCAGCCACTGGTGGTCATGGTGGCGCAACCGCTGGCCATCATCGGTGGCGTCACGGCGTTGTGGATGTTCGGCGAGACCCTCAACCTGTTCTCCATGATCGGCATGATCCTGCTCATGGGTCTGGTGGCCAAGAACTCGATCCTGCTGATCGACCTGACCAACCAGTACCGGCAAGGGGGCATGGCGGTCGACCAGGCGTTATCGGAGGCCTGCCCACATCGCATGCGCCCAGTGCTGATCACCTCACTGACCGTTATTGCCGCCATGTTGCCGGCCGCCATCGGACTCGGCCCCGGTGTTGAAACCAACCGGCCACTGTCGCTGGTGGTCATGGGCGGCATGGTGTCATCCACGCTGCTCACGCTGGTAGTGGTACCCGCCGTCTATTCGCTGACCGAAAACGCCCGCGAACGCCGGTCGAAGGGAAAACCGTGGCGGCGGCCGAACTGGCTGCGCCTGCCGCGCCTGATGAGGCGGTCCTGATGCGTATTCTGACCGCCATCCTGCTGGTTCTGATCGCTCTGCCGGCCGCCGCCGAAGATTTGCTGACGATTTATCGCCTCGCCCAGGAGAGCGACCCGCAGTGGGCAGCGGCACGCGCGAATCATCAGGCCAACATCGAAAAACGCGTGCAGGGGCGATCCCAGCTGTTGCCCACCGTGACGCTCAACGCCTCCACCGCCCAAACGAACCAGGAAGTCCGGATAAGCGCGACCAACCAGTACAACTATCGCACCGATAGCTACGGACTGATCCTGACCCAACCCCTCTATCGGCGCAGCAACATTGCGTCGGCCCGACAGGGAGATGCCGGGGCCCGCCAGGCGGAACAGGAACTGCAGCTCGCCCGGCAGGATCTTATCCTGCGTGCCGCCGACGCCTATCTTGGACTGTTGTCGGCCGAAGACAATCTCGACCACGCCACGGCGGAAAAAACCGCGATCGAGCGCCTGCACAAACTGGCGCAGCGCAACTTTGCCGTCGGCAACGCCTCACTGGTCGACGTGCACGACGCGCAGGCGGCTTACGACCTGGCGGTGGCGCAGGAAATCACCGCCCGTACCGAGATGGAGGCCCGGCGTGAAGTATTGCGCACACTCATTGGCCGCCAATCCGGTACCCTGGCTCGCCTGACACACGCCCTGCCACTCGACCCCCCGCAGCCAGCCGATCCCGACAAGTGGGCGGCACAGGCGCGTGATGCCAATCCGCAGATCAAAGCGGCCGACGAGGCAGTGGCCGTGGCCACGGCCGAACTCGACAAGAACCGCGGTGGACACCAGCCGACGCTCGATCTCACCGCCTCGCACACCTATTCCGACTCTGGCGGCAGTATCCAGGGATTCGCCAGTGAGTCCACCACCAGGCAGGTCGGCCTGGTGTTCCAGTGGCCCTTGTATGCCGGCGGCCAGACAAGTTCACGTGTGCGCGAGGCCATCGCCCGGCGCGAGGAGGCCCGGCAACGACTGGAGGCCGCCCGCCGCGCTTCCGATCAGCAGGCGCGCAACGCCTATCTGGAGGTGATGACCGGCATCGCCCGTCTGCGCGCGCTCGAACGGGCGCTGGCCTCCAACCGTCGCGCCCTCGAAACCACCCTGATCGGCTATGAGCGCGGGCTGCGCAACGGCCAGGATGTACTGACCAACCAACGCAATGTGCTGCGCGCCTTGCGCGACCTGTCTCAGGCCCGTTACCAGTACCTGCTGGCGCGGTTACGGCTCAAGGCTGCGGTCGGCGATCTCGGCGACGACGACCTGTCCGCCCTCAACCGCCTGCTGGCACAGGCGCCGGGGAATTGATATGAACCGGTCGAAGAAATGCCACACCGCTTAGCCGCAGATAAACGCAGAAAAAGATGGATGAACGCGGATAGATCCAAATCCGCGTTTATCTGCGCATTCCATCCGCGTTCATCCGCGTTCCAGATTCTTACAGATGATTTTGAGATAGGTTCATACCCAGTCGCACGGTGAACTCACATGTTCATCCTGCCGCCCGATACCGACGACCTGCGCTTTCCGCCCGCGCATCTGGCCTCGCCGGACGGGTTACTGGCGGCTGGCGGCGACCTGCGCATCGCGCGCCTGCTGGAGGCCTATCGTCACGGCATCTTCCCCTGGTACAGCGAGGGCCAACCGATCCTGTGGTGGTCACCCGACCCGCGCGCCGTGATCTTCCCAACCGGGTTGCACATCTCGCGCAGCCTGCGCAAAACGCTGCGATGCGGCGATTGCCGTGTCACCCTGGATACTGCGTTCCGCGCCGTCATGACCGCCTGCGCGGGGCGCCGGCCCGGTATGCCTGAGGACGAAAAATCGCACACATGGATCACCCCGGCCATGGTCGAGGCTTATGTGGACCTGCACAACGCCGGTTACGCCCATTCAATCGAGGTCTGGGAAGCCAATGGTCCGGAGGCGGTGTTGGTGGGCGGGCTGTATGGCGTGGCGCTCGGCGGCGCCTTCTTCGGCGAATCGATGTTCAGCCGGCGCACGGATGCCTCCAAGATCGCGCTTGTCTGGCTGACGCGCCAGTTGTCGGCCTGGGGATTCCGGTTTATTGACTGCCAGCTTCCGTCGGCGCATCTTTTCTCCATGGGGGCTACGGAAATTCGGCGGCGGCGTTTCATCGGCGAACTGCAATCGGCATTGGCGCTGCCCGATCGCACCGGGCGCTGGGCCTTCGATGCGGATTTCCACCCGCTGGCGGATGAACCAATGGCGAAGTCACCATGACCCGGCAACAGAACACGCCGGAGATTTATCTGTCCATGCCGCACCCGTGCAGCTACCTGCCCGGGCGCACGGCCACGACCCTGTTTGTCGATCCGCGCCACATCCTCAACGACGAAGAGTTCGGACGCTTCATGTCGTCCGGTTTCCGGCGCAGCGGCGATCTCGTCTACCGGCCGCACTGCCAGGATTGCCAGGCGTGCGTGCCGGTGCGGGTGCCGGTGCGCGACTTCCGCCCGACGCGCAGCCAGCGCCGCAACTTCCGGCGCAACGAAGCGCTCAGCGTCATCGACCGGCCGGCGGTCTTCAGCCGCGAACATTTCGATCTTTACCGCCGTTACCAGGCGAGCCGCCATCGCGGCGAGGGCATGGACGATCCCGATCCGGCCAAGTACATGAATTTTCTCATCGGCCAGGGGCTCGATACCCGCTTCTATGAAATCCGCGACAGTTACCGGCTGCTCGCCGTGGCGGTGGTCGATCACCTGCCGGATGGCCTGTCGGCGGTCTACACCTTCTACGATCCGATGGAAACTGCGCGCGGGCTGGGTGTCTACTCCGTCCTGTGGGAGATCGAGCAGACCCGGCAGTTGCGCCTGCCCTATCTGTATCTGGGTTACTGGATCCGCGAAAGCCGGAAGATGGCCTACAAGACCGCCTTCCGCCCGATCGAGGCCTATGTCGGCGGCCGCTGGCAACGGTTGATTGGTTGACCGTCAGCGTCATCTTCCCGTCATTCTGCTGTCGAATACTCTGTGGTGCCGTACCGGCCACACGCAATTTGGCATCCCCGACGGATGGCATGCTCCTTGCTCCCTGAACGGGGCAGGACAGCCATCTGCCGGCCAGACCGGACCTGGGGGATCGAATGTTGAGCCATCTCTACCGCCTCACGGACGCCTTCCGGCGCACGCACGGGTTCTGCCCCAACCTGCTCTACCTCAATCGCCGCCACTACCAGTGGCTGCGGGCGAGCCTGGCGGGCATGAAGAACGAGGATGAGGTCCGCCGCTTTCTCGGCATGGACGTCCTGATCGTCTCCGAAATCGAGCACCCCG
>CAKKRZ010000087.1:16803-28210 GCA_919902925.1 Acidiferrobacterales bacterium | reverse complement strand
TCGCATACCAACAATCCGGCTGCGGAACCAATGACACTCCCCTTTGGTGGCACTGGTAAGGCGGCTTGGCGAGTGAGGCACGCCTATTTTGCTTCCCGGCCGAAACCCTTCCCCACTGCGCGGGAATCCTACCACAGGGTAATTGAGCGCCCCCGTACCATCCGGTTACGGGCGGGTTGTGTTGTGGCCGATGATGGTTTTTCCCGGCATCGGCGCGGGTTTTGCCTCCGGGGCGGGTCGGCTATGATGCAGGCACTATGGTCTCGCGCCACCTTTCCGTGATGTTCACCGATATGCGCGGCTTTACGGCCCGCACCTCGGCCGGGTCGCGCGCGCGGATGACGGCACTGATCGCCCAGCACGAAAAACTGTTGTTGCCCGTGTTCCGGCATTTTGCCGGCAAGGTGGTGAAGACCATCGGCGATGCCTTTCTGGTGATCTTCGACAGCCCGACCGATGCGGTGCTGTGTGGCGTGGCCATCCAGGAGGTGCTGCGCCAGCACAACGCCAAGGCGCCGGAGGATGAACGCCTGGAGGTGAGGGTGGCGATCAATTCCGGCGAGGTCGACCACCGCGACAACGACGTCTACGGCGAACCGGTGAACATCGCCGCGCGGCTGGAAGGCATTGCCGAGGCGGGCGAGGTGTACTTCACCGAGTCGGTATACCTTTCCATGAACAAGCGCGAGGCGCCCTCGACCGAAATCGGCGAGCGCACCTTTCAGGGCATTCCCCACCCGATCCGCGTTTATAAGGTGACGCAGGATCCACATTCCGAACTGTTCCAGCAGCTTGCCCAGAATATTCACCTGACCGATCAGGGCCCGGTGATCCGCCATCTCGGGCCGCTGGGCCTGGCGCCGAAGCGGAACTGGTGGTGGGTGGGTTTGGGCGTGGGCGCGGCCATTGCGGCGCTGGTGGCCGTGGCGGTGCTGTGGGATCGCGGCGGGCCGGCACCGGCCACCAAGCCGGTGGCGACGGCAAATAGCGCCGTTGAAACGTTGCTGACCGAAGGCAATTTCCATGCGGCCCTGCAACAACTGCAAGGCCCGCTGCAGGCCAACCCGACCGACACGGCGTTACGCGAACTGGCCGGGCGCGCGGTGAATGGTTACGTGGATCAGCTGGTGAAGCAGGGCCGTGCCAGCGAGGCCATGCAATGGCTGCGCAATGAAATCCGCACGCAGCCGATCCTGGAGCGCCATGCCAACCGTTTTCCGGAGCTGGATGCACGGGTGACGGTGGAACGCATCCGCACCGCCCCGCGCAATAGTGTGTACGTGCCCATGTATGAATTCGCCGATCGCCACCCGCGCAACGGCGAACCGCTGTACCTGGCCGCCACCCTGCTGGAAAAAGACGGCGATACCTTCATGCCCGCGTGGCTCTACGAGCGGGCGCTGGATCGCGGCAGCCACCGTGGCGATGCGCAGGTGTTGCGCTACCTGACCGGGCAGGTGCTGTCCAAACCGCTGAGCTACCACCCCACGCACAAGGCCGCGCACGCGACCCTGAAAAAACACTACCCGGCCGAGCGCCTGCGCTGGGCGCGCGAGGCGATGGCGAATGGCAACGCCGCCGCCGTGATCAGCGCCTGGCAAATTCTGGCCGACGAAAAACTGCCGGCGAACGAACGGAGCTATTACGAGGCGCTGGGCAACGCCGCGCAGGGCAAGGAACTCGACCGCGCCTTGCCGACGCTGGCGGCGGAGACCAACCCCGCCCGGCGCCGTCATCAGGCCGCGGTGCTGCAAGAGACGGTGGATCGATACCCGGCGTACTATAACTACGGCAACGTGCGCGACCGCATTGCGAAGGAACTGCCCAGGCTGGGTGCGCCCAAACAGTGAACGGACCGGAGGGAACCATGAAACATCTGACGATCCTGCTGTCCTTGCTGTTGCTGCCATTTGTATCGGCGTGCAGCACCGAGATGGTGAAACGCAGCGCCTACGAATTACTACATCAGAAACACTGCATCGACACCACCGGTTCGCCCAATTGCGACCCAGCACATAAAGACTACGACCGCTATCGGCAGGACCGCGATTCGCTGAAACGTCCGGAACCGTAGATTTTTCCCATCACCTTCATCCCAAGCCTGCCACTGATCTGACATGACGGTCTCGATCGTCTGGTTCCGGCGCGACCTGCGCCTGATGGATAACGAAGTCCTGGCCCATGCGCTGGTCATGACCCACCGGGTCATCCCGGTGTACATCCATGCCCCCGGTGAGAATGGCCCGTGGGCGATGGGCGCGGCCGCGCGCTGGTGGTTGTACCATTCGCTGGCCGCACTCGATGCCGCCCTGCGCGAACGCGGCTCGCGGCTGGTGATCCGCCGCGCGGCCACCAGCCGCGCCGGCCTGCGTGCGTTGGTGAAGGAAACCGACGCCTCGCTGGTGTGCTGGCACCGCCTGTACGAACCGGCGGAGGCGGCGCGCGAAGACGCAATCGAAGCCGCGATGGTGCGTGCCGGGGTGACGGTGCAGACCTTTCCCGGCCATCTGCTGCTGGAGCCGGAGGCGGTGCAGACCGGCAGCAGCGGATCCTATAAGGTGTTTACCCCCTATGCGCGTGCGGTGCGGACCAAGCTGGTGCTGCCCAAGCCCCGGCCGGCGCCGCACAGATTGCGGGTTGTGCCGAGTTCAATTTCCTCGCTGCCGTTGGCGTCCCTGAAATTGTTACCGAAGTCCGGCTGGGCGGCGTCGTTTACCAGAGCCTGGCAACCGGGCGAAGCCGGCGCGCACAAGCGGCTGCGGGCGTTGGGTAAAAAACTGGCGAACTACGCGGCCGACCGCGATCGGCCGGCCGTGGACGGTACTTCGCATCTTTCCCCGCATCTGCATTTTGGCGAGATCACGCCGGCGCGGGTGTGGCGTACGGTCGCGGCCCAGGCCGCCGGCCGCAACAAGCCCGGGCTGGTGCGCGGCGCGGAAACGTTTCAGCGCGAGCTGCTGTGGCGCGAGTTCGCCCATCATGTACTGCATCACTTTCCGGCTACGCCGGAACGGCCGCTCGATGCGCGCTTTGCGAAATTTTCCTGGCGGCGGTCGGCGGCGCTGTTGCACGCCTGGCAACGCGGCGAGACCGGCATCCCGATGGTCGATGCCGGCCTGCGCGAACTGTGGACCACCGGCACCCTGCACAACCGCACGCGCATGATCGTGGCCTCGTTCCTGACCAAGCACTTGCGCCTGCACTGGCGCGAGGGCGCGCGCTGGTTCTGGAATACGCTGGTGGATGCCGATCTGGCCAACAACACGTTGAACTGGCAGTGGGTGGCGGGCTGCGGCGCCGATGCCGCGCCCTACTTCCGCATTTTCAATCCGGTGCTGCAAAGCCGCAAGTTCGATCCCGCTGGCGAATACCTGGCGCGCTGGCTGCCGGAACTGAAGAAACTGCCGGCCCGCTATCGCCATGCCCCGTGGCTGGCGCCGGCCCAGATGCTGGCCCGCGCGGGGATTCGATTGGGTGTGAACTATCCCTATCCGGTGATGGACCTGGCCCACGGTCGCGCCGAGGCGCTGGATGCCTTCCAGCGGTGGAAGCGACGGAAACGATGAAGCAACTTCGTATCGAAGCACGCCATTCCCCGGTACACTAAATCCAGTTTGATCTACGGCAAATCATTAACCATTGAATCGATAGAAAATGGGATTTGTTTACTTGATCATCGGAAAAGGGGAACGATTCCATGTTGCATTACGTCAGTGGTGACATTCTGCGCTCCCGCGCCAAGGCCATCGCCCACGGGGTGGCGCCGAACGACCACCTGGATACCGGCATGGCATTGGTCTTGCGTGAGCGCTGGCCAGCGATGGCCAAAGACTTTCGCCACTACTGCCATGATCGTCATCCCAAAGCGGGTGAACTCTGGGCCTGGACAGGGGCCGACGGCATACACATCATCAACCTGATGATCCAGGAACCGGCGCCGAGCCAGAACCAGAAACCCGGCAAGGCGACGTTGGTCAATGTGGGACATGCCCTGCACGCCCTGCACCGTTACATCGAAAAGGCAAAGCTCGAATCGCTGGCGCTGCCGCGCCTGGCCACCGGCGTGGGTGGACTATCGTGGGATGACGTCAAACCCCTGATCGAGAAACACCTTGGTGATCTGGCTATTCCGGTTTACGTCTACGAGACGTATCACGCCGGTCAGCCGGCCAACGAGCCCGGTGCTGGCTGAACGGCACGGGGGATATTGCCCCTGCAACCTATTCGCACAACCCTGGGAGGATACCATGCGCTATTCACTGATTCTGTTGCTCTTGTCCATCGTCATACCCGCTACCGCCGCTGTACCCAAGGCCTTGCCGACACCGGCGGTACCGCCGGTGTCGGCAAGGGCCTCTCAGCAGCCAGCAACAACAGATGGCCCGGCAGTTCGGCCAGCGGCTTGCCAACAATCCTTCCTATTCCCATGTGGATGCCGATTGGCGCGAGTTCATCCGTCGCCAGCCGCGACACACCAATATCAACGCGCTATTGGCCATTGTGAGGGAAGAAGCGGCCAGGACCAACGACCGGAATATCCAAACCATTCGGAGCAGGGGCGCGCAGGCTAATCAGCGAAAGGCCGCAACGCAGCGCGAGCTCGCCCACGTCCGGCAGCAACCTGCTTCTCCCGACAAGGCCAGAAATCTGGAGAAGCGGCTGAGCCAGGAATCCGAAATGAGCCAGCAATTGCAATTACAATTGCAGCAAGCGACGGACAGACAAACAAAGGCCATGCAAACACTGTCGAACATCTTAAAAAAGATGAGCGACACGGCCTCCGCCATTATTCAGAACCTGAAGTAGAACGGACAATCGCTCAGGCGCTGCGCCAGCGCGTCATGCGCACAAACAGGATGGCCGCGAACGGCAAGGCCAGGGCGATGATGATCTGGACGATCAAGAGATCGCCGAGCTGGCTGTAGTCGGCCGGGGTCTTGACGATCTTGGTCACGGGTTCCTGGACCTCGCGGCTGATCACGTAGGCCTGGTTCAGATACTTGGTGCCGAGTTGCGACAACGACAGCGCCAGGTTGGTGAACGAGGCCATGACCGCGAAAAAGGTCGCCTTGAGGTTGGCCGGGGCGGAATTGGCGATCCACGCCAGCATCGGGATCATGGCAATCTGGCCGAGCGGCGATTCCAGCGCGGTGTTCACCAGCGCGATGAAGCGCGCATCCACCACCCCGCCGGTGTGCGCAGCGGTCCAGAGGTGCAGCCCGTAATACATGCTCACCAGCGGCAGCGACAGCAACACGCCCGCCAGCGTCAGGAAACCGACGATATAGGTGATGGGGCGTTCCGCCATGAAACGGCGGAACAGGAACATGCCGAACAGGGTCAAGGCGCTGCCAATCATCGACAGCACCGAAAAGAATTGTTGATCGAATTTGAGCACGTCGATCATCCACCAGGTCAGTCCCTCGCCGGGGCCGGGGATGGCGCGGAACACGAAGATCACCACCGCCGTGCCCACCAGCGTCGCCCGGGCCTCCGGGCTCAGCTCGCGCGTCAGGCGCACGATCAGGAAGGTGACGATGGCGAACGAACCGGCGAAGACAATCTCCTCGCTGTAGGGCAGCTGGCTTAAACCCACCGTGAGTATGAACACCACGAACAGCAGGCTGCCGCCGAGCAGCCACCAGTTGGGGTGCGTGGGTTCGCCACGATCGAGCAGCAGATCGTCGATCTTGTCCAGCGCGTGGCCGAGGGCCAGCAGGCGGCGGCGTTCGCGCATTTTGAGGATGGCGGCCAGCGCCACGCCCAGTACCGAGATGACCGGGATCGCCAGCGCCATCAGGTACACGTCCTGGTAGATGAGCGCGATGCTCTCCTTCGGCAGACTCTTCACGCCGCTGAACACATAGAGGTTGATCAAGGCCACCAGCACCGTGCCACCGATGATGGCCACGCGACCGAGCGTCTGCATGGTGGTGTGCATGAGCTTGCGCGCGGCGGGCGCGAACGGCTGGCCGTTGGCATCGAGGCGCGGCACGGCCTCGACCGTCATGGCGTCGGCGACTGCGTCTTGCAGGACGTAACCGATGGGCGCGAGCAGCACCGACAGCACGTACCAGACTTCGGCCGGCAGGATGGCGGTCATGCCGGCGCGATCGCGGATCAACCCGACCATGATCAGCAGACTCACGGCGATCAGGCCCGCGCCGAGGTAAATGAGCCAACTCTTCCAGCGCCACAGCAGATCGACCAGGTGGCCGATGGGCATCTTGAGCGCCCAAGGAATGCCGGCCCAGAAACCCAGCGCGGCCAGGAAGGCGGCCGACAGGCCGAGGTATTCCTTGACGAAGAATGTGCCGACGATACCGGTCAGCCCGGCGATACCGGCCGCCATGTAAACCATGAGCGGCGGCAGATAGGAAAGGCGCAGTTCCCGCCCGAGTTCCAGGATATTGCGGTCAAACCAGCGGTACAGGAAAACCAGCATAACGTGCGCGCATTGTAGCCAAGCCGACCGACAACGGCTAACGTGGGAAGGTCTGGAATTTCCATCGCCCCGCCGCCGTCTTACGTTTGGTGGCGGGGCGGATTACGATATTGACCATCCGGGCCGGCAACGCCCCGGCAGCCGCGAGGAGGAATTCATGTCTGTTGTCCCGACCCGCTCTTTCCCGCCCCGGGGACGAGCCCTGATCATGCTGCTCGGCCTGTGCGCCATCGCCGGTGTCTCCGCGGAACCGCCCAAACACTACCCATTCGTCGCCTACAACGAAGGCCTGAAGGCGCAGAAGGCCGGCGGCAAGCCGATGATGATCTACTTCGGCCGTCCCGGTTGCGCCTACTGCGAGCGCACCAACGTCGAGGGCTTCGGGCACGACGATCTGCGCAGGAACTACAGCCAACATTTCGTGCTGGTGTACGTCGATACCGAGAGCGGTGCGCGCGTGACCCTGCCGAGCGGCGAGCGCACGACGGAGGCGGAGCTGGCGAACCAGTACCGCGTCAGGATGACACCGACCTTCGTGTACCTGAATCCCGCCGGCCAGGAAGTGGCGCGCCTGTTCGGCATTCAGCAGAAGAAAGACCTCGCCGCCCTCGATCACTACATGGCCAGCGGCGTGTACAAGACCAAGCCCTTCCGCCAATTCCTGGCCGAGCAGAAGTAATGAAGCGCTACGGGTGGATACTGGCGTTGGCCGTGGCCGCGCCGGCGATGGCCGCGCCCTGGCAATTTGACGCCCCGGTCGATGTCGTCGAAGCGCGCGTGGGCGTCTACCCCCATCTGTCCGGCGCCGGACGTCGCCACCTCGCGGTTGGCGGCACCACCGTGGCGGTGGTCTGGGAGGACAATCGCCTCGGTCAGCCGCAGGTGTTTATCGCGTTGCGCGCGGGGGCGCGTGGCCCATTTACCCGACCGCTGCGCCTGAGCACCGGCAAGACGGCCTACGAACCGGCCATCGTGGCGGTTGGGTCCGATGGTTTTGTCGTCGCCTGGGAACAGGACGACGCGATCCACGCGCGATTGATGGACGCGCGAGGCAATACCGGGCCGGTTCTCCGACTCGGGCAGGGATCGCAGGTGACGCTGGCGGCCTATAACGGGCGTGTCACGGCGGTCTGGTCCGAATCGCAGGGTCGCAACCGCCTGCTGAAACTGACCACCCTTTCCATCGCCCCGGGGCGGCTATTGCAGGCCCAGGCATCGGTTGCGGTCGAGGCCAATCCGCCGGCCGGCGCCACGCCCTCGTTCCCGTCCGTGGTCGTTACCCGCGGGGGGATCGTGGTGGCCTGGGAAGATCGACGCACCGTATCGACCGCAATTTTCTACAGCCACTCGTCCGACGGCCGCGAGTTTTTCGCGCCGCGGTTGATCAATGAGCGCGCCCAACCGCCCGACGCGCGCTACGGCAAGGGCACCACCGCCATGCGCGTGGTGCTCGCGCCACAAGGCGACGAGGGAATCACCGCCGTCTGGCTCGACAAACGCACGCTGGGCAACGGCTTCGATACCTATGCCGCCTTCAGCGCCAATGGCGGAGTTTCGTTCGGCGCCAACCAGAAGGTGCAGGATAGCTTCGCCAACACCTTTGCCCAGCGCAATGCCGCGGTCGCCGCGCGGCCGGGCGTGGTCGCGGTGTTGTGGAACGACGATCGCGACGGCAACCAGGATCTCTGGCTGTCGTGGCCCGCCAGTGACGGTGGTTGGAACGAAAATCTGGCCGTGCCCGGCGCCTCCGGGCCGGGCGATCAAACCCATCCGGCCGCGGTCATGGATGCCGAGGGCCACCTGCACCTCGTCTGGCTGGAACGGCTGAAAACCGATGGCCCGACCCGGCTGCGCTATCTGCGCGCGCGGTATCTTGGCCGGTAACGTTATATCTGGTTACGCAACATCAACTCGTCCGGATGCGGGGCGAGGTACCACTGTGTATCGAGGTAGGCATCTGGGAAACGGCGCAGGTAATGGCGCAGCAACGTGATCGGGACCACCAGCGGCACCAGGCCGCGGCGATAGCGGCTGATGATGTCCTGCAATTCGCTCCTGTCGGGCCCGTCGATCTGTTTCTTGAAATATCCGGCAATGTGCTGTAACACGTTGCTGTGGAGTTTACGCGTGGCGGGCTTTTTCAGCGCCGCCATGAGATCGTGGATGTAGCGTTCGCCCCGCTCTTCCACCCGGCCACGACCGGCCTGCGCCACCAGCCGCCCGAGCGTCCGATAGGCCTTCTCGTCGTGCGCCAGCACGATGAATTTGTGGCGGGCATGAAAATCCACCAATGCCCTGGCGGTGAGGCGTTTTTCAATCTGCTGCCAACGGTGATACACGAATACGCGTTCGATGAAATTCTCGCGCCGCACCGGGTCCATGAGCCGACCTTCTTCCTCGAAGGGCAGCTCGGGGCGGCGTTCCATCAACCGGCCGGCGTAGATACCCGCTGCCTGGCCGACCGGCATGCCTTTCGCGCTGTACAATTTCACTCTCTCCATGCCGCAACTCGGTGAATTCTTTTTCAGGATGTAACCGCTGACGCGATCGAGTTTGGGCGCCACCTGGTCGGCATAGGCCGCCAGCGGATCGGTGACATCGAGGGTGGGATCGGTCACGCCACGGGCCCGGACTTCGCCTGCCTGGCGGACCAGCCGGATCGGCGGGCGCGGAATACCCATGCCGATCCACACTTCCGGACACAAGGGCGTGAAATCGAAGTACTGCCCGAGCGTTTCGGTGATGTACTCGTTGTGCCGGTGACCGCCGTCGTAGCGGACTTCCTGCCCGAGCAGACAACCGGAGATGGCGATGCGGATGCGCGCGCTCACGCGGCGTATCCCCACACGGCATAGAGCGGATCGGCGTCCGGAAACTGGGCGGCGTACTGGTCGTCCGGCGGGCGCGGCCAGCCGCGCGCGCTTTCGGTGGCCAGCCGGGCGTAGGCCTCGCTGCGATGCATCACGTCGAGCACCATGCCGAGGCGCTCGAAGGGATGCAGCATGGGCCAGGTCTCGATGACCTTGGTCGGGAACCAGCGCTCGGAAAAAGTGATGACGAAGGGCGCGTCGGGTTTGAGCACGCGGCGCACGGCACGAAGCACCTCCAGCGGCTGGGTTAAGTACTCCACCGAGGCCGTGCAGATAGCCAGGTCAAAGTGTTCGGCCGGGTACGGCAGGTCCGGCTTGCTATTGAGGTCGTGGATCGTGAAATCACTGAGTCGCCGGTTTTGTTGCAGCTCAGCGGCGTTGAGGCCTAGACCCGTGACCCCGAAATCAAACCGCTCCGGCAGGTGCGAATCCCAGCTGGCCATGAGATCGAGCACGCGCATGCCCGGCTTGAGAAAGCGCGCATAGAGTTCGGTGATCTGGTGGCGCACCTGCGCATCCAGATGCTGAACGAGACGCGGGGTCTGATAGAACTGCTCGTCGGGACGTTCGTCCAATCGTGCAAACGGATGAGCGCCGTAGTAGTCCGTGGCGGTTTCCGCGTCGGGGTCCTGCAGGCCGGGGCCGTCCTGGGTCAGCTCCTGCACGACATCCTGACTACGCCCGCCGTGTTCCTGACTCAAGCCAATATCCTGCACAATACGGCCCTCGATACTCAACCGGTGACGCGCCAGCGGATGATTGAGGTCGACACCCGCTCTTCCCTCCTGCTCGCCCAGATAACGGAACGGACGACGATCACCCTTGAACACGTTCGGCAGTCCCGTGACCATGCCGCAGGGATAGTGACGGCCGAGTAGAGGCGTAAGGGTTTGGCCATCGCGCAGCTGCAAATTAATCTGCGCCGGGCGCAGACGATGGATTTCGGTCGGTTGCCATGGAGCTACCAGCTCGCCGGGGGGAAAGGTCTGGTGCGCACTCCCCCCGACCGCTACATCGGCCAGACGCTCGGCCAGCGAACCGGGAAAAAAATCCCTCCAGAAATTCAGCTTTTCAAAATAGAGGCGGTCGCTGTGTTGCGCCAAAGGGCCGTGCCAATGGAGCGCAAACTCAAGCGCGGCGAGTCGGGATGGCGGCATATTGCTATGAAACCCTGAACCCGGCTCGCGATCAAGGGCGTCCGCCGCGCGGGATACCCGCGGTCACGGTCAGGGTTTCAGCGATCGGTGCACCAGTTCCGACAGGGTCAGCAGATCCTGCCGGGACAGACTGCCGGACAGGGCGTAGCCCAGCTCGCCATCCACCCAGTAAAACGTGCCGACATTGTCGTGCCGCGCGTAACCGAACACCGTGCGCTCGCCCGCCCAGTCGCCACGACGGATATACAGCGTGACCCGGGCCCCATCGGCACGCTGATACATGAACTGCGCCGCCATGCGATTGGTGGAGGGAAGCAGCCTGCCGCCCACCAGCTCGAATCCGGCGTCGGCCAGATTGGGCGCCCGGATCGGCGAGCGCAGCCGCTTGGAGAGCCAGTCGACCAGGTGTTGCTCCTCGCGCGCGCTGACCTCGACGGGATGCGCCTTTTCCGTTGTGTAGATCTGATGGGCGAAGGCGGCCGGCCGGACCAGGTCGTGATCGAGGGCCGCCGGAACAATCGGTGCATCCAGCGACGGCGCCATCGCGGTCTTCAAGGCCCAGCCACCGGCCGCGCCGAGCACCAGCACGGCAGCAACGCGCACGCCGACGGCGATCAGCCGACGCGGCCGGACATCGAGCGGTGGCGGCACCGATTCGGAAAGGACAGGATCGTAGAGCGCGTGCAAGCCCTGGCGAATCTCGATATCACGCTCGACCGTCGCGGCCTCGTGCGGATGTCCGGCCAGATAGGCCTCCACCTCGCGGCGCCGGCTGTCCGTCAGCTGTGCGTCCACGTAGGCGTGCAGGTCCGGCTCGGTAATCGGCGTGCGGTAACTCATTTTATCCTCCGCAATGAAGCCTCGGGTTCGCCCGACAAAGACCGGCGCAACTGCGCACGCGCCCGCGCCAGTCGCGACATGACGGTCCCCTCGGG
>CAKKRZ010000087.1:0-16703 GCA_919902925.1 Acidiferrobacterales bacterium | reverse complement strand
ACCGGCGCAACTGCGCACGCGCCCGCGCCAGTCGCGACATGACGGTCCCCTCGGGGACCCCGAGGATGCTCGCCACCTGCCGGTAGCTCAATCCTTCCAATCCGACCATCAACACTATCTCCTGCTGATCGGACGACAACGTCCCCAACGCCCGTTCGAGTTCGAGCCACGAGACCGGGCTGCTGCCTGCCTTAGTGGCTTCGATCGGAGGGTCGCCCGGTATTTCCACCGCCGATACGAGCGACTGTCGCCGGACGTGGTTCACGTACAGGTTATGCAGGATGGTAAACAGCCATGCGCGAAGATCCGTTCCCCGCTGCCAGAGTGTAAGCCGGGTGAGCGCACGCTCCAGACAATCCTGGACCAGATCGTCGGCGGCCAGCACGTCGCCGCGCATGAGCGCGCGGGCGTAGCGTCGCAGCCGGGGGATGTACTCGATGATCTGGTTTCGGGTGATGGACACGTGGCACGAGCGAGCCGGTAATGTACCGGACGGGCGTTACCCGTCCGGTACCGATACCACTACGGGAAACGAGCCGGACGAGTGTACACCCAGTCCTGTCCCTTGACCGGGGTATGGCAGGCCACGCACTCGTTGGCAAAATTCGCGTCCTTGCCATAGGGTTTCTGATCCAGCCCCAGCCAACGGGCATAGCCCCAGCCGCCGGTGGACGCATATTTTTTCGAATCCTTGGTCATGAACTCGGCGTGAACCAGATTGCCGGGCACGACGGCCTTTTCCCAGTGCTTGTCCTTGTCGGATTTCCAGACCACCTTGCCGAGGATCGCGCCGTTAGGCCAGGGGTTGATCCGGCCTTCCCGGGCGGCGGCGATGGCCACGTCATTGCCGAGGATGACACGCATGGTGTTGTTGTCGGTGCGATGTGAAACGCTGATCACCCGCCAGTCCTTGTACCCGGCAGGCAGCGTGATGCCATTCGGGGCGGGGCCGACCTTGTCCGCCGCGACGGCGGTGGACAGGCCAATACAGCAGGCGGCTAACAGTAATATCTGGCGTTGCATGCGGGTGGTTCCTCCAGTGATATACGGGCCGGCTGGATGCCGGCACTGACTGGTAAACACCGGGGAGAGGCGATTATTCCCTGCCGTTTGTCGGGAGAGTCCGGCGTTATGATCTTCGCCGGCCTCACGCGGCACTTCAAAAAAATGCAATGTGTCCGCCGGTACCAGACACGCATCCTGTGATGTGCAGGATGCACATCAAAAAAAACCCCGCCACCGGGGCGGGGTCTTACAGGGTTCGGTGGCTCAGGCCGATTCGACGTTTTCAGCCTGGTCGCCTTTGGGACCCGGCTTCGTTTCGTATTGTACCTTCTGGCCTTCCTTCAGGGTGCGGAAACCGCCGCTGCCCTTGATCGCACTAAAGTGCACGAAGACATCCTTGCCGCCGCCGTCGGGCGTAATGAAACCAAAGCCCTTGGCATCGTTAAACCACTTCACAGTCCCGGTTTGCATAATACCTATTACCTCAAATATGAGTTGATGATCGCCTGCAATCGAAGATCGGTGTCAGGGGGAACAACAAGGTACCCACGAAAGCCGATTCCCGGTACAGCAGCACCTAACAAAACCCACACCAAGACACAGCTGCTATCCCGAGAAGGCTGTTGCTGCGCCCGACCCCAGGCAATAACCATGAGTCGGGCTCGGTTATCTGACCACAAACATTTTTCCCTGTCCACACCCGAAGACCGGTCCGAGTGCGCACAACCCGCCGGTTGGCACAGCATCTGCATGGCGCGATCCGTAGCAGCGAATCCCGATGATTGCCGCTGTATCGGTTTCGTCACACAATCGCGACCACAACTAACTATTAAGGTAGCGGGAGGAGGACCAGTGGCGAAATCACACGGATCGACCAGGGCCATACTCTACGCCCTGGGCGCCAACCTGGGCATTGCCATCGCCAAGACCGCCGCCGCGGTCCATACCAATTCCGGCGCCATGCTGGCCGAGGCCATCCACTCCGCCGCCGACAGCGCCAACCAGTTGCTGCTGCTGATCGGCCTGAAACGCGCCCGTAAGCCGGTTTCGGCCGAGCACCCGCTCGGCTATGGCAAGGCCATCTATTTCTGGTCGTTCGTCGTGGCCCTGCTGCTGTTCAGCCTGGGTGGGATGTTCTCCATCTACGAGGGCATCCACAAACTGCAACACCCGGAGATGCCGACCAGCCCGTGGGTGGCGGTCGCGGTACTGGTCGTGGCCATCCTGCTGGAGCTCGGCTCGCTGCGGACGGCGATGCAGGAGGTCGCACGCGTGCGCGGCCAGCGCAGTTTCCTGCGCTGGTTCCGCACCAGCCGCCAGAGCGAGCTGATCGTGGTGGTCGGCGAGGACATCGCCGCCCTGGCCGGCCTGGTGCTGGCGCTGGCCGCGGTGCTGGCCACGATGATGACGGGAAACCCGCTGTACGATGCGCTGGGCACCATCGCCATCGGCGCAGTACTGATCCTCGTGGCCATCGCCATCGGCGTGGAGGTAAAGAGCCTGCTGATCGGCGAGAGCGCCGACCCGGAAACGGTGGCGGAGATCCGCGCCTTCCTGAAGGACCGCGAGGAAATCGCCGAGGTCTATCGCCTGATCACCCTGCAACTCGGCAGCGAGGTGATGGTGGCGATCAAGGCGCGCCTGCGCGAGCGGGATTCGGCCGCGAAGCTCATTGGCGACATCAACCACGTGGAACAGGCCCTGCAAGAAACATTTCCCGCGATCCGCTGGGTGTTTTTCGAGCCTGACGTCAAAGACTAGAAGCTATCTCAAGCACACTGGTAAGAACCTGGAACGCGGATGGACGCAAAAAGGAATACGCGGATGAACGCGGATTTGAATATATCTGCGTTTATCCATCCAATTCTGCGTTTATCTGCGGTTAGTGGTGTTCGTATTTTTGAGATGGCTTCTAGCGTCGCCGCTCGAACCACTCCTTGATGGCGATCATCGCCCGGCAGTCATCCTCGTTGTATTCGAGGATGCGGGTCAGCAACTCCTTGCGCGTGGGGTCCTTGAGGTAGTCGTTGAACCAGGCGATGGAATTGGCGCCGGAGGGATCGCGGTCACGCCACGAGAACCCCACCTGCCGGGCGATCTGCTTGATGCCGTACGAATGGGTCGGCCAGTCGGAATAATCGACGATGAACTTGTAGAGATCAAACTCCTGGCGCTCGTATTGCGCCAGCACGTCGGGATCGAGACCGTAGCGGCGCTGCAGGGCGCGCAGGGTTGAACGCTCCTTGGCGGAATAGACGTAATAGACCGCCTGCGGGTGATCGGCAAGAAACTGCCAGAACAGCCGCACGGTGTTTTCCTCCTCCGCCGGCCCATCGGCGAGGAAGTACAAAAAATCATCACGCCCGTGCCGGTTGCGCAGGACCAGCCCGAAAAAATAGACCAGCCCCTGGGTGGGGTCGTCCTCGATGTCGAAATAGATCTCCTCCTCGGCGTCGGGAAAACTGAACCCAGGGCGAACATCGGGCTCGCCGCGCAGCATCACCTGCGCGCGGTGTTTGGCACGCTGCAACGATTTCTCCGCCATGCCGGGGATCTTGTCCGGGCCCTTGAGGTGACGGGAAACGTCCATGGCGGCGATCGCGTCGATGGTGTCGAGGCCGTGCGCCTTGAGCGCGAACTTTTGCTTGCCGATAAAAAAGAGCCCGCTGGGGTCGTGCGTCGTTTCCACCCATTGGCGGCAGCGCCGGTACCACTCGCATTGTGAACAACCGCTCGACAGCACCGGTTCGGATCGTTCGCGGCCGGCAACCAGTTTCTGCACCTCGGCCAGCGCGGAGGCGTAATCGGACTCGAAGTCCGCGCCGTCAAACGACTCGATCTCGCCGTCGATGTTGAGGATCTTCCCCTGGGGCGGCGCATATTGTTGCAGACGCGTCA
Source organism: Acidiferrobacterales bacterium (assembly GCA_919902925.1). Classification (GTDB taxonomy): domain Bacteria; phylum Pseudomonadota; class Gammaproteobacteria; order Acidiferrobacterales; family Sulfurifustaceae; genus CAKKRZ01. The sequence continues at coordinate 12,800 of CAKKRZ010000087.1, read as the reverse complement.
GGATATCCCGATAAAACATCACCTGCAGGGCGTAGTGGCGTTTGAATTTCGGCTTGCTTCCCTCGCGCATCTCCCAGCCGCGGCCGGCCTTGATGTCGATGGCCTCGTAGTGCCAGGCCCCAAACGCCGAGGGTGCATCGTCGCGCCGCACCAGCAGGTCCGGGCGACCGAGCAGCTCGTCGTGGCGGATGACTCCCTGGTAGATGAGCGGCGCACCTTCACGCAGCAATTTTGCGGTCTGTTTTGCCGCGGCTTCAATCGATAGTGGCTTCAGATCCTCGATGGGCGTGCCGACCAGCGTGCCGAGATGCTCCAGCTCCTTCTGCAGACCCATCTCCCACAGGAGTTTCACGAACGAACTGACTTCGGATTTTTCGGTCGGGTCGCCGTGGGCATCGAGATACACCCGATGCGCGCACTTGGTGTAGTTGTAGAGATCCTGGGCGGTGAGGGTCATGGCCGAAACCAGGATCGGAGAGAATTGGAGCCCGCAGAGGGAATCGAACCCCCGACATCCTGATTACAAATCAGGTGCTCTACCAGCTGAGCTATGCGGGCGGGAACCGGCATGGCGCATTGTAAGGAATCCGCGTCGCCGGGCAAACCCACCCCAAAACGCTAACCCGGGGAATCGGTGCCCGCCGCCGGCTTGTCGGTTGGCGGTGCTTTTCCCGCGGGTGTTGGATTGACGGCGGGCGGGACCGGCGCGCAGGCGGCGTCGGGCGCCAGTTTCACGGCCGCATCCTTCCAAGCGAGCGCGCGCAACGCCTCCACCTGGTCCGGCCGCGGACGGACCTCCAGCCAGAAGTGCGATTTGACCTGGTGCAGGAACTGCAACTGCGCCTTGAAGCCCTTGCCGGCGAGCCGACGGAGATGAGCGCGGGCGTTGCCCTCCACCGTGAACACCCCGAGCGAAACGGCGTTCTTCAACCCCGCCTCGGTCATCAGCGCATGATCGCGGAAACCCTGGCGTCGCAGCTCACGGCGCGCGGCCTCGGCCAGCGCGGGCGTCTTGTACGGCGGCAGGTAGACACGAAAGCCGGTCACGGTCATCTGCTTTTCCTCGCGAGATTCATAAGCCAGTTGCAGCTCACTCAAGCGGCGGCCGGCCTCGGCGGCGGCTTCCGTGCCGGCAAACGGGCCAAGCCGGAAACAGATCGCCTCGGGTGGCGGCGTGGCGGGGGCCGGCGCGGGCTTCGGGGCTCGTGGCTGCAGATGCACGCCGCGCTCGCCGATGGGCCGGAGTTTTTCCGGCGCCACTTCAGCGCGTTCGACGATCGGCGGAACTTCCGGTTCGGCGTACCAGAGGATCCACATCAGGACACCGAGGTTGATCAGCAGCAACAGACCGACGATCCATTTCAGCATGATGCTTCTCCCAACGCATGTACCCCGCGCAGGACAAGGTCGGGCACGTGCCGGACACCGGCCGGCAGCAACGGCATCAACCCTTCCGCATCGCCACCCGTCAACAGGATGGACGGCGTGGTGCCAAGCGCACGCGTCTGCTCACTGATCACCCGCTCGATACCGCCGGCGATACCATAGCGGGTGCCGGCCGCAACGGCCGAGGCCGTATCGCGTGCCAGACAATCGGCCTGGCGGTCGTCGGTCGCGCTGATGCCGGCCGTGCCACGCAGGAGGCTCTCACGCTGCAACTCCAGTCCGGCCAGGATCACGCCGCCGATAAATTCACCATCCGCATTGAGTGCGTCGATGGTCACGGCCGTGCCGGCGTCGATGACGATGGCAGATCCGCTGACGAGACGACGCGCACCGATCAACGCCGCCCAACGATCGACGCCGAGGAGCGACGGGTCACGATAACGGTTGCGGACACCAACAGCGGCCGCCGAAGACTGTACGAATTCCACCTCGCACGACCAGCGATGGCGTGCCCAACGGCGCAGGGTCTCGCTCCATTCCGTACGCGCCACCGACGATACCAGCAACCGGGAAGGCGCAACCTGCGTCGACCAGATAATCTCGAACAGATCGCCGGGGTCATAACCGGCCAGCGAGGCCGACTGCACGGTCCACCCGGAGGGCTCGCCCTGCGCCCACTTGAGGCGGCTGTTGCCGATATCGAGATACAGGTTCATGACTCAGGGCGCAGCGAAAGATCGCCGGAGAATACGGTCTGCTCACGACCCTGCGCATCGCGCAGACGCAGGGCGCCTTGTCCGTCGATGCCGATGACCGTGCCGGTGCGCGACCCGCCCTCCGCCAGCAGACGCACGCGTCGACCTTGAAAGACATGACGTCGCTCCCAGTCGGCACGAAAGGGGGCGAAGCCCTCCCGGTCGAAGCGGGTGAAAACCGCGCGCAGTCGCGCCATCACCAGCGCCGCGATCCGGTTGCGCTGCACCGTGCGGCCAGTAATGGTGTGCAGATCCACCCACGGCTGATCGATGGCGCGCGCGGCGCGCGGATCGAGGTAGCCGTTGATGCCGACACCGAGCACCACGGCGCAGGGGCCGCTCGCCTCGCCCTGCAAATCAACCAGCAGTCCGGCCAGCTTGCGGCCGTCCCAGAGGATATCGTTCGGCCACTTGAGCCCACCCTCCCGGACACCGTAATCCTCCAGCGCCTCCAGGATGGCCAGCCCGGCGGCCAGACTGAGACCGGTCATGGCGGCGGGCGCGCCACTGAAGCGCCAGCCCATCGACAGCATCAGATTATGGTAAGGCGTCGTCACCCATGCACGCCCGCGCCGCCCGCGGCCGCGCGGCTGGGATTCGGCCACGCACACCGATCCGTGAAAATCCGCATCCGCAACGCGCGCCAGCAGCACGCGGCTGGTGGAGTCGGCTTCTTCGAGGAGTGTGAGCCGATCGCGAAATCCGTCGGCTGCCGTTCCCAGGTGTTTCAGGATAACGCGCCGGTCGAGCGGTTCGAGCGCCACCGGCAGGCGGTACCCCCGGCCGGGAACGCTTTCCACCGGCAGGCCGGCATCGGCCAGCGACTGGATGGCCTTGCAGATCGCCGCACGGCTGACGCCGAGGGCCGCGCCGAGATCGGTGCCGGAATGAAAACGCGTATCGCCGAGGCGTTTCAGGATCTGCTGGCGGGTGGACAACATGGGGTGAGAGTTTAACAGGTTACTGAAGGCCCCCTCTCCCAGAGTGAAGAAGTGCGCGCACCAGCGCGCCACGGCTCGCCTCCCTCTCCCTCTGGGAGAGGGAATGAGGGTGAGGGAGAGGGTTGGGGTGAGGGGAGCATACATCGCGGCAAGGTAATGATTTTATGAACCCCTCATCCTCGCCTTCTCCCGGAGGGAGAAGGGTGTATAAGTTTTCCACTGATGCCAGCCGTTCCCGGCCCGGTCAGGCCGGCATGCGTTCCGGCAGGCCGATCGCCTGCGCGCACCATTGCGCCACCGACAACAGCGATGGGTCTTCGAGAAAGCGGCCGACCAATTGCAGTCCGAGTGGCAGACCCTGCGGGCCCAGACCGACCGGAATGGTGACGGCCGGCACACCGCACAGGGTCCAGATCGTGCAGAAGGAGGGGTCGCCGGTGTGACCGAACGTGGCCGGCGCCTCGCCGCGCGCCGGCGGCGTGACGACGGCGTCGCACAACAGCATGCGCCGTAACAGCTCGGTGCGCAGCCGTTGGCGCTGCTCGCGCGCCTCCTCGAAGCGCGTGGCGCGCAGACGACTGCCCTCCTCGATCAACTGATTGAGTTCCGGGCTTAACTGATCGCGTTGCTGGGCGTGGAGCTTGGCGAACGTCACGGCGCCTTCGGCAAACATGATGATGCGCAAGGTCTCGTGCGCGATCTCGAAGGCCGAACCGAGATCGAGGTCTTCCACCAGCGCGCCAGCGGCGCGCAGCGCGGCCAGGTTTTCCTCGAAGCGCTGTCGCTGGGCGGGCTCGGCCAGATGCCAGACGGGCGAGCGCACCACCGCCAGCCGCGGCGGCTGATAGCGCGAACGCAGCACGAAGTCGTTCTGGGACAGCGACATGTCGGAAAGGCTCAGGGGATCCTTCGGGTCGTGACCGATCAGGGCGCCGGCGACGATGGCGGCATCGGGCACGGAGCGCGTGAAAATGCCGAGCTGGTCGAGCGTGGGGCTGAGCGGCTGCACGCCGGTGCGCGGCAACAGGCCCTGGCTCGGTTTGTAACCGACGCAGCCGCAGAAGGCGGCGGGCCGGATCACCGAGCCGTTGGTCTGGGTGCCGATCGCCGCCGGCACCATGCCATCGGCCACGGCCGCCGCCGATCCCATCGACGAACCGCCGGGCGTGTGCGCCGGGTTCCAGGGATTGCGCGTCGGGCCGGGGTGCAGGTAGGCGAACTCGGCGGTGACGGTCTTGCCGAGCACGAACCCGCCGGCGCGCTCCAGGCGTTCGACAATCGTCGCCGAGCACTCGGGCTGGCGGCCGGCGAACAGCGGCGATCCGCGCCCGGTCGGCATGCCGTGCACGTCGATGACGTCCTTGATGCCGACCGGGATACCGAGTAATTCTCCAGTCTTGCCAGCGCGGATATGGCGGTCGGCGTTGCGCGCCCGTTCCAGCGCCTGCGCACGGTCGAGGTGCGCCCAGGCGTGCACGGCCGGCTCGCGTTCGTCAATGCGCGCGATCAGCGAAGTCACGAGCTGCTCGCTGGTGGATTCTCGCCGGCGAAACTCCTCCAGCAGTTGCGCCACACCGAGCTGGTAGGGTTTTTTCATCGCGGCGCGGGATCAGAGCGATTGCTTGGCCGGCGCGCCTTCCACTTCACGAACCAGACGCGGGACAAGATAGCCGGGCAAGCGATGGCGCAGCTCGTCATGGAGTTGTCGGGCCGCGGCATCCTCGACCTCAAAATGAGCCGCCCCTTCGACACGATCGAGCTGATGCAGGTAGTACGGCAACACCCCGAGCGCAAACAGGTGCTCGCTGAGCGCGATGAGCGCGCCGGGGTTGTCATTCACGCCCTTGAGCAGGACCGATTGGTTCAGCAGCGTCGCGCCCTCGGCGCGCAGCAGGCCCAGACCCGTGGCCACGGTCTCATCCAGTTCATTCGGATGGTTGGCGTGGATCACGATCACGACCGGCACGGACAGCGAACGCAACCAGTCGATCAAACCGGTGTCGATCCGTTCCGGCAACACCACCGGCAGGCGGGTGTGCAGACGCAGGCGTTCGACGTGCGCGATGCCGGCGAGTACATCGCTGAACTCGCGCAGGCGACGGTCAGACAACGTCAGCGGGTCGCCGCCGCTCAGGATGACCTCACGGATCGAGGCATCGGCGGCGATTTCCTCGAGCGCGGCCCGGAAATGATCGGCCGAGGCATTCTCGTCCCCATAGGGAAAGTGGCGGCGGAAACAATAGCGGCAATGAACGGCGCAGGCGCCGGTGGCGGTGAGTAGCACCCGACCCGCGTATTTTTGCAGCAGCCCCGGGGCACGACGGGCGCTTAAATCCCCGACCGGGTCGCGCGTGTATCCTGCGGCGGCCAGGCATTCCTCCGCCAGCGGCAACACCTGCCGCAACAGCGGGTCGTGCGGGTCGCCCCGGCGCATGCGCGCGACGAAACCAGCCGGCACGCGCAGGGGAAAACGGCGCGCCGCCGCCCGTGCCGGCGCCAGCCATTCCGGCCCGAGCCCCAGCCGGGACAGCAGCTCGGCGGGATCGGTAATGGCCGCACCCAGGAGCTGCTGCCAGCCGGGTGTCTGCCGCAATACATGACTCTCAGGTATCATAGCGCGCCCAGACCGTATGAGATGCGTGCGTAGCACGCCACGGCTCGCCTCCCTCTCCCATTGGGAGAGGGAATGAGGGCGAGGGGGACCATCCGTCTCTTTAGGCATGTCAACATTTTTCATCAGGCATCATATCAAAAAGGTGTGTCATGGCGTCATACAACACAAGTGAATTCAAATCCGGCCTCAAGGTGATGCTCGACGGCGATCCGGCCACGATCGTCGAAAACGAGTTCGTCAAACCGGGCAAGGGCCAGGCCTTCAGCCGGGTGAAGATCCGCAATCTCAAGAACGGGCGCACCATCGAACGCACCTTCAAGTCCGGCGACACCATCGAGGCCGCCGATGTCCTGGATGCCGAGATGCAGTACCTCTACAACGACGGCGAGTTCTGGCACTTCATGAACCCGGAGAGTTTCGAACAACTGGTCGCCGACAAGTCCGCCGTGGGCGATAACGCCAAGTGGCTCAAGGAACAGGATGTCTGCATTGTGACGCTGTGGAACGGCAACCCGCTTATCGTCGAACCGCCGAATACGGTCACGCTCAAGGTCGTCGAGACCGACCCGGGCCTGAAGGGCGACACCAGCGGTGGCGGCGGCAAGCCGGCCAAGCTGGAAACCGGTGCCGTGGTGCGCGTGCCGTTGTTCATCCATCAGGATGAAATCATCAAGGTCAACACCCGCACCGGCGAGTACATCTCGCGCGCCTGATGAAACCGACCGCTTCCGGCGACTGGCGGCCCACCGCGAGCCTGGAAGTCCTCAAGCTCCGCGCCCGGATGCTCGAACGCATCCGGGCTTTTTTTTCGGCGCGCGGCGTGCTCGAGGTTGAGACACCGCTGCTGTCGGCCGCCGCCACGCCCGATCCCAACTTGCAGAGTCTGCCGGTTCGCTACCGCGGGCCGCATGCACCGGCCGATCACACACTCTATCTGCACACTTCGCCCGAGTTTCCCATGAAGCGGCTGCTGGCCGCGGGCAGCGGCCCCATCTATCAACTCTGCAAGGTCTTTCGCGACGAGGAATCCGGCCGCCGCCACAACCCGGAATTCACCATGTTGGAGTGGTACCGCGTCGGCATCGATCATCGTGCCCTGATGTCGGAGGTCGAAGCGCTGGTCCATACCGCCTTGAACAACCGCGTCAAATTCGGACCGACCGAAACCCTGACTTATCGCGAGGCGTTCGAACTTCACACCGGCCTCGATCCGGTAACCGCGAACGAAGACGATTTCGTGGACTGCGTGCGCACCCACGGCATCCAGCCCCCGCCCGGCATCACACGCGAACATGACCACAGCGTGTGGCGCGACCTGCTGCTCACCCATCTGGTTGAGCCACGCCTCGGTCAGGGCCGGATGACCTTCATCATCGACTATCCGGCCACGCAAGCCTCGCTGGCCCGCATCATCCCGGGCGATCCGCCCGTGGCGGCGCGCTTCGAGATGTACGTAAACGGCATGGAACTCGCCAACGGATTTCACGAACTGGCCGATGCCGATGAACAATTCACCCGCTTCGAACGGCAGCTGCACGCGCGCCATGTCCACGAACTTCCCCGCGCGCCGCTGGACGAGCGTTTCCTCGCGGCCCTGCAGCACGGCATGCCGGACTGCGCCGGCGTGGCGCTCGGCATCGACCGGCTGGTGATGCTGGCCGCCGGCGCAAAGTCAATCGACGACGTGATCGCCTTCCCGATCGAGCGGGCCTGAAACATCAATAGGAGTCACCGGGTCAGGCCGTCATCCGACCAAAGCTCGGAGGCGCGCAATCAGCAGGCTGGACCCATGCGTAGCCGCCCCGCAGGACTCATTGTCCCACCTTGATCACGGCCACCCCGTCTGCTTTCTTGGGCTTGCCGTTCCAGGTGATGGTCAGCGTGCGCGCCTTGGCATCCCAAACGACCGGCTTGTCCGTATAGGGATCGTGATAGGCCGCGCCCGCCTGCGCGATGAGACCGGGGATGGCATCGTCCCGCGTGCCCGCCGCGCGAATCCGCGCATGCAGGGCCGTGGCGCGCAGGTAGCCATCGATATCAATCACGCGGAAGCGGTAATCTTCGAAAGCGGGGGTGGTCCCGTCCATAAAGAGTTTGCCGAGCGGGTTGTAAAGCAAGGCCATTCCGCTGACACGACTCTTCCTTACCGCATCCAGCCGGGACTTCGCTTCCGTGACCGCCCCGATCAACACGGCCGGCTTGACTCCACAAAACGAGACCGCGGCCACGTTGAAATCATTCATCAGGTTGAGCGAGGCATTGGGCAGAAAACCGACGGGGGCCACCACCGACAGGCGACCAAGCGTGGATGAACCGGGGTACACCAGCGCTTCACGAATCTCCTTCCGGTGCTTCCAGCGCGACTGTCCGAGGAAATGGACAGACCGGACGGCGATGGCCATCTCCTGGTTCAACACCCCGCAGAATTCCGCCTCGGCGGTGGACAATGGCTGGGTGATCTCGGCCAGCAATGTGGCCTGATCCCTGGCGAACGCCGGATAGCGCGCGATCAACTCGTTCAGATGTTTGAGGTCATCCTCGATCCGTTTCGCCGCCACCATTTTTCCGATCAGGAGGTTGGAACCCGCCAGCACCCGGCGCCAGAAACGGATATCGCCGGCGATGGCCTCCGCCCCCTCCCGGTGCCGGCCGTCGGCGACTCTAAGCGCAGCGTTGACCACGGTTAACCGACTGGCCGACGCTACGCCACCGTAGGCCGGGAAGGGGTCGCTGAATGAGTACATTGGCCGGTCTTGATAGCCGGGATAGGCTATCAGGCGCTGGTAGCGCACCAAGACTGGCGCATTCGCCTGAAGAAGTTTGGCGATCGTCACCGACTCGGCCAGATAACGATCCAGACAGGGCTGCTTGCTGGCATCGCAGATCTTTTCCAGAGCGCCGTGCGGAATGGATATCCCGCGACCAGCTACCTTTTCATCGATCCTCGGCCCGGTTATCCATGAACCGGCAGTGCGGTAGTAGGCCTGGACGATCTTTTCAATCTCCGTGCCCACGGCGTGGGGGTTCTTGTCCGCATCCGCGCCGAAACCGACCAGATACAGGTAGCCATTTCGTTCCGGCGCCAGGGTCATGGCCGGCACTTCCAGCAACGGCTTGACCGCCGGATTCAGGTCTTCATCGATGAGATTGATACCGGCAAACACCAGCAGGATGACCACGATGGCGCCCAGCAAGCCGAGCAGGATTTTTGCAATACGTTTAAGCCAATTCATATTGTTCTCCGGGAATCAAGAATGGAACCCACGGCCAGGGGCCGAAGCGGATACTTTTGCAACTCTGGGCCAGGACTGCCTGTCACTCGCTTGGTTGGACTGACATGCATCGCGTTACCGAAAAACCACAGAATGCCGAAAATGATGGCCAAGGCCAGCAACACCCGCAATGCCGATTTCATCCAGGGTTTCATATTATCGATCTCCGGTTGGTCCGATTCCAAACAAAGGCACCGGACATGACTCTTTACTGCGCCCAAGAATCCGCCCCTGCGAAACCATACACTCTCCTTCCCACTTGACGGAGGAAGGTGGGGATGGGGGTGACCTATATCGCGATAACCACCCCCACCCTTGCCCTCCCCCATCCATGGGGAGGGGATTAGCACCTGTAAGCACATCAATACGCACCATCTGTAAAACCTGATCGCGGTAAAGCACTATCAGCGCGACAACTCGCCATGGCGAATAATCATGGCGCCAATTGCTTGCCCCGCGCGAAATCCGCCTCGGCGCCTTTGATGTCGCCCTTCTTCTGCTTCATGAGACCGCGGCAATGGTAGCCACCGGCGTCCTTCGGGCTGAGCTTGATCGCCTGGGTGCAATCGGCAATGGCACCATCGTAGTCGCGCTTTCGCTCTTTGGCGTTGGCCCGGATCACGTAATACCCGCTATTGGACGGGCTGATCGAGATGGCGCGGCTGAAATCGGCAATGGCGCCATCGATATCCTTATTCTGGAGTTTCCGGTTACCCGAGATCATGGCGCGCTGGTCGTCCGGCTGTTTCGGTAACTGAAACTTGGCCACACAGGCGCCACGCGGCACGGCGGCACTAGTGGAAAAATTCCAGCCACCCTCATGCCCCAGCACCTCCGTGACACTCCGCAAACCCCCCGGCCACATGCCGAAATGCCCTGTCGAGGTCTTGTCGAACGTCGCCCGGATGGCGACCGTCTGGAGGTTGTACCCCTGCCAGGTCTGCAACTTCGCCTGATACCGCGCGTGATCCCGGTCGGTCTTGTGAGGACCATCATCGATAGTCAGCCACAGACAGTTCTTCCGGTCTTTTGGCTTCCCGGGAACGCAGGCGGTCATGTTCTCGAATTCAACGGTGACATCCGCCACGACCCACACGGCCTTGCCGTGATAAGCGTCAGGACTGACGATCAACTTCGCCAGCGGCACGGGTTCGCCGCACTTCTCCACCGGGGCAGCCCATACCCAGGGTGCCGCACTCAGCAGCGCGACAAGAATGAAACTCGCGATACGTTTTTTTATTATCACGATAAATCTCCGACGTTGTGCACTTATTGCTGCCTCAGTTTCTTTCTGCCACCGCAAACATTGATGCGATCCTGAACCTCGCACAGGCTTGCGCGAACAACCCGGCCTAAGGTTTTGAGCTGTGCCTCTCAAGCAGCGCAGCGATCTCTTTATGTCCCTGTGCTGTCGCCCTCTGCAGCGGGGTCTGGCCTTCACTATCCTTGGCATTGACGTCCGCGCCCTTGGAGAGCAGCAACACGACGATCTCCATCTTCCCCACGGAAGCCGCCATATGCAATGGGGACACGCCACCCTCGTGTCTGGCGTTGACGTTTGCACCCTTGGCCAGCAAGAGCTCGACGATCTCCTTCCCCTTACTGAATGAGATTGCCCAATGCAGCGGAGTCCCGCCACCCTTGTGACTGGCATTTACGTTTGCGCCGTTGGCGAGCAACAGCGCGACGATCTCCTTCGCCCACGCGCGCGCGGATATCGCCCGATGCAGCGGGGTCACGCCATCCTCGTCCCTGGCGTTGACGTCCGCACCCTTGGCGAGCAATATCTCGGCGACATCTTTCTCCGGCCCGAATGCTGCCCAGTGTAATGGGGTCACGCCACCGTTCATCCTGGCATTAACATCCGCGCCCTTGGCGATGAGGAGTTCAATGACCTCCTTGGACTGCGCCAAATGCAGCGGGGTCCGGCCATCCTTGTCCCTGGCGTTGACGTCCGCGCCCTTGGCGGTGAGGAGCTCAATGACCTCCCTGGACTTCGCCTGATGCAGCGGTGTTTTGCCATCCTTTTCTCTGGCATTAACGTCCGCGCCCTTGGCCAGCAACAGCGCGATGTTCTCCTTCTCCCCGAAGAAGACCGCCCTATGCAGCGGTGTTTCGCTGTCCTTGTCCCTGGCGTTGACGTCCGCGCCCTTGGCAAGAAGCAGTTTCGTCACCTCAATGTTGGACCGACCCGAGAAAAACAGGGGCGTACGACCAGAAACGTCGCGCGCGTTTATATCAGCACCACGACTCATCAACCATTCGACCAGCTTGGTATTGTCGCTTGAAGCCGCGGCGTGCAACACCGTCCGACCGCGGTCGTCCTTCGCCGTGAGGCTTACGCCTTGCCCCACCAGCCACTCAACCAGCTCCAGATTGCCGTTTGAGGCCGCTGTATAGAGAACATGCCCTTCGATTGCCTTGAGGTTTGCTCCGCTGGCGATCAGCAGCTCCATGAGCGATCGATCGCCCCGCGATGCCGCCTGCGACAGGGGAGTCCAAACACCACTCGAGGTCGTAACCTTGGCGTTGACATCCGCCCCTTGCCGGATAAACCAGTCAATAAGGTCCCTGTCTTTGTACATCGCATAGTACAAAGCAGTCTGGCCCCATTTATCCTTTTCCCCGATATCCACGCCTTTTCGCACCAGCCATTCGACCAGCGCCCGATTGCCGCTGGCGGCGGCGCAGTGCAGCACCATGCGGCCATATTCGCCCTTTGCCTTGAGATCCGCGCCTCGCAAGACCAGAAGTTCGACAACATCTTTATGCCCCTTCTCAGCCGCCAGAAGCAGCGGAGTACCCATCTGGGATTTGGCATTCACATCCGCGCCTTTGGTCAGGAGCCAGGCGACCAGTTGCCTGTTCCCGCTCTGTGCGGCGAAGTGCAAAACAGTATTGCCATACCTGTCCTTCGCCTTGAGGTTGGCCCCTTTTCGGACGAACCATGCGACAAGTTCCTGATTGCCGCTCAACGCGGCATGATGCAGGGGAAAACCCAGGTAGCCGGCATCGGCATTGAGATTCGCTCCGCGCCCCACCAGCCATTCGACCAGCACCTGGTTGCCGCTGGCGGCGGCGTAGTGCAGTAGCGGCTGGCTATTGGCGCCCGTTGCCTTGAGGTCCGCGCCCCGCAAGACCAGAAACTCGACCACATCTTTGTGCCCCTTCTCGGCGGCCAGAATCAGCGGTGGACCATAATATGATTGCGCGTTGACATCCGCGCCATTGGCCAGCAGCCAGGCGACAAGCTGCCTGTTCCCGCTCTGTGCGGCGTAGTGCAAAACAGTTTTTTGAGACTTGTCTATCGCCTTGAGGTCAGCCCCTTTGCTTGCGAGCCATTCGACAAGCTCCTGATTACCGCTCAGCGCGGCATGGTGCAGAGGAAAACCTCTATAGCCGGCGTCGGCATTGATATCCGCACCTTTGCTCACCAGCCACTCGACCAGCGCACGGTTGCCGCTGGCGGCAGCGAAGTGCAAGACAGTTTGCTTATACCTGTCTTCGCTCGTCGCCTTTATGTCAGCGCCGCGTCCGAGTATCGCCTCGACCAGCGCCAGATTCCCGCTTTGGGCCGCGTACAGCAACGCGGTCATGCCACGTCTGTCCTTCGCGTTGACCTCACCCCCCGGAGGGACAAGGGAGTCCACACCGGCGCCATGAGCAATAAGCATTTCCACCACATTTTTTTTATCGCCATGGAGCGCCCGCTGCAACGGGCTATAGCCATCCATGTCCCTGGCATTGACGTCCGCGCCCCTGGCGAGCAACGCCTTGACCTGCGCTCTGTCGCCTTTCTTCGCGGCCTCGTGCAGCGCGGCGCCGTTGCCGG
>CAKKRZ010000086.1:4247-11617 GCA_919902925.1 Acidiferrobacterales bacterium | reverse complement strand
CATGACGGCGCTGATGGGGCTGACCCTGATCGCCAAGTCCCTGCATCTCTTCTGAGCGGGTTGACTGTAACTATCAGGCCGGGAGGCGGCCATCCACCGGCGGCGCCCTTTCCAGATCGTCACGGATGGCCGCCAGCCACCGGTCGAGCGTGACGCCGAGCGAGGATTCCAGGTGTTGCAGCGCATGATCGCGCAGGCGCTCGCTGGCGTCGCCATCCAGCCACAGGGTCAGGCGTTCACGCCAGCCCAGGTCCTGGCCACCGCCGAGCTGGTCGATGGCGCGCTGGATCATGTCGGTCGTGGGTTCCAGCCGTTCGCTGTGCGACAGGCGCGTGCCCGAGGTGAGCGGCGTCGCCGATGGGAGACGTAATAGGCGGGACGCCAGGGACACGTGTCCGAGGGCCGCGCGCCAGGGATGGCGCGTTTGCGGCATCAGCTCCAGCGTGGTTTCGAAGGGCGCCGCCGAATCGGAGCGGGTCACCAGGCGGCGGCCGGGCACGAGTTCGAGCACGCGTGTCCGGTATTCCACGATCCGCCCGCCGATCTCCAGGCGGTAGCGTGTGGAACTGTCCCGTTGCAGCAGTCCGCCACCTTCGATCTCCACCTCGATCACCTTGACTGCGGGATTGAGCGAGGCGCGGCGGCGCGGATCGGTGACCAGCGTCCACACGCGTTCGGCGGTGGCGGCGATGTCGATGTTGCGGGAGACGAGCATTGGGGTGATGGGTGATGAGTAATGAGTGAATGACGAGTCTGAGTAGACAATTTCACCGCTCATTCCTGATTCCCCCACTACCCATTACTCATTACTGTCCATCTCTCACGCGCTGCTGGCGCCGTACTGCTGCCGGTAGGCCCGGATGGGATCGAGGTAACGCTTTCCGCCTTCCTTGCCCTCCAGGTAGGCGATCAGGTCGTCGAGGGTGACGATGCTCACCACGCGCACACCGAACGCCTTTTCCACTTCCTGCACGGCCGAGACCGGTGTCTCGCCGCGTTCGCGCCGGTCGAGCGAGATCGCCACCCCGGCGGGCCTGGCGCCGGCCTGGCGGATGATGTCCACCGATTCGCGCACCGAGATGCCGGCGGAAATAACGTCGTCGACGATCAGCACGCGCCCGGCGAGCGGCGCGCCGACCAGCAACCCGCCTTCGCCATGACGCTTGGCTTCCTTGCGGTTGAAGGCGTAGGGCACGTCGCGGCCGTGGTGTATGTAGAAGGCCACGCTGGTGGCGCTGGCCAGCGGGATGCCCTTGTAGGCCGGGCCGTAGAGCATGTCGAAGTCGATACCGGCGTCGAGGATGGCCTCGGCGTAGAACTGGCCGAGCCGGGCCAGCCGCCGGCCGCTGTTGAACAGGCCGGTATTAAAGAAGTACGGGCTGCGGCGCCCGGACTTGAGCGTGAACTCGCCGAAGCGTAGCGCCTCGCAACTGATGGCAAATTCGAAGAATTCGCGCTGGTAGTCCTTCATGACGGCAGCTTAAAGCCTGACGCTTCCGGCAACAAGACATGACGGCTTGCGGCTTCATGCTCGAAGCTTGTAGCGTAGGCGGCCATGCGCATCATTACCGCCAACCTCAACGGTATCCGTTCCGCCAGCAGCAAGGGTTTCTTCGACTGGCTGAAGCGCCAGCAGGCCGACGTGGTCTGCGTGCAGGAGGCCAAGGCGCAGGCGGCGGATATGTCGCCCGCCATGCACAATCCCGGCGGCTTTCGCGGCTACTTCAGCCTGGCCGAAAAAAAGGGTTACGCGGGCGTGGGGCTGTATTGCCGGCGCGAGCCCGACGTCGTGCATCGCGGCTTCGGCTCGCACGAACACGACGGCGAGGGGCGCTATGTGCAGGCCGATTTCGGCAAGCTCAGCGTGGTGTCGATCTATCTGCCATCGGGATCGGCCGGCCCGCACCGCCAGGCATCGAAATTCCGCTTCCTGGATTTGTTCTATCCACAACTGAGAAAGCTGCGCAAGAGCGGGCGCGAGATCATTCTCTGTGGCGACTGGAACATCGCCCACCGGGAGATCGATCTCAAGAACTGGCGCAGCAACCAGAAGAATTCCGGTTTTTTGCCCGAGGAGCGCGCCTGGCTGACGAAGGTGTTCGACGGGCTGGGCTGGGTGGACGTGTTCCGCACCCTCAACGACAAACCCGATCAATACACCTGGTGGTCGCACCGCGGCCAGGCCTATGCCAAGAACGTCGGCTGGCGCATCGACTACCAGATCGCCACGCCGGGCATCGCCAGGAAGGCGCACAAGGAGCGTATCTATAAGGACAAGAAATTCTCCGACCACGCGCCTTTGATTATTGATTACGACTACAAACTCTAGGCCCCTGGATGTCTACGGGACCGGGGGAAGTCCATGGCGCCACATCCCGTATTGCTTGGCAGGCAGGTCACCCGCAGTCTGCTAGCATCCAGAATCCGCCCCAATATGTTTGCCAACGTTCACCACGTTCTGCTGTTGTCCGATCCCGATGCCAAGGCAGCGGCGACTCTGGCCATCCGTGCCGACTGGGACGCCGGCCGGTTTGAACCGGATCACGACACCCCCGTATCGACCATCGGTGAACCCGGCCGCCCGGACAAACCGGTGCTGGTGACGCCGCGCGAGGTGGCGGCGCGTTCGGTGCATACCGCGGAAGGCCGGGCGGCGCTGATTCATGCGCTGGCGCACATCGAGTTCAATGCCATCAATCTCGCACTCGACGCGGTCTATCGCTTTCGCCATCTGCCGCCGGAGTACTATGGCGATTGGTTGCAGGTAGCGGCCGAAGAGGCATACCACTTCACGCTGCTGCGCGATCATCTGCGCACACTCGGGTACGAGTATGGCGACTTTGCCGCTCACAACGGATTGTGGGAGATGGCGGTGAAGACCGCGCACGATCCGCTGGTGCGCATGGCGCTGGTGCCGCGCGTGCTGGAGGCACGCGGGCTCGATGTCACGCCGGCCATCGGCCGCAAGCTCAAGCAGGCCGGCGATGCGCGCGCGGTCGAGATACTCGCGATCATCCATAGCGACGAGATCGGTCATGTGCGCATCGGCAACCGCTGGTACGGTTATCTGTGCGCGCAGCGCGGGCTGGAACCGGTGGCCACGTTCCGGAAGCTGCTGGAGGAATACGGCACCCTGCGGCTGCGCCGGCCCTTCGATCAGGTGGCACGGCGGCAGGCCGGGTTCAGCGCGCGCGAACTCGAACTGCTGGAAGAGTTGGCGGCTAATCCGCGACCGTGAAGAGAACGATCGGCCTCAGCGAGCCGTGGTTGAAGTCGCCGAGCTCAATGTCGGCCTGTGTTGAGTGGTATTTCATCCCCGCTCAGCAGGCCATTAGACCACGGCCGACTTACAGATGAATCACAGCACCGGCAGGGACGGAAAGCGGATGGTTAACCGCGGCCATGGCGGGCGACGGCGGTCGCGGCCACACCCAAGGCGACAAGCAGGGCGAACACCGCCACCCCGGCCAGCGTGACCCAATCGCCCACCGTTTCCGGCCGCAGCAGCGAGGCGAGCCCGGCCGGCAGATCGAAACCCGCGGTCTGGCCGGCGCGCATCAGCTTCACCGCCTCCAGCAGGGCCACGGTCCCGGCGCCGATCAGCAGGCCGACGAGCGCGCCAATCGTCGCCCGCCCGAGCAACTCGCCGCGGCGAATGGGTTGTGGCCGCGCCAGCGCGAGTTCGTGGATCTCGGGTTCGCGCACGCCGAGCGGCGCGAAGCGGTGCAGCAGCAGCAGACCAGGAATGCCGACGCCGAGCGTGAACAGGAAGAAATCGTGCCAGCCGACGGCGTCGACCATCACGCCGGTGGCCGGGCCGGCGAGGATGCGCGGCAGGGCGAAGATGCTGGTGAACAAGGCGTACTGGGTGGTGGAAAAACGCACGTGCGTCATGCGCAACAGCAGCACCCCGAAGGCGCCGGTGCCCATGCCGGAGGTGAGGCTCTCGAAACCCATGGCGCCGTACATGAGCCAGCGGTTCGGGCCGGCGTCGGCGATCAGTACGTAGCCGTAGTTGGACACGATCTGCAACAGGCCGAAGATCCAGAGGGCGTGGCCCAACCCCATGGCGGTGGTGAGCAGGCCGCCGAGGAAGGTGCCGAGCAGCGTGGCCGCCAGACCGATGGTGGCGGTGGCCACGCCGACGTCGAAATCGTTGAAGCCGACCTGGACCAGAAACGGCCGCACCAGCGCACCGGCCAGGTTGTCGGCCAGTTTGTAGAGCAGCACGAACAGGATCAGCTCCACCGCCCGCCGGCGAGCGAGGAAATTCACGAACGGCTCCCACACCGCCTCGCGCAGCGAGGCCGGGGCGAGTTCGCGCTCCGCTGCCGGGCGCGGCGCGCGCCAGGCAACGACCATCATCGGCAGGTACAGCGCGGCCAGCGCCATGAACACCACCGACCAGGTCCACCAGCCGGCCAGGGTGATGGCCAACCCACCGGAAATGAACATGGCGGCGCGGTAGACGGCGGTGCGCGCGCCGACCGCGATGCCTTGCTCGTGCGGTTCCAGCACCTCGACCGCATAGGCGTCGATGACAATGTCCTGACTGGCCGAGGCGAAGGCGATGGCCAGCGTCAGCGTGCCGATCAGCCACAGCGCCTGGTGGCTGAAACTGACGCCGCCGAGGGCCAGGGTGGCGACGAACAATCCGACCTGCCACAACAGGGTCCAGCCGAGTTTGCGGCCGACACGCGGCAGCGGCAGGGTGAAGCGGTCCATGAGCGGCGACCACAGGAACTTGAAGCTCCACGGCACCTGCGCCAGCGTGAACAGCCCGATCAGGCGGATGTCCACGCCCTCGCGCGCCAGCCAGGTGGGGATGGCGATCCAGACCAGTCCGAGCGGCAGGCCGGAGGAGAAGGACAGCAGGCTGACCGAGGCGGTGCGCCAGCTGAGCATGGCCTGCGCGACCGCGCGCCAGGCGCTGGGAGGTGTGCTCATGAGTTATCCGGGATGACGAACCGTGCGTGCGCTGGATGGCGTCGAGACGCGAACGGCGGGCAGTGTAGCCGAGCGGAAAGATGGGCGGCAAGGCCGTTAAGCAATTATGACGAGCGGCCCTGCGACGCTGTTATCACGGCCCGATACTGCTTGCGCGAGCAGGGCCGCGCGTTGATCGTGCCGACTAATGGAGGTGGGTTTCGCCCATGCCGAGCTTGGCCATCATCTCGTCGATGGTGGTGAGTTGCTGGTGGATGGTGTCGCGATTGGTCTCGAGCGCCTGGATGCGGGCGTTGAGGTTGTTCAGGTTCCCGTGAATTTTTTTCAGGCTTTCGACGCGCTGGTCGAGCATGATCTTGTGCTCGCGCACCTGCGCCAGGATCGGGGCCAGCACCGCCTTGCTCCACTTGTCGGTAACGGTGTTGCACTGGGTGAAGATCTCGCGCGTGCGCGACACCAGGGTGATGAAGAACTTCTTGACCACGAAATGCTGTTCGGTCATGACCATGACCGGGCTTTTGCGGAAGGCCTCGGCCTCGTGGTAGAGCGACTGCAACCGCGTTTGCGGTTCCAGCAACGAAAAGTTGAGCGGCTTTTGTACGGCGAAACCGTGGTCGGCGTGAAACTTCTTGTAGATCGCCTGCACCAGCCCGCGGATCTCCTGGGTCTTCTTGCTGGCTTTCTCGGTCGACGCCAGCATGCCCTCGAACAGGGTCTTCATGGCGGCGCGCAGGCCGTGCGTGGTCCAGGCGTCGCTCATGTCCTGGCGGGCCTTGTTGGCCAGGTCGTCGAAGGTTTCGGTGCTGACCGACTCCAGCAGTTTCTTGATCTGGTCGCCGAGCACCTGGCGGGTGGCCTGGAAACTGGCCAGGGTCTTGTCGTAGGCGTGCTTCTCGTCGCGCAGCCGCACCATCAGCGCCTGGATGGCCGACTGGTTCTGGCCGCCCAGCGCGCGCAGTTCGGTCAGCTGGTCCTCCAGCGCCTGGCCGCGGCTGTGCAGCATGGTGCGCGTGGTCTCGATGGCGGCGCCGATTTCGCGCACCACCTTGCCGCGCAACAGCATCTGCTTGGCATTGATCAGTCCGGTGGACAGTTTTTCTTCCAGCGCCACCAAGCCGCTGCGGGCGAGCATGCCGGCATCCCCCTTGATCTTGCCGAGCAGCCCCTTTTGCGCCGAGATCGGGAACACCTGGCTGGCATCCAGGCCGAGGGCGTGCGCGGTATCGCGGACCTGGCGAGCGATGGCCGCCTGGATGGCCGAATCGTCGCGCAGTTCATCCCACAGCGTGTCGATCTTGTTGAGCACGGCGATGCAGGCGTCGTCCTTGACCTGGCGCGCCTTGCGCACGTGCCCGGTCCATACCTCCATGTCCGATTTGGTGACGCCGGTGTCGGCGCCCAGCAGGAACAGGACCGCGTGCGCCTGCGGGATCATGGTCAGGGTGAGTTCCGGCTCGGTGCCCAGTGAATTGAGGCCGGGCGTGTCCAGCAGCACCAGCCCCTGTTTCAGCAGCGGGTGCGGGAAGTTGATGATGGCGTGCCGCCAGACCGGGATCTCGAGCTGGCCGTTGGCGGTCAGGGTCGGGCCGATGCCGTGGGCGCGCGGGTTGTAGAGGCCGAGCGCCTCGGCCTCGCGCGGGCTGACGCTCTTGACGCGGATCATCTCGGCGAACACCTGCGCCATCTGTTTCGGGTTGCCGACTTCCAGCGGCAGGGTGGTCCAGTGCAGCGGCTGGCGTTTGAGTTCGACGATGGTCGCCTGGTTCTCGCGCGATTCGATCGGCAACAGGCGCACGCACGGCGGCAGCTTGTCGTCGTAGAGCAGCTCGGTGGGGCACATGGTGGTGCGCCCGGCATCGGAGGGCAGCAGCCGCTGTTTGTAATCGGCGAAGAAAATGGCGTTGATGAGTTCGGTCTTGCCGCGCGAAAACTCGGCCACCAGCGCCACGCTGAGTTTGTCGGAACGCAGGCTGTCGAGCAGTTCGTAGACGCGCAGATCGTCCTCGCCGCTCGACAGTCCCTGGGCCTCGATCCAGTCCTGGTACTGCTGGATGAGGGTGACCAGATCTTCCCGCCAGCGGCTGTAGCTGTGCAGGTGGCGCTCGAAGGTGCCGGATGCCTCGGCCGCCGGGGCGGCGTCGTCGAGGACCGATGTTGAAACTGTGGCCATGCGCTTGGGTTGTTGTCCTGTCTTCCCTGTACCAGAAATGCCACTGCCCCGCTTACCGTCACGGGCGGCCTCCCGTTCGGGAGATGGGGCAGCACCTATACTAATTAGTCTACCGCCAGTCTATGTGCAAACCCGGTGCCAACACGCGGATGCCCGCCAAACGCCGGGTTAGCGATGGCAGATCAACGGACTATCGGCAATTCCTGCGGAATTTCGCTGGGTGCAGAGATTCGCACCCGCTTGCGACGGCCGG
>CAKKRZ010000086.1:0-4147 GCA_919902925.1 Acidiferrobacterales bacterium | reverse complement strand
GCCAGGTCGAAGCCGCCCATCGGCGGCAGCCAGCGCCGCACCGGCCGCAACAGCGGTTCGGTCAGCGAAGACAGGACACTGGTCGCGGGGTTGTGGCCGGCACCGGGCGGCACGACCCAGCTCATCAGGGCGCGGATGACAATGGCGATGATGAAGACGTACAGCGTCAGGTTGATGAGCTCAATCAGCGCCCACAGCGGGATGGGCAGCGGCAACGGCTGGCGCTGGTAAAGGCCGATCAGGTCGAGCAGGAACAGTTCCAGGCATTTCAATCCATAGAGCGCAACCACCGACGCCAGGTCGATGCCGAAAAATCCGGGAATGATCCGGCGCAGCGGCCGCACCACCGGGTTGGTGAACATGACCAATGCCTGGGACAGGGGATTATAGAAATCACCGCGCAGCATCTGCAGCAGCAGGCGCAGCAGGATGGCAAACAGGAACAGCCCGAAGGCCACCTGGATAATCAGACCGCCGACATCCGTCAGGAACGCGTTCATGAGTCTTTTCCGAATAGATCGCCCAGTTCTCCGGCCCGCCGCTCGGCGGCGACCAGTGCCTCGGCGAACAGTTTTCGCAGACCGCCGTCTTCCAGCACCTTCACGGCCGCCTCGGTGGTGCCGCCGGGCGAGGTCACCTGCCGGCGCAGCCGTTGCGGTTCATCGGCACCCTCAAGCGCCATCTTGGCGGCGCCGAAAGCGGTTTCCAGTGCCAGCAGCCGGGCCTGTTCGCGCGGCAGGCCGCGGGCGATGGCGGCTTCTTCGAGCGCCTCCATGACCAGAAAAAAATACGCCGGGCCGCTGCCCGACAGGGCCGTGACCACATCGAGCTGCGCCTCGGACGACACCCAGACGGTCACGCCGACCGCGCGCGCGATGGCCTCGGCCCGGTCGCGTTGTTCGTTCGTGGCCCGATCGTTGGCGAACAGCCCCGAGGCGCCGCTGCCGACCAGCGCCGGCGTATTGGGCATCACCCGCACCACCGGCAGGTTGCCGCCGAGCCAGCGTTCGAGATCGGCGATGCGCACCCCGGCGGCCAGCGAGACCACCAGCGGCCGGCGGCGCTGCACCTCGACCGCGAGTTCGCGCGCCGCCGGACCGAACACCTGGGGCTTGATGGCGAACACCAGAATATCCGCCTGCCGGGCGACCTGGCGATTGTCGCGATCGACGGCGATTTTGAGATGCCGCTCGACGGCGGCGCGCTGCCCGTCGTCGGGGTCGGACAGGATCAGCCGGTCCCGCGGCCAGCCGCTGGCCAGCAGCCCGCCGGCCAGGCTACGGGCCATGTTGCCGGCCCCGATCAGGCCGATCATGGGCGTATTCCCGGGGGGTGTGTCGGTCGCTGCCATAAAGAGGATGGGCGCGAGTGTAGCAGGGCGCGCGCCGGGCCGGGAACGGCGGCGGCCTTGCTTGTTTGCGGACCGACGGCGCGTATACTAAAAAACAACTATAGATAAGGCTGGGGCCCCCAGGGTCCCGCCGCCGCCGCTGGGAGAGCTCGATGGATATCGCCGAACTGCTGGCGTTTGCGTACAAGCAGAACGCCTCCGACCTGCACCTGTCGTCCGGTCAGCCGCCGCTGATCCGCGTCGATGGCGACATCAAGCGCATCAACGTCGATCCGCTCGACGACCGCACCGTCCACAACATGGTGTACGACATCATGTCGGACAAGCAGCAGAAGGATTTCGAGGAATTCCTCGAATGCGACTTCTCCTTCGAATTGCCGAACATCGCCCGTTTTCGCGTCAACGCCTTCAACCAGCTGCGCGGGCCGGGCGCCGTGTTCCGGGCCATTCCCAACAAGGTGCTGTCGCTGGAGCAGCTGAACGCCCCGGATGTGTTCAAGAAGATTTCCGACCAGCCGCGCGGTATCGTGCTGGTGACCGGGCCGACCGGCTCGGGCAAGTCGACCACGCTCGCGGCCATGGTCAATTATGTCAACGAAAAGGAACACGGCCACATCCTCACGGTCGAGGACCCGATTGAATTCGTCCACACCTCCAAGAACTGCCTGATCAACCAGCGCGAGGTCGGCAAGGATACACTCGGTTTCAACAACGCCCTGCGCTCGGCCTTGCGTGAAGACCCGGACGTGATCCTGGTCGGCGAGCTGCGCGACCTGGAAACCATCCGCCTGGCGCTGACCGCGGCCGAGACCGGTCACCTGGTGTTCGGCACCCTGCACACCAGCTCCGCGGCCAAGACCATCGACCGCATCATCGACGTGTTCCCGGCGGCGGAGAAGGATATGGTGCGCTCTATGTTGTCCGAATCGTTGCGCGCGGTGATCTCGCAGTCGTTGCTCAAGAAGGTCGGCGGCGGTCGTGTGGCGGCGCACGAGATCATGATCGGCACCCCGGCCATCCGCAACCTGATCCGCGAGAACAAGGTTGCGCAGATGTACTCGTCGATCCAGACCGGCCAGAATCTCGGCATGCAGACCCTCGATCAGTGTCTGACCGAGATGGTGCGCACGCGCCAGGTGCTGGTCGAGGAGGCCCGCACCTACGCGGCCAACAAGGATCTGTTCGGCATGAGTCCGGCCGCGGCCGCCAAGATCGGAACCAAGTAAGCCACCATGGTCTTCAGCGATCTGCTCAAACTGATGAAGCACAAGAAGGGGTCCGACCTCTTCATCACCTCCGGCGTGCCGCCGTCCATCAAGATCGATGGCCGCATCCAGCCGGTCACCAAGCAGGCGCTTACGCCGGAACAGTCGCGCGCCTTCGCCTACGGCATCATGAACGAGCAGCAGCGGCGCGACTTCGAGGCGACTAACGAGTGCAACTTCGCCATCGCCCCGCAGGAGATCGGCCGTTACCGCGTGAACGTGTTCATGCAGCAGGCCCGCGTCGGCATGGTGCTGCGCACCATCAATACCGAGATCCCGCGCTTCGACGATCTGCACCTGCCCAAGGTGTTGGCCGACGTGGCGCTCACCAAGCGCGGCCTGGTGCTGTTCGTCGGCGGCACCGGCTCGGGCAAATCGACCTCGCTGGCGGCCATGATCGGCTACCGCAACGAGTACTCGTACGGACACATCGTCACCATCGAGGATCCGATCGAATACGTCCACGAGCACAAGAACTGCATCGTCACCCAGCGCGAGGTGGGCGTGGACACCGCGTCCTACGATACCGCCCTCAAGAATGCCATGCGCCAGGCGCCGGACGTGATCCTGATCGGCGAAATCCGCGCCCGCGAGACCATGGACCTGGCCGTGCAGTTCGCCGAGACCGGGCACCTGTGCCTGTCAACGCTGCACGCCAACAACGCCAACCAGGCGCTCGACCGCATCATCAACTTCTTCCCCGAGGAGAAGCGCAACCAGCTGCTCATGGACCTGGCCCTCAACCTCAAGGGCATCATCTCGCAGCGCCTGATCCCGATGAAGGGCGGCAAGGGGCGCGTCCCGGCCGTCGAGGTCATGATCAACACGCCCCTGATCGCCGACCTGATCATGGATGGCAAGGTTCCCGAGATCAAGGACCTCATGTCCAAGTCCGGCGAGGCCGGCATGCAGACCTTCGACCAGTCGCTGTTCAACCTGTACGAGGCCGACCTTATTACTTACGACGATGCACTGCGCAATTCCGACTCGGTCAACGACGTGCGCCTGCGCATCAAGCTGGAAGGCAAGGATTCGAAGAGCCGTGAACTCGGCGAGTCGATGCGCAACATCACCTACAAGTAACCGACGTACAACCAGGAGAAACAACAGATGATCAAACAGTCGCTTCGTGTTGCCGTTCCCGTGCTGGCGGCCGGCCTGCTGGCCGGTTGCCAAATGTTCACCACCACCACCGATGGCGTGTCCAAGATCGCTTACTCGATGACCGACATGACCAGCAGCACCTCGCCCGACGGCAAGTCGGCCGCCGCCTTTGTGAACACCCGTTACGCCGCGATCCGCACCGAAGCGGCGCAGGGCGGCGGCGAGCACATCGACTCGCTGGCGACGCTGCTGAACGAACCGGACCGCGCCGGGTTCGCGCGCTGGATGAAAGACAACTATGCGACGCTGTTCAGCGGTTCCGCCGGTCCGCAGGACCTGCTCAAGCGCATCGAAGATCGCCGTCGCGCCGGCTAAGGTTTGTGGGTTGTGGTTGTGCAAAGGGCCCCGAAAGGGGCCTTTTGTTTTG
>CAKKRZ010000085.1:1220-5646 GCA_919902925.1 Acidiferrobacterales bacterium | reverse complement strand
GGCCTGCCGCTGATGGCGCCATCCATGCGCAACTGAAGCGCTTCGGTAAACCCTGCAAAAAAACCCGGCTGCACAGGCCGGGTTTTTTCTTTGCACGGGGCACTGGAATATTGCCCGGGAATATTGCGTCCCCAGCTACACTGGGTTACAAAATGAACCTGGATTCCCATCGTCCCTCAACAACCCGATCCTGGAGCCGTAACACATGAGCCTCTCCCGTCGCGAATTCCTGCAGATGCTGGCCGCCGCCAGCGCCGCCGGCATGGCCATTGGCAGCACGCGCGAAACCGCCGTCGCCGCGCCGCGCCCCTACCTCTACGAGTTGCCGCCGTACGGCAACCTGTCGCTGTTGCACTTCACCGACTGCCATGCGCAGTTGCTACCCATCTATTTCCGTGAACCAAACGTCAACCTTGGCGTCGGCGCGGCCAAGGGCAGGGCTCCCCATCTGGTCGGTGAGGCATTGCTGAAGCACTTCCGCATCCCGCCCAATTCGGCCGACGCCCATGCCTTCACCTACCTGAACTTCGCGGACGCCGCCCGGGAATACGGAATGGTCGGCGGCTTCGCCCACTTGGCCACGCTGGTCAAATCTCTCCGTGCCAGTCGCCCGGGACGTACATTACTGATGGACGGAGGCGACACGTGGCAAGGATCGGCCACGGCGCTCTGGACCAACGGACAGGACATGGTGGACGCCCAGAAACTGCTCGGTGTCGACGTCATGACCGGGCACTGGGAATTCACCTACGGCGACAAGCGCGTGCAGGAAATCGTCGAGAAAGATCTCAAGGGCAAGATCGACTTCGTCGCCCAAAATGTGTTCGATACCTCTTTCGGCGATGAGCGCGTGTTCAAGCCTTATGTCATGCGCACGATCAACTCCATCAAGGTGGCGATCGTCGGCCAGGCCTTCCCCTACACACCGATCGCCAATAACCGTCTCGACTTTCCCAAATGGTCGTTCGGCATCCGTGAGCAGGAAATGCAGGCCACCGTCGACCAGGCCCGGAAGGCGGGCGCCCAGGTGGTCGTGCTGCTGTCCCACAACGGCATGGACGTCGACCTCAAGATGGCTTCGCAGGTGACCGGCATTGACGTGATCCTCGGCGGCCATACCCACGATGCCGTGCCGGCGCCGTCCGTGATCAGCAACAGGAGCGGCAAGACGCTGGTGATCAACTCGGGCTCCAACACCAAGTTCCTGTCGGTGCTCGATCTTGACGTGAAACACGGCAGGGTGCGCGACTTCCGATACAAACTGTTGCCGGTGTTCTCCAAATCCATCAACCCCGATCCCGAGATGGCCCGCTTCATCGAAAAAGTGCGCGCGCCCTTCAAGGCCAGGCTGGAAGAAAAACTGGCGGTCACCGAATCTCTGCTCTATCGCCGCGGCAACTTCAACGGCACCTTCGACCAGCTGATCATGGACGCCATGAGGGAAATCCAGGGTTCCGATATCGCCTTTTCGCCGGGCTTCCGCTGGGGCACGAGTCTGCTGCCGGGCGATACCATCACCATGGAACACCTGATGGACCAGACGGCGATCACCTACGGGACCTCGACCCTCAACGAGATGACCGGCATTCAAATCAAGGACGTCCTGGAGGACATCGCCGACAACCTGTTCAACCCCGATCCCTACTTCCAGCAGGGCGGCGACATGGTGCGCGTCGGCGGCATGACCTACACCATGGATGTCGCCGAATCGATGGGCAAGCGCATCCAGGACATGCGCATCGGCAACAAACCCCTGAATCCCAACAAGAAGTACAAGGTCGCCGGTTGGGCCAGCGTCCATCGACAGTACCCCGCCGGCCAGAAGCAGATTTGGGACGTGGTGTCTGAATACCTGCGCCACAAGAAGACGGTGCGCATCAAGGAAGCCTACATCCCCAAACTCAAGGGGGCTGAGGGGAATCCGGGCCTGGCCTGATTGCATCGGAAGCCGTCACGGCCGGAACCGGGCAAGCCGTTTCCGGCTTTTTCTTGATTGCGGATCAGCGCCACAGCCGTTGCCACCGGAGTTTCGCCGGTGGCTCACAACCTCCTGTTTCCAAAAGAGGATTGTCCGTCGCCGGCCTTGGCATCCGGATCGGGCAGCCGGTACAATGCCGCCTTTTCGCACAGGCCCAGCCAGGAGTCCCGATGTCCAAGAAACACCCCGTGATTGCCATCACCGGCTCGAGCGGTGCCGGCACGACCACCGTCAAGCGCGCCTTCGAGAACATCTTCTTTCGCGAGAAGATCACGGCCGCCATCATCGAGGGCGACAGCTTTCACCGCCTCAACCGCGTGGAAATGCGCGAGGCCATGAAGAAGGCCGAAGCGGCCGGCAACCGCCACTTCAGCCACTTCGGCGAAGCCGCCAACCTGTTCGACGAACTCGGGAAGTGCTTCCGGACTTACGGCCAGAACGGCGGCGGCCAGAAGCGTTACTACCTGCACAGCGACGGGGAAGCCGCCGAACACAACAAGCGTCTCGGCACCAGCCTCAAGCCCGGTGAATTCACGCCCTGGGAAGACGTCCCCAAGGGCACGGACCTGATGTTCTACGAAGGCCTGCACGGCGGCGTGGTGACCGACAAGGCCAACGTGGCCGAACACGTCGACCTGCTGGTCGGCGTGGTGCCGATTGTCAATCTCG
Organism: Acidiferrobacterales bacterium; assembly: GCA_919902925.1. GTDB lineage: Bacteria > Pseudomonadota > Gammaproteobacteria > Acidiferrobacterales > Sulfurifustaceae > CAKKRZ01. Next base: position 2,999 of record CAKKRZ010000085.1, on the reverse strand, counting down.
AATGGATCCAGAAGATCCATCGCGACAACAAGGAGCGCGGTTACAGCCCTGAGGCGATCGTCGACACCATTCTGCGGCGCATGCCGGATTACGTGCATTACATTACCCCGCAGTTCTCGCGCACCGATATCAATTTCCAGCGCGTCTCAACCGTGGACACCTCCAACCCGTTCATCTCCCGCGACATCCCGACACCGGACGAAAGCTTTGTCGTTATCCGCTTCCGCCAGCCGGAGAAGTACCACGTCGACTTCCCCTATCTGCTGGCGATGATCCCAAGTTCTTTCATGTCGCGCCGCAACACCATCGTGGTGCCCGGCGGCAAGATGAGTTACGCCATGGAACTGGTCCTGGGCCCGATCATCCGGGGCATGCTGGAAACCAAGAAGAAGGCCTGATCCGTCGGCGGCCGCCCCCGACCCCGCCCGCTGAACCGGCGCGCCGGCACGACAGGGGGTCGCGGCCGTGCTAAGGTTTCCCTTGGGGGTAGGGTCAGCGTGAAAAAGGTGGCCGTCCAGGATCTGCGGGTGGGCATGTACGTGGCCGAACTCGACCGGCCGTGGCGCGATACCCCATTCCTGTTCCAGGGTTTTGAGATCCAGAGCGACGAGCAGCTCACCCAGCTTCGCTCCCTCTGCCAGCACGTCTTTGTCGTCGATCCCGGAACAGTGGCGGTAAAAAAACCCGTCCGCAACAACCCGGCCGCCCCGGCCTTCGTCCTGCAAGCCGAAACCCCGGCCCGGGCCGCCCCCCGGATCCAGATTGAGGTCCCGGACCTCAACGTCCTCAGGAAATTCTCGCCGGGCCAGCACTACACACCCCGCTACCAGGACCACACCGGCCTGGAGCAGGAAATGCAGGCGGCGCGCGAACTGATCACGCGCACGCGTGAGCTGGTCTACCGGCTGATGGAAGATGCGCGCCTCGGCCACTCTCTGGATGTGACCAGCGCCAAGAAACTGGTCGCCGACACCATCGACAGCATCCTGCGCAATCCCGATGCGCTCGCCTGCCTGATCCAGATGAAAAACCGGGACGAATACACCGCTCTGCACAGCCTGCGGGTGAGCATACTGGCGCTGACCTTCGGACGTCATCTCGATTTTTCCCGCGAACACCTGGAACTGCTCGGCCTGGGCGCCCTGATGCACGACATCGGCAAGATGAAGGTTCCGACTGAAATTCTCAACAAGCCCGGCCGGCTTACGCCACAGGAATACGAGATCATCAAACTGCACGTGCCCTACGGCGTCGAGATCCTGGAGGCCATGCCGCAGATCCCCCGGCCGGCCATCGAGGTGGCGCGCTCGCACCATGAACGCTACGCCGGACACGGCTACGTCGGCGGCCTGAAGGGCGACAACATCGGCCTGTTCGGATCGATCGGTGCAATCGTCGACTGCTACGACGCCCTCACCTCGGACCGCATTTACCACGCTGGCATGCCGGCGTATGACGCCCTGAGCCTCATGTATGCCGGGCGCCGGCAGGACTTTCATCCCGAACTGGTGGAGCAGTTCATCCAGTGCATGGGCATCTTCCCGATCGGCAGCGTGGTTGAACTCTCCACCGGCAGCGTCGGCGTGGTGGTGTCCGTCAACCGTAAACGACGGCTGCGCCCACGCGTGGCACTGGTGCTGACCCCGGACAAGCGCCCCATCCAGCCGGCCAAGATTATCGATCTCATGGAATCCTCGCCCGACGACGAAATAGAAATCCGTCACGTCCTGCCGCAGGGCAGCTTTGGCATCAACCCCATCGATTACCTGCCTTTATCGG
>CAKKRZ010000085.1:0-1120 GCA_919902925.1 Acidiferrobacterales bacterium | reverse complement strand
ACCGAAAACGGGTTCCGCCAATACCTGGTGCGCGCGCTCGATGTCGGCTGTACGCCGAACGAGATCATCGACGCGATCATGCATGCCTTCCCGGCGCTCGGTCTTACCAAGATCGTGTGGGCCACCGAGATTCTGCTTGACATGGACATGCCGGAATTCCGCGCTGAAAACCTCGGCAAGGAGAAAAGCTGGCACGAGGTCAAACCGGTAGAGCAATTCGTCGAAGGCAAGGTCGCTTACTGTGAAAACGTGGGCGGCCGCAACCTGTTCGTTTATCGCGAGAATGGCGAAATGCGCGTGTACGACTCGCGCTGCCCGCACCAACGCACGAACGTGCCACACCTTGCGCTCAAGGACTGCCAGCTCACCTGCCCGAAACACGAATGGAAGTTCGACGTGAGAACAGGCAAGTGCACGGAAAAAGGCGATCGCCCGCTCAAGCGTTTCGAGTCGAAGATCGAGAACGGCAAGCTTCTCGCCCAGTGGTAGTCAATGATTCCCCGCCGCCCCGGGGCGGTCTCACGGGTGGAGGGTCGAATCAACCCAGCGGCCACTCCCGCAGGATGGTATACCGCGCGCCGTGCGGGCGCGTTTCCGAGGACACCAGCTTCAGCGCGGTCACCGGCCATTCAATCGGGGCGACATCATCGACCCGTTCGTGACGCATACGCGCCGCCACCCGGCCGCCGCGGGCGATGCCGCTGTAGCGACGCACGTTCCGCGCCAGGGTCAGGTGCGCCTTGAACGGCCGCGTTTCAGGCTCCAGACCGCAGCGACGCAATACGCCGCGCAGGTGGTCGACCCACGACCGCAGCATCGCCGGCGGCTGACTGCAACCCGCCCAGAGAAGGTGGGAACGCGGCCAGTAACCCAGACAATCGAAGATCAGGGTGAAGGCCGGTGGCCGCTGCTCACCCGCCAGCGACTCGACACAGGAACGACAGGTCGGCTCAACGCTGCCGAGAAACGCCAGGGTCAGGTGCAGGTTGCGCGCCTCGATGGCGCGCCCCTGACCCGGCGGCAGGGTTCGGCGCGTGAGCTCATGCAGGCGCGCCGCCAGCGCGGCGTCCGGCCAGATGGCCAGAAACAACCGCTGACGGTCGCCGGACAGGACGGTCGT
>CAKKRZ010000084.1 GCA_919902925.1 Acidiferrobacterales bacterium | reverse complement strand
GGTCGGCCGGAAAACTGCTCCTGCGTTTCCGGCACTTCCGCCATCCATGGCGGTCGCAGAGATGCGCAGATCAATCCGGGAATACTCCGGTTGAGAGATAGCGATCACCTCGGTCACAGATAATTGTGACGATTACGGCATTTTTGAGTTCTTGCGACAACCGCAGCGCGGCGACGGTCGCGCCGCCGGAGGAGATGCCGGCGAAGATGCCTTCTTCGCGGGCGAGGCGGCGGGTCATGTCTTCAGCGTCTTGCTGCGAGACTTCCATGACGCGGTCAACGCGCTTGGCATCGAAGATTTTCGGAAGGTATTCCTTCTGCCAGGCGCGGATGCCGGGGATCTGCGAACCCGGTGACGGTTGCACGCCGATGATCTGGATCTTGGGATTTTTTTCCTTGAAGAAGCGCGAGCAACCCATGATCGTGCCGGTGGTGCCCATGCTGCTGACGAAATGGGTGATCTTGCCTTCAGTGTCGCGCCAGATTTCCGGACCGGTGCCTTCGTAGTGGGCGAGCGGGTTATCCGGATTGGCGAACTGGTTGAGTACCTTGCCCTTCCCTTCCCGTCCCATACAGTCGGCGAGGTCGCGCGCGCCTTCCATGCTGGCCTTTTCCGACACCAGCACCAGCTCGGCGCCGAAGGCCTTCATGACCGCGCGGCGTTCGAGGCTTTGGTTTTCCGGCATGACCAGGATCATGCGATAGCCTTTGGTCGCGGCGGCCATGGCCAGCGCGATGCCAGTGTTGCCGCTGGTGGCCTCGATCAGGGTGTCGCCGGGCTTGATCTCGCCGCGCGCCTCGGCGTGTTTGATCATCGACAGCGCCGGACGATCCTTGACCGACCCGGCCGGGTTGTTGCCTTCGAGCTTGGCGAGGATGGTGTTGGTGGTTTTGCCGGGCAGCCGCTGAAGCTTTACCAGGGGCGTGTTACCGACAAAATCCTCGAGCGTTTTCATGCCCCGGATTCTACCTTGGGCGTGCTGGCGCGGGTACATACCATCGCTACGAAAAGGACGGCCTGGCGATCATCAGCACGAAGATGGCCAGTACCGCCACGAAGGCCGGCCAGCCGAGCAGGAACCAGGTTCGGTACAGGCGGTGGTATTCCGCGGGCAATGGGCTTTGGCCGCGATCGGCGCCGGCGGCCAGATCGCGCAGGCGCATCTGCAGCCAGACCACGGGTAACCAGCAGGCGCCAGCCACGGCATAGAGGATCAGGGCCACGACAATCCACGGCGTGGACCAGGAAAGTTGCAGCTGCTGCATGAGCCACCAGCCGGTCAGCGGTTGCACGATCACCGCCGGGGCGGTGAACAACCAATCGGCCAGCACCGTGGTACGGGCGGCATTGGCGATGATGCGCGGGTCGCGGGTGCGATGCGCCCGCCAGAAATGAAAGGCCGTGCCCAGCCCGGTGCCGAACAGCAGCGTCGACGAGACCACGTGAACCAGTTTGATGAGTTGATATTCAGTCATCAGCGCTGATCCTCCAGCGCGATCAACGCCAGCACGGCAACCATGAGTGGAATGTTCTTGATCAGCCCACCGAACGGCTCCAGCCACAACGACGGCACCAGCCAACCCAGCGTCAATGTGTAGGCCAGCAGCATCGCCAGCATGACTACCCCGGCGAGACGAACCTGCCAGCGCAGCAACAGGGCCAGGCCGACAGCCAGGTCGAGCGCCGATGTCGCATATAGGAGAACCGGTACGGCTGAAACCGGAATGCCGGCAGGTTCCAACCAGCGCGCCGCTTCGGCCACCGGCAGCCACAGGCCGACGACACCGGAGGCGATCCACAGGAACGCGAGGCTCAAGCGCAGCAGCGGGCGCAGCAGATACAACCGCGCATGCCAGCGATCCTGTACGTGGCTGGGGTGAGTCTGCAATACGGTCGTCATCGCGCGCGGGGCGAACCCGGTAACCTCGGCAAGCCGGCGGTGTGCGCCGGGCTGCCCGGTGTTGCCGCGTTGCAGCATGCGGTACATGGTCATGCCCAGCGGTCCGCGTCCGAAGCGTTCGCCCAGCCAGGCGAGCGGGCGGATCAGAAACAGCGGCACGCGCACAGTCAGGCGCGTGGGGATGCCGAGCCACTGACGGAAGGCTTGAAGATATTGTTCCAGTGTCATGGACTCCGGACCGACCGCTTCCAGAACCTGGCGTGGTCCGCCCTTCCCTTCCACCAAACGTACGATAAGACGGCAGAGGTCGCCGGCGTCGATCGGTTGCAGCCGTTGCCGGCCATCGCCTGGCAGGAACAAAGCCAGTGGCGTGGCGGCGAGCGCGCGCAGCAGCGAGGTTCCGCCGTAGGAGCCGGTGGCGCTGTAAACCACCGACGGGCGCACCACCACCCAGTCGAGCGTAAGCGATGACAGGCAATGATCGCCTTCGTGCTTGGAGCGGATGAAGGCCGTATCCCGCGGGTCGCCCAGCGCCGAGACCTGCACCACCCGCCGTACGCCCGCCTGTTCACAGGCGCGGAACAACGCGCACGGCGAATCCCGATGCACTGTGTCGAACCGGTTGCGCCCGGACTCGCGCAGGATGCCGGCGGCGTTGACGACCGCATCGATGCCTGGCAACCGTGGCAGCCAGTCTTCGACGCGGGTGTCGCTGGCCATGTCGCAGACAATGGCCGGTAACTGACCGAGACGCCCTGCCGGTTGTGGATGGCGCACAGCCGCGATCACCTCGTGACCGGCCGTGACCAGTTCGGAAACAATGTGCGCGCCGATAAATCCGTAAGCACCGGTGACCAGCACGCGCATCAACAAGCCTCCAGGTGCTCGATGACCAGTTGCAGTCCACGGCGGCCCTGGTATTCGTTGACGTCCAGCCGGTAAGCGGCGCGCACGCGCGGCCAGTCCGGGGCAATACCGCGCGGCGCGGCTTGAAAGGCAATGGCGCTGAGCGTGGGCGCTCCTTCGGCGGAACGCACGGCGAGCTTGAGATGTTTCTCGCCGACCACGCGGCTTTCCAGTACTTCGAAGTTGCCTTCAAACACCGGTTCCGGAAATGCCTGCCCCCAGGGGCCGGCGGCGCGCAGCAGTTCGGCCAGCTCCAGTGAGAAATCCTCGCGGGTGAGTTCGCCATCGGTGAGCAAGCGGCCCTGTAGATCGTCTTCGCTCAACCAGCGTCCGACCTCGTCTTCGAAGGCCGTCCGGAAGTGATCGAAGCGATCGCGCGCCAGCGTCAGGCCGGCGGCCATGGCGTGACCGCCGAATTTTTGCAGCAGGTCGGGATAACGGGCGGCCATGTTGTCGAGCGCATCGCGGATGTGCAGGCCGGGCACCGAACGTGCCGAGCCTTTAATCTCGTTTTCGCCCGCCGGGGCGAAGGCAATCACCGGCCGGTGGGTGCGTTCCTTGACGCGCGCGGCGACCAGCCCGATCACACCCTGATGCCAGCCTTCATCGAACAGGCACAGGCCGGGCGGCAAGCCACTGTCGGCCAGGTGCAGGCGCTCGACCGCGGTCATGGCGGTCTTCTGCATGTCGGCCTCGATCTGCCGGCGTTCGCGATTGAGTTGGTCGAGCTGGCGGGCGATGCCCTCGGCCTCCGAATCGCTGTCGCTCAGGAGGCAGGCGATGCCGAGCGACATGTCGGCCAGCCGGCCGGCGGCGTTGAGGCGCGGCGCGACCAGAAAGCCGAGATCGGTGGCGGTGATGCGCGCGGGCTCTCGGCCGGCCACGCGTAGCAGCGCACGGATGCCGGGCACGCATTTGCCGGCGCGGATGCGGGCCAGGCCTTGCGATACCAGGATGCGGTTGTTGTGATCGAGCGGCACGACATCGGCCACCGTGCCGAGCGCGACCAGATCGAGCAGTTCGGCCAGGTTCGGTTCGGGGATGCCCTTCTGACTGAACCAGCCATTCTCGCGCAGACGCGCGCGCAGCGCCGTCAGCACGTAAAAAATCACGCCGACGCCGGCCAGCGCCTTGCTGGGGAAACTGTCGCCGTGCTGGTTCGGATTGACGATGACATCGGCCTGCGGCAGGCGTTCGCCCGGCAGGTGATGATCGGTAATCAACACCTGCATGCCGGCGGCGCGGGCGGCGGCCACGCCCTCGACGCTGGAGATGCCGTTGTCGACGGTAATGAGCAGTTGCGGCGCGCGCGGACGCGCCAGCTCGACAATCTCGGGCGTCAAGCCGTAACCGTACTCGAAGCGGTTGGGGACCAGGAAGTCGACGTGGCCGGCGCCCATGGCGCGCAGCGCGCGCACGGCCAGCGCGCAACTGGTGGCACCGTCGGCGTCGAAATCGGCCACGATCAGAATGCGCCGGCCATCGCGCAGGGTCTTTTCCAGCAGATCGGTGGCCAGCGCCATGTCCCGCAGGCGATCGGGCGGGATGAGGCGGGCGAGGGAAAGATCGAGGTCGTCGGTGTCGAGCAACTGCCGCGCGCGATACACGCGACGCAACACGGGATGCAGGTCTTCGGGCAGGTGGTCCGCGCTTTCCGGGTCGGACCGACGGCACAGCCGGCGCGCAGACACCATCAGCAGTAGACGGCCAGCGGCCGGCGCCAGCGCCACCAGCGGCGTGCCTGCGGCGTGGTCACGCTGAACGTGGCGCCGTTTTCATCGATCAGCGTGGCGGCGGCGATGCGACCTTCGCGCAACGCCGCCAACAGCGGCGCGAACCAGTCGCGTTCATAGTGTTCAAAGGTCGCCGTCCATTCTGAACCGTCGCCGTAGCGGGCCGGTGCGCGGGCGGCATCGAGCACCATGAGTTGATCGCCGGCCGGACATTCCTGCAAACAGGCGTCGAGGCTATCGGCCGTTGGCGAAGCCGGGACCTCGGCGAGCCGGGCCAGGGACAACGCCACGGGGTCGTCGGCCCAGACGTGCACCCAGTGCTGGGATGGCAGCCGCGGCAGAATGCCTCCGCCCCAGAACCAGAGGCTGTTGACGGGCAGTTGTCCGGATCGTTCGCGGGCCTCGTTCACCTTCGAGGAGTGCAGGAGGATCTGGATCTCGTTCAGGACCGTGTGCCAGGCCTTGCCGTCCGGTCCCTTCGGCAGGCACGGGGCGATGTCGCGGCCTTCCACTTCCAGTATCGGCGTGGTGGTAATGGACGGCGTGGTGGGCGGGCGCAGATACCAGCGATCGGGGCGCGGGGCCTTCAGCACCCAACCATCGGCGCGATAGGACTCGATCACTTCGGCCGCCAACTGTTCGGCTTCTTCCGGGCGCAACGCCAGCCGATCGGGGCCGGCGAGAATCAGGCGATCGCGGTCGGGTGTAAGGTGAACCGGGTCGGCGCGCAGCCACCAGCCTTTATCGATGACGCCGAGGTCGAGCACACGCGTGACGGCCGCGACCGGCAGGTCGGCATTGGTGTCGGTTTCAACGTGAAAGAGTTCGAACAGCTGGCGTTCGACGCCGACGCTACGTTGCGAGCGATCGGCACGTGCCAGCAGGCTCTCGAGCGCCTTCAGCCTGGGCACCGGAAGCCCGCCGCCAGCGTCGGTCTGGACCAACGACAACATCCCCGGCACGAGGAGACACAGCGTTGGTGTCGATTCGGATCCTGCAGACCGGTTGGATAACATTGCTGTCGGTTGTTTAGCGAATTGCGTCGTTGGACGTCAAGCGTGCCTGGCCATGGGCTGCCCATCCGGCGACCCGGCCATGACGGTGAGGGTCAGGGTGTCAAGGATGCCGCCAGATTAGTCACCCATCGGCTGTAAAGCAACATGTAATCTATTGTATTTCATGGGTATTTTATTGATCTTACCGGAGGACGTTTGTCGCATTGATGGTCCAGGTTTTGCATTAAATCAAGCAGATAAGCCAAAACTGCGGAACATGCCAGAAGTCACCCCTCTCCCGGTCAAGAAATCAACCCCAGCCTCCTCCAGCAAACCGGCGGATAAACAGCCGGCAGACGGACTGGCGCAGGAGCTTGGGCGATACCAGGACTGGCGGATCGCCCTGTCCGAGGCCCTGCTCGATTATCAGAACTGGGTTGAACAACAGGCTCCGATGGATGGGGAGCAGGACCTGCGCATCTACGAGCTGATCGAGAGTCTGAAGAGCGATAAGCTGACCATCGCGCTGGTGGCGGAGTATTCCCGCGGGAAATCCGAATTGCTGAACGCCATCTTCTTTTCCGATACCCGCCAGCGCCTGCTGCCGGCTAGCGCCGGGCGCACCACCATGTGCCCGACTGAACTCCGCTATGACGAGAAGGATGGCGCCTGCGTCCGTCTGCTGCCGATTGAAACGCGCAAGACGGAATTGACCATCGCGGAATACAGGCGTACCCCGATCCACTGGAACACCATTCACCTGGTGAGACCGAATTCGGCGGAAGAACTGCGCGATGCCCTCAAGGAGATCACCCGGACCAAGAAGGTCCATGTCCGCGATGCCCAGGAACTCGGTCTCTACGACCAGAGGAAAACCCGGCGTACGGGCGACCCGGCACCGGAGAACGACATGCTGGATATTCCGGTCTGGCGGCACGCCATCATCAATTTCCCCCACCCGTTGCTGAAACAGGGGCTGGTGATCCTCGATACACCGGGACTGAACGCACTGGGACTGGAACCGGAACTGACGCTGAGCATGCTGCCGAGCGCCCATGTCTTGATCTTCGTGCTGGCGGCCGAGATCGGCGTGAGCCAGACCGATCTCGAGGTGTGGAACAACCATGTGCCAAAAGCGCAGCGCAATAGCCACCTGGTCGTCCTCAACAAGATTGACACGATGTGGGATGAACTGGAACCGGACAGCGTGATCACGGACAACATTGCGAAACAGGTAGAGACAGTGGCCAAGACACTGCAACTGGACCGCCGCCAGGTACTGCCGGCTTCCGCCCAGAAAGCACTGATCGGGCGCATCAAGGGTGACCGAAATCTGGTCGAGAAAAGCGGCATTGAGAGTCTGGAAAACCGGCTCGCGAGCGAGCTGATCCCTTCCCGCCATCAGATCGTTCGCGACCGGATCGTGCATGAAGTCAGCAGTCGCATCGAGACCAGTCGCGCCCTCCTCCAGTCCAGACTGGGTAGCACAGACAGGCAGCTGACCCAGCTTCGCGAGATGCGCGGCAAGGACCGGGACACCATCCAGCAGCTGGTGGCCAAGGTCCGAGCGGAAAAACAGAAATATGACCGGGAGGTTGAAGGCTCCCAGATGACGCGGGCGCTACTGAAGGAACGCGCCAATGTCCTGCTGAGCTTCATGAGTCTGAAAAGCTTCGATGAACTGATTGCCCGAACTCGGCAGGACATGAGCGACAGCTGGACCACGAGAGGCCTGAAGTCGGCGATGGAGACGTTTTTCCGGGGTTCGGCAGAACGCATGGTCAAGGTGGCCGAGGAAGCGACGCACATTCGACGGACCGTGGAGAAGATCTATCTGCGACTGCACACGGAATATGGCATGGTCAAGATCAACCCCATACCGCTATCCCTCTCCGCCATGCTGATTATGTTCAAGAGACTGGAAAGCAAGGCCGACGACTTCCGCAACAGTCCCGTCACGGTCATGACCGAGCAACATTATGTGGTGCAGAAGTTTTTCATCACGCTGGTCAGCCAGGCGCGCCAACTGTTTCACGACAGCAATGAGCTGTCGAAAAACTGGTTTAAGGCCGTGGTCTCCCCTGTCTACCAGCAGATCCAGGAACACAAGGACGCCATTGAGAAAAATTTCTCTGTCCTGAAGCGAATTCAGGAAAACATGGATACCCTGGGCGACCAGCTGGCCGAACTGGAGGAAACACGCCGCGACATCGAGACGCAGCTGACGACTACATCAAAGCTGCTGGAGCGTCTGCATCAACCGCTGTAGGCGGTTATGTAGAGGTGGCCATCCACGGTTGGTCGCTGGATGCCCACCGCATGATGCAGGCGGCGATCTCGCCGAGCCCAAGCACTTCCCTGGCGGCGCCCAGCCGTATGGCCTGGTCCGGCATCCCGAAGATCACGCTCGTGGCCTCGTCCTGGGCTACGGTATGTGCACCGTTACGCCACATGGCCAGCAGACCTTTGGCGCCATCGTTGCCCATGCCGGTCAGCAGGATACCCAGCGCGCTTTTACCGGCACAGCAGGCAGTTGAGTTAAACAGGACATCGACCGACGGGCAATGCCGGTGGACCTGTCCCCCCGGGTAGACCCTGAGGCCGAAGGCTTCACTGCCCCGCATGAGTTCCATCTGTTGTCCGCCTGGCGCGATCCGGGCATTTCCGGGCCGAAGGAATTCGCCGTCGACAGCCTCCGACACATTCAGTCGACACCGCTTGTCCAGGTTGGCTGCAAACAACTCGGTGAACTTTGGCGGCATGTGCTGGACAATGGCAATCGCCGGGGCATGGGCCGGAAGCAATTCGAGTATCTCCGCAATAGCCTGGGTACCGCCAGCGGAGGCGCCGATGACAACGACGCGGTCGCTGGCGGCCGGTGACATGGAGATGGGGGGCGGAGAACAGGACAATGTCTCCCTGTCCAGACCGGGGGCCTGGACGCGGGCGTGCATGGCGGCATGGACCTTGTCGCGGATTTCCTGTGCCAACTCCTGGATACCCACGCGGACATCGCGCGATGGCTTGGTGACGAAATCGACCGCGCCCAGCTCAAGCGCCCGAATGGTGGCCTGGGCGCCCTTGTCGGTGAAGGATGACACCATGACTACCGGCAACGGGTGCAGTCGCATCAGGCGCTCCAGAAAGGTCAGGCCATCCATGCCCGGCATTTCCACGTCGAGCGTCAGGACATGGGGTTTCAGGATCTTGATCTTCTCTCGGGCAATCAGGGGATCCGATGCGGTACCCACGACGTCAATGGCAGGATCCTCGCTCAGAATGGCGGACAGCAACTGACGCATGACCGCGGAATCATCGATTACCAGCACCCGGATCTTTTGTTGTTCTCTCATGTTCCGCCTGACACCGACATAGATTTCAGAAAAGCGTGACGTCACCGTCCTTCTTCTGACGCTTCAGGCTGATCAGGTAAACCATTTCCTCGTCCGCCGTGCCCTTAGCCTCGCTTTTGCCGAGCTGCTTGACGTAGGCCTTTCCGCTGGCTGGGTTGAACAGCACGCGGCGGGCCTGGTATCCACCCACGTCCTCGCTCATGATTGGAATCTGTTCCTCATTCAGAAAGCGCCTGACAAAATCGATATTCTGCTGCGGGATTCCGTCCAGGCTTTCCCGAATTCGCAGTACGTGACCGCCGCCAAAGACCTTGGCCCGAAAACGGCGCCGGTGTCCGCCCTGTTTCATAATCTCGCTGATCAGGAGTTCCATGGCGTTGACGCCATACCGGGCACTGGTTGGATTGTTCGGGTCGATACCATCGGGCAACATGAAATGATTCATGCCGCCTATCCCGAGTACCGGGTCATACAGACAAGATGAAATGCATGAGCCAAGTACTGTATCCATGACCACCGCATCGCGGCTGACATGCAGGCCGCCGATATGGATGGTGACACGGGACAACCCCTCCTCGTCGGTGGGGAGCTTGAACATCTGGCTGGGTCCCTGATTGAAGGTAATGCTCACGACGACCGGCCCTCGCGACGCATATAGATGCTGTGTCCAACGGGGGAGTAGATCTCCTCCAATCCATGGATAAATTCAGCATGACCCAGCATGAGGTACCCACCCGGTCGCAGATATCTCGCGAATCGCTCAAACAACTCCTGTTGTGAGGTCCTGCTGAAATAGATCATCACATTACGGCAAAAGATGACGTCAAAAGGACCATGCATGGGCCAGTGCCGATCAATCAAATTAAGAAGCCGGAATGAAATATCCTTCTGCAGGAATGGTTTTACGTGCACACGCCCATGGTTCTCACCCAGCCCCTTGAGGAAGTAGCGCTTACGAAGCGCCTCCGGAACCTGTTGCAGCTGCTCCTGCGTGTAAACACCGCTCTTGGCAGCCTCCAGCACCCGGCTATCGATGTCGGTGGCGAGAATGCGGATATCCCACTCGTTCATCAGCCCGCCAAACGATTCCTGCAGTGTGATGGCCAGGGTATAGGCCTCCTCACCGGTAGACGTACCGGCACTCCAGAGTCGCAAACGCCGGTTCTTGGCCAGCTTCAGGGCGGGAAAGACGTTTGACGCCAGGTAGTCAAAATGATGCGACTCACGAAAGAAGTCGGTTTTATTCGTCGTGATGGCATTGATCATTTCCCGAAGTTCGTGCCCCTCCGCATCGGTCTGGGTGAGGTGGTCGAAATATTCGGCGTAACTGGAGAGATTGAGAAATCGCAACCGTTTGGCCAACCGTGAACACATCAGGGCACGCTTGTGATCCGACAGCGCTATCCCGGTGTGCACATGAATCAGCTCACGGAGCCGGTTAAAGTCCAGGTCCGTAATCGACAGGCAGGGGTTGGCGGAAGGCATGCAGTCCGATGCGGTGATTTGCGAAGTCGCTGCACCGTCTCAGAATTCAGTCCAGTCGCCACCCGCGCCGGCCCGTGGAGGCATGGCGGCCTTGGGTTTGAACGGCTGGACATTGGTCGCCCGGTTGCCCGTGTCTGCCTGTGCAGGCCCATTGGCCGACGATGTATTTTCCGTCACCACGGTATGACTGCGATCCACAGATCCCGTGGGTGCAGCGCTTGGCGAAGGGACGGTGAAATCGCTGCCGAGCTTGAAGTGCGACACCAGCTCCTTCAGGCGATCGGCCTGCAGGGCCAGGGACTGGCTCGTGCCCGACAACTCCTCGACCTGGGCGGCGTTGGACTGGGTAACTGTATCCATCTGCATGATCGCGCGATTGACCTGGTCGATGCCGGACGCCTGTTCCTGACTCGCGGCGCTGATCTCGGCGATGAGATCGGCGGCCTTTTTTACCTTGCCGGTAATCCCCTCAAGCTTGCTGCCCGAGATACTGACGAGGTGCGTGCCGTCACCCACCCGGTCGAGGCTGTCATTGATGAGCGTCTTGATCTCCTTGGCGGCCTGGGCACTGCGTTGGGCAAGGTTACGAACCTCGGCGGCAACCACGGCAAAACCGCGCCCGTGTTCGCCGGCGCGTGCGGCCTCGACGGCAGCATTCAGAGCCAGCATGTTGGTCTGGAAAGCGATCTCGTCGATCACGCCGATGATGTCGACAATCTTCTTGCTGCTGGAATCAATCAGGTCCATGGAACGCTTGATGGATGCAGCCATGACCACGCCTTCGCTGGCGGCATCCACTGACTCTGAGGCCAGGCGATCCGCCTCCAGGGAGTTGTCAGCGTTGTGTTTTACCGTGCTGGTCATCTCTTCCATGGAGGCCGCCGTTTCCTCGAGCGAACTGGCCTGTTCCTGCGCCGATGAGGACATCTGCTCCGCGGCCCCCGTGAGTTCCTGAGCCCCCACTGACACGGCCTCGGCTGCCAGGGCAACCTTGCGGATAATCCCGTTGACCTCATCGACCAGGATATTCAGGGCACCGGATGCCTCGGCGATCTCATCGCGCAGACGACTGTCAATACGGATCGTCGCCGTGAGATCGCCGTCTGCCATCTGCAGCAGGGTATCGACCATCCGTTTCAGTGGGCCGGAGACAGTCCTGTTCAGATAAATACTCAGCAAAACGATCGCCAGCAACGCCAACACCGACAAGCCGATCGTCAGAGTCTGTGCCAGCCGGTACGCCTGTTGGGCGGCGGCGTAGCTCTGCTCGTATTCCTTGATGATCGTCGGACCAACCTTGCTGCGCACGGCCAGCGCACCCTTCACGTGGGTGTGCGTGTTGTCCGCAAATTTCATGACCTGTTTGAGGTTGTACAGACCGATGCTGCCCGAGATGGCAAACAGGAGGAAGATTGCTCCCGTCATCACGAGAAACTTGGTTCTCAACCTCATGCCTTTTGCATAGAACGTATCCATGGATTACCTCCTTCACACTGCCTGTTGTGCCAGACCGTTACCGATATTGAAATCATCGGGACTCAGCAAACGCTCCATATTCAGCAGGATCACCATATTGTCCTCGGCCTGCACCAATCCTTCGATGAACTGGCGGTTGGCATGGCCTTCAAAGTCCGGCAAGGGACGCTGCTGCTTCGGATCGAACCAGACTACATCGTTGACGGAATCCACCACGACACCGGCCAGTCGGCCGTCCACATTCACCACCACGATGGCAGTGAAGGTATCCGGCTCTGCCGGAGAAAGACGAAACCGTTGTCGAAGATCGACTACGGGGATAATGGATCCGCGCAGGTTCAGGACGCCGAGGATATAGGCGGGACTGTTTGGCAGGCCGGTGGCCCGGCTCCATTCGCGGATCTCCTGGACCTGCAGAATCGGTATGCCATAATCCTGTCCGCCCAGCCGAAATACCAGAAACTGCGAGTTGTACCGGGTGAGCGGATCAGCGGGGCTAATGCCTGCATGGGTGGCTTCCATCGCGTGGTCTCCGTCAGTGCAATGCACGAGGGTCTGAAATCGTTGAACGTGGCGAACCGCGGCGAGGCACGCAGCCCGGAGCGTCAGGCGCCATGACCGGGCGCGGGCTGAGACGCATGAGCCCTGCCACGTCCAGGATCAGGGCCACGGTCCCATCACCGAGAATAGTAGCCGCGGAGATTCCGTCGACCCGCTGATAGTGAGATTCGATGTTCTTGATTACAACCTGTTGCTGACCGAGTAGTTCATCGACATACAAGCCGGCACGCCGTCCATCCACCTCAACCACCACCACGATTCCCTGCGATACGTCCGTGTGGCGCGACGGAATGTGGAAAAGCTCATGCAGACGAATCAGGCCCAGGTAGTCCTCGCGCAGGGCGAAAATTTCTTGGCCGTCCGGCAGACGGCTGAGCCGATCGTCGGTCAGGTGAATGGACTCCACGATACTGGTCAGCGGCAACAGGTAGGTCTGATCGCCAATCAGGATGCTGAGTCCATCCATGATGGCCAGGGTCAATGGCAGGCGGAGAGTGAATCGTGTACCGCTCCCCGGCGTGGAGCTGACCTCTACACTTCCGCCCAGACTGCGAATGTTTTCCCGCACGACATCCAGTCCGACACCGCGACCGGAAATATCGCTGACCTCTGACGCGGTGCTGAATCCCGGGTAAAAGATAAGCTCATGCATCTGTTCAGGGGTCGGTCTTGTGTCGGCATTGAGCAGTCCGGCCTGGACCGCGCGCTGCCGGATCTGTTCATAGGAGAGTCCACGACCATCGTCCTCGACTACCACATGGACATAGCCGCTTTTCTGGTGCGCGTGCACGCGCAGGTGTCCAGTCTCGGGTTTTCCCGCGCGGCGTCGCTCGGCCGGGGTCTCAATGCCGTGGTCCAGGCAGTTGCGCACCATGTGCAACAGGGGATCACTGATGCGCTCGATAACGGTCTTGTCGAGTTCGGTCTGCTCGCCACTCAGCTCAAGGTCTACTTGCTTACCGAGCCGTTGCGCGAGATCGCGGATCAGCCGTGGCAATCGGCTGTAGACAAATCCGATCGGCAGCAACCGGATGCTGATGACACTTTCCTGAAGCTGCCGGACATTACGCTCAAGCTGGGTGAGCCCGACGAGCAGGCGCGGCAGGTCAGCCGGCGTAAACTGCGCCACCGTCTCGCTGATCATGGTCTGTGTAATGACCAGCTCACCGACGATATCCATCAACGAATCCACACGGGCAGTGCTGACCCGGATTGAGGGGCCACGTGCCTTGACCAGGGTATGGTCGCCATCGCCGGACGCGGGAGGTGTGTCGCCTTCGGATCGCTTGGCTTCGCGCATGGGAGCAAGTGTGATTTCACTAATATCCGCTACCCATTCAAAGGCCGCCTTCACCGCCTGTCGCGATTGGTCGCGACCGGAAAGTTTGATCTGCCAGCCGAGATAACACGTCTCTGGATCGTATGCCTCCCATCGTGGCAGCCTGCTGACATCGGCACTCACCTGCAGTGTGCCCAATGCGCCCAGTTCGCGGATAATCCGCAGCGGGTCGTTGCCGCTCCGAAACAGTTCAGGCCCGGGCTGGAAGGAGACGTGCCACCCGTGCTCAGGGGCTTCCGCTGTACTGGCCTCGGCAGCCTTGGTTACGCTGGGCACCTCCAGGGCCGATGCAATTTCCTCAATTCTTGTCTTATCGATCGCTGCGCCAGTGCGCGCGCCTTCCAGGAGGTTGCGCAAGGCATCCACCGAGCGCAGCAAAAGGTCCGTGGTTTCACGATCAGGCTGGCGACGTCCGGCTCGCAGGTCATCGAGAGCCGTTTCCAGCAGATGGGAGAAATCCGCCAGCCAGCCGAACCCGAAAGTACTGCTGCCCCCTTTGATGGAGTGCACCACACGGAAGATTGAATTCAGGTTTTCCGGGTCCGGTGACGTCATTCCCCGGGAACCGGCTGCACCTTCCATCTGGAGCAGAAGCTGCTCCATCATGGCAAGCCCTTCTGTGCTTTCCTCGAAGAAGGTCTGGTGAAACTGGCGTATGTCAATTGGCATAACCTAACCCAGGACCTTGTTCACCACGTTAATCAGCTGTTCCGGATTGAACGGCTTGACGATCCAGCCCGTGGCGCCGGCGACCCTGCCTTCCTGGCGCTTGTTTTCCTGTGACTCGGTCGTCAGCATGAGGATGGGCGTGAACCGGTACTCCGGCATCTGGCGCAGGGACTTGATCAGGGAGATGCCGTCCATGACCGGCATGTTGACATCGGCGATGACCAGATCGAGTTTCTTCTGCCGGGCCAACTTCAGCGCTTCCTCGCCGTCACAGGCCTGAACCACGTGATGGCCCACACTGCTGAGCGTGAAGCTGATCATCTGACGCATTGTGGCGGTGTCATCGACTGTCATGATGTTGGCCATGGATCACCTCACCTAAAAAAGCTCTACGGATGGACTGCTGTTCTGTCGTTTCGAAGGGCTGCTGGCAGCGGCGGCGGCCTCCAGGGCGGCAGCCGGCTCGGGTGCTGTAGCCGCTTCATGGGTCATTGTCAGCGGGTGACGTGCCGGCAAATCTTCATGACCAGGCACGCTCGTGAACAGGTTCTTGTCAAATTTCAGGGTTTCCTGCATCAGGTGGAACAGGGTGCGACGAAGCTCGTCGAGGGGTTCGAGCATCCCGTTCAGTTTCTGACTGGTGATGTCGTGAAACTGCAGGGAGACGACCACAGTCTGGACGTCCTGGGTTATCTCGCGGCTGATGGCGTTGATGCTGCTCACGGTCTCGGCCACTTCACGGTTTTTGCCTTCCAGAGACCGGGTGAGCGTCAGGATTTCATCCTTGATCTTGACGGCATGTTTCACGTCGGCGGCTGACAGCTCGCGCATGTCGCCATAGGTCTTGTTCAGGCCGACGCGCACTTCACTCAGGTGGCCGCGAATTCGGTCACTGAATTCGTGCGAACGTTTACTCAGACGACGGACTTCCTGGGCGACCACGGAAAACCCGCGACCCGCATCGCCGACCCGCGAAGCTTCGATGTCGGCATTCAGCGCCAGCAGGCTGGTCTGATCGGCCAACTTTTCCACGTCCATCAGAAACCCGTCGATCGCCTGCGTGCGCTTCTGCACGCCATCCAGTTCCTTGACCATGCGAACCGAAAGGTCGGCGACGCGCACCACTTCATCGGACATCTTGGTCAGCCGCTCATCGGATACCCGGATGAAGTCCTTGAGGGACTGCGGCGTTCCGTCATCGGCGGCGCCCTGCGTGCCTTCCAGCAGGTCCATGGCCTGTTGGGCCTGAACCGTGGCCTTGTTGATGATCGTCTGGAAGCTGTCGGCGATAGTGGAAGCCGCCACTTCAATCTGCTCAATCACGGCATGAATCTGCTTGCGAAGCTGCAGGTTTGCCTCACTGTATTGCTGTGCCACCGCCACCCAGCGACGCAACAGATCCTCCAGCCGTTTCTGCTGCTGCTCATTGGCCATGGTGCGCAGCACGTCATCCACCTGGGGAAGCATGCCCGGGCTGGTGTTATCGGCCAGCAGGGCCTCGAGGTCGTCCGTCTTTCCCGCACTGTCCGCGGTTTCGGAATCCGGGGCGGGCAAGGAGGCCGCCGCCTGTCGTCCATACACGAACAACAGGGTGATGCTGAATATCACAATCGCCCCGCTACCGACCGCCACCCCGGGGGGAAGGTAGATCAGTGTCCAGCCCCAGGCCGTAAGCACGCCGGCCGCCGTCCATGCCCACCAGCGCGGCAGACGGCCGAGCGGTCCGTTCTGTTGCACAATCGGCGATGTCGGCTCGTTCACAGATGCACCTGCAGGATTTGCACCAGACCGAGCGTTTCGGCAGCCTGCCGCAATGATGGGCTGGCTGCACACCAGTTAATGGGGATTCCTCGTTCCTTGGCAGTACGGCAGAAAATGGTCAGTGTCTGGATGGCAGCGGTATCGATGCGGGCAATGTGCCCGCCATCCAGCATCAGGGGATCACCGGACTCCAGGGCCTGATTCAGGCGCTCGCACAAATCCCTGGCCCTGGAAATATCCAGGACTGCATCAAACAACACATGCGTGGCAACCCCATCGCCGCGAATCTGAGCCGAATCCATGACTTCCCCGCTACTGTCCCTGTCGGGACATGCTGTTGACGGTCGTCCATGGCCGACTGTCCGCTGAGCTCCTTCTCAGGATTTCAATGCGTCAATCTCAGCCAATAACAGAGCAATACGCATGCCAGCTTTGGGGGTGGGCACCAGAGAAGAAGGCCCCTGACGGATGCTGAGTGGGCCAGAAAACCGGCCAAAAGGCGGGATTTAGCCGGTCCAGGGGCGGCTAAGCCACAAGGCCTGGCGTTTGATCGGCCGCTAGACCAACTTCAGAGATTATTGAGAATAGCTTTTTTGACGTCCGCGAGCGCTGCCTTGACCTTCAGCATCGGCCCCGTGCTCTGCTTGATGGCGGTGTCGGGATCCTTGAGGCCGTGGCCGGTGAGCGTGCAGACGATGCGGCTGCCTTCCGGAATCCGGCCCTTCTTGATGTCGTGCAGCGCGCCGGCCAGCGAGGTGGCCGAGGCCGGCTCGCAGAACACGCCTTCTTTCTGGGCGAGCAGCTTCTGCGCCGCCAGGATGTCTTCGTCCGAACACTTGTCGAACCAACCGTTGGAATCCTTCTGCACCTGCCAGGCCTTGTCCCACGACTGCGGGTGGCCGATGCGGATGGCGGTGGCGATGGTTTCGGGATTGTCGATCATCTTGCCGGCAATGAACGGCGCGGAACCGGCCGCCTGGTAACCGACCATCACCGGGCGGTTGTTGACGATGCCGTGATCGGCGTATTCGCAGTAGCCCATCCAGTGCGCGGTGATGTTACCGGCATTGCCGACCGGCAGGCAGTGATAGTCCGGCGCGGCGCCGAGCTCCTCGACGATCTCGAAGGCGGCGGTCTTCTGTCCTTGCAAGCGATAGGGGTTGATCGAGTTGACGATCGTGACCGGCGCTTCATTGGCGACTTCTTTTACCAGCGCCATGCCGGCGTCGAAGTTACCATCGATCTGGATCACGACCGCGCCATGGATCATGGCCTGAGCGAGCTTACCGAGCGCGATCTTGCCTTCCGGGATCAATACGAAGCAGGCAATCCCGGCGCGCGCCGCGTACGCCGCGGCCGCCGCGGAGGTGTTGCCGGTGGACGCGCAGATGATCGCGCGGCTGCCCTCTTCCACCGCCTTGGTCACGGCCATGGTCATGCCGCGGTCCTTGAACGAGCCGGTGGGGTTGAGGCCTTCGTACTTCACGTAGATATCGACCTTGCGGCCGAGCGCCTTGGGAATGTGGTGCAGGCGAATCAGCGGCGTATTGCCTTCGCCGAGCGAAATGATGCGCGTGTCATCGCTGACCGGCAGGCGGTCGCGGTATTTGTCGATAAGGCCGGTGTAGCGGCTGCCGAGGTTCATGTTCGATTCTCTGTATGATTTTCGAACGCAGATTAACGCAGATGAATAGAATGAATGAACGCAGATAAGGCGAAAGAAGAAATTGATTCATCTCGAATTAATCTGCGTCTATCTGTGCGCTTGTCTGCGTTCATCTGCGGATACGGTTTTCAGTTCCAGTCCGGATTCAAATGTTCGAGACGAATGCGCGCCACCGGACCATGGATGGCAGCGAGCTTCTCGATGCGCGCGATGGCGGCGTTCATGTGCTTTTCCTTCACGCGGTGCGTGAGGATGATGATCGGCACGATGCGCTCGTCCAGGCTCGGCTCTTTTTGCAGGATTGCCTCGATGCTGATGCCGAGATCGGCCAGCACGCGCGTGACGTCGGCCAGCACGCCCGGCTTGTCCTGGGCGTGCAGACGCAGGTAATAGCTGGTCTCAACCTCCTCCATCGGCAACACCGGCAGGTTCACCAGCCGGTCGGCCTGGAAGGCCAGATGCGGCACGCGGTTGTTCGGGTCGGTGGTGAGCGTGCGCACGACGTCGACCAGATCGGCGACCACCGCCGACGCAGTCGGTTCGGCGCCGGCACCGGCGCCGTAGAACATGGTCGGGCCGACGGCATCGCCCTTCACCAGCACGGCGTTCATGGCGCCGTCGACGTTGGCGATCAGGCGCCGGTGCGGAATCAGCGTCGGGTGCACGCGCAGTTCAACGCCACCGTTGGTCTGTCGCGAAATACCGAGCAGCTTGAGCCGGTAACCGAGTTCCTCGGCGTAGGCGATATCCTGACCGGTGACCTTGCTGATGCCCTCGACATAGGCCTTGTCGAACTGCAGGGGAATACCAAAGGCGATCGCGGCCAGAATGGTGAGCTTGTGGGCGGCATCGATGCCCTCGATGTCGAAGGTCGGATCGGCCTCGGCATAGCCAAGACGTTGCGCTTCCTTCAGGACATCGGCGAAATCAGCGCCCTTCTCGCGCATCTCGGTCAGGATGAAATTGCTGGTGCCGTTGATGATACCGGCCAGCCATTCGATGCGATTGCCGGTCAGGCCCTCGCGGATGGTCTTGATGATCGGGATCCCGCCCGCCACGGCGGCTTCAAACGCGACCATCACGCCTTTCTTCTGGGCGGCCTCGAAGATCTCGTTGCCATGGACGGCGATCAGGTGTTTGTTGGCCGTGACGACGTGCTTACCGTGGGCGATGGCGTCCAGGATCAGTTGACGCGCCGGTTCCTGGCCGCCGATCAGTTCAACGACGACGTCGATGTCAGGATGACGGACGATGGCGAACGGATCGGCGACCAGTTCAATACCGGTGGTGTCGAATCCGCGCTTCTTTTTCAGGTCGCGGGCCGAGGCCATGACCACGCGGATTTCACGCCCGGCGCGGCGCGCGATCTCCTCGCGGTTGCGCGACAGCACGGTAATGGTGCCGCCGCCGACCGTACCGAGACCGAGTAGACCAATTCTGGCCGGCTTCATGCCTGTTCCTTTGTCTTTTCGAGTGTCTGGTCGCGGCGAAACATTTCGCGGATCGAGCGCATCGCCTGACGGGTGCGGTGTTCGTTCTCGATCAGCGAGAAACGCACGTATTCGTCGCCGTACGAACCGAAACCGATGCCCGGCGACACCGCCACCTTGGCATCCAGCATCAGCTTCTTGGAAAACTCCAGCGAGCCCAGGGCGCGATAGGCCTCCGGGATGCGCGCCCAGACGAACATGGTCGCCTTCGGTTTTTCCACGATCCATCCGGCCGAGAACAGGCCGTTGCAGAGCACGTCGCGACGGTTCTGGTAGGTAAGGCGGATGTCTTCCAGGCAATCCTGCGGACCATCGAGGGCGAGGATGGACGCCACCTGGATCGGGGTGAAGGTGCCGTAATCGAAATAGGATTTCAGGCGCGCCAGTGCCGCCACCAGCGTCGGGTTGCCGCACATGAAGCCGACACGCCAGCCGGGCATGTTGTAGGACTTGGAGAGCGTGAAGAATTCCACCGCGATGTCCTTGGCGCCGGGCACCTGCAGGATCGACGGCGCCTTGTAGCCATCAAAGACGATATCGGCATAGGCGAGATCGTGGACCACCCAGATGCCGTGTTCCTTCGCGATCGCGATCACCTTCTCGAAGAAATCCAGATCGACGCACTGGGCGGTCGGGTTGGCCGGAAAGTTGAGCACCAGCATCTTCGGTTTTGGCCAGGCATTCTTGATGGCCCGCTCCAGCTCACCGAAAAAATCGCCGCCCGGCACCAGCGGCACGTGGCGGATGTCGGCACCGGCAATCACGAACCCGTAGGTGTGAATCGGGTAACTCGGGTTAGGCACCAGCACGGCGTCGCCCTTGTCGACCGTGGCCAGCGCCAGGTGCGACAGCCCTTCCTTCGAGCCGATGGTGACGATCGCCTCGCGGTCCATGTCGAGCTCGACGTTGTAGCGGCGCTGGTACCAGCTGCAGATGGCCTTGCGCAGGCGCGGGATGCCGCGCGACACCGAGTAACGGTGTGTGTCCTCTCGTTGCGCCACCTCGCACAGCTTGTCGACGATGTGTTTGGGCGTGGCGCCATCGGGATTACCCATCCCGAAGTCGATGATGTCCTCACCGGCTTTGCGCGCCTTGGCCTTCAGTTCGTTGACGATGTTGAAGACGTAAGGCGGGAGGCGCTGGATGCGTGAGAACTCTTCCATGGCGGCTGTGCGGGGCAAACGTCGGCGGTGGTATAGTGGTTGGCGCGCAAGTATTTGAATGCACGTTCATTATAGGGGCAAGAGGCACGCCCGGGGAATCCACCCGGGCGGAAAATCCGATGAAAATACACCTGGAAGACACCGGCGGGCGTTACCTGATCCGGGCCTACGGACCCGGGCACGTCACCGTCAACCAGACGGTCTGTACCCGCAGCCTGATTATCTCGCCCGAGCGTCTCATCGCCGACTGGGCGCCGCAGACACTCCACGAGCTGGTCGCGCAGCATGTCGCAGACCTGATGGCGCTGTCCCCGGAGGTGGTGCTGCTCGGTACCGGCCGGACACTGCGCTTTCCGGGCCCGGAGGTGATGGAGGCGCTGGCGCGTGCCGGCATCGGTCACGAATTCATGGATACCGGCGCGGCCTGCCGGACCTACAACATCCTGACGGGCGAAGGACGCCGGGTGGTGGCGGGATTGCTGATCGAGCCGGAAGGCGATCAGACCTCGTAGCCGGCGCGCTCCAGCAGGACGCGCAGCCGTTTGAGGGATTCCACCTGGATCTGGCGCACGCGCTCGCGCGTGACGCCGATGTCGGCCCCGACTTCTTCCAGGGTGGCCACCTCGTGGTGGTTCAGGCCGAAGCGCCGTTCCACCACCTCGCGCTGCTTGTCGCTGAGTTCGGACAACCACTCACGGATGACGGCCTGCAGGTCTTCACGTTGCAGGATGCTCTCCGGGCCCGGCGTGTGATCGTCGGCGATGGCGTCCAGCAGCGATCGGTCCTCGTCGCCCTCGATCGGGGCATCCACCGAGGCGGTGCGTTCATTCAGGCCGAGCATGTTCTTGACGTCTTCGACCGGCTTGTCGAGCAGGTTGGCGACCTCCTCCGGCGTCGGTTCGTGATCCAGCTTCTGCGACAGATAACGGGCCGCGCGCTGATAGACGTTGATTTCCTTGAGCACGTGCACCGGCAGGCGGATGGTGCGCGTCTGGTTCATGATGGCGCGTTCGATGGTCTGGCGGATCCACCAGGTGGCGTAGGTTGAAAACCGGAAGCCACGCTCCGGATCGAACTTTTCAACAGCGCGGATAAGCCCGAGGTTTCCCTCTTCGATCAGGTCGAGCAACGACAGGCCGCGGTTCATGTAGCGACGGGCGATCTTCACCACCAGCCGCAGATTGCTTTCGATCATGCGCTTGCGCGCTGCGCCGTCGCCGCGCTGGGCACGGCGGGAAAAATAGACCTCTTCCTCGGCAGTCAGCAGCGGCGAGAAACCGATCTCGCGCAGGTACAGCCGGGTGGCATCGGCGTGGGAATAGGTGGCGGCGGCGACCGCGTCGCGATCGCTATCGTCATCGCCGTCGGGTTTGGCGTCGGCCGTTTCGGACTGCTCGCGCGACTCCCGCTGTTCTTCGTTGGCGGGGGCTGAGGATTCCTGTTCCTCGTCATCACGCGCAGGGGCGGCCACCCGCGTGCGGGTTTTGGCCACGGCCGGTTTCTTTCCCTTTTTGATCGCAGGGGGTCGCGTGGGTTTGCGCGGTGGCATGGCTACGGCTTTCCGGGTAAATACTTGAGTGGGTTCACCGGTTTTCCCCGATGACGAATTTCAAAATGGAGTTTGATGCGATCAGTTCCGGTTGAGCCCATTTCAGCGATTTTCTGTCCACGTTTTACTATTTCGCCTTCTTTCACGACTATCTGCTGGCAATGCGCATAGGCGCTCAGGAAATCAGCGTTATGTTTGATGATAATAAGCTGGCCGTAACCGCGCAGTCCACTCCCCCGGTAGACCACGTTGCCGCCGGCGGCCGCCACGATCGGCTGTCCGCGCTGCCCACCGATATCGATTCCCTTGCGGGCGCTGGCAGCGCTGAAGTGTTCAATCACCGCCCCACGCGTCGGCCAGGCCCATGAGCCGATACTGGCCGGCGAGGGATCACGATCCGGCTCGGGCTTGGCGATCGCTGGTTTTGGCGGCGGTCGACGCGACGGTGTCTTGGCCGTTTTCATGCCGGCGGCGGGGCGTTGATCGGTTTTCCGGGCAACCGCCGTTTCGCTCGCGAGCAGCAGTTTCTGGCCCGGATAGAGGCGGTAGGGCTTGTGCAGGCGGTTCCAGGCCGCCAGTTGACCGGCCTTCAGTCCGTGCTGACGGGCGATGCCATGCAGGGTGTCGCCGCGGCGCACGACATGGATCTTGGCGGGCGCCGGTGCCGCCTCCGGTTTCTCCTTTTCCGCCTCACTGTCCGTCGGCGGGCGCAGGCGAATGTGCTGCCCAGGGTGGATGGTGTACGGGGGCTGTATTCCGTTCCAGGTCGCCAACTCCCGGTAATCCTGCCCCGCTTCCCAGGCGATGCTGTAGAGGGTATCGCCGGCCACCACCTGGCGGTGGGTGGCCTCCGGCTCACGCGGACTGCCGGGTTCGCTCGCTGACCCTCCAAAATCAAAGATGCAACCCGAGAGCAGCCCGAGAACGCTGAGCAAGAAGATAAGACGCATGCTCACCGGCTGGTCGTCTCGCCCTGGTCGCCGATCAGCGGCACAAACATGACACGCTCGAGCAGCTCACGACGATAGTCATCGCCCGTACGGGTGATGCGCAGCAGCTCCTGGCTGCCGCGCCCGCCGACCGGGATGATCAAGCGACCGCCGAACGCCAGCTGATCCAGCAACGGTTGCGGAATTTCCTCCGGGGCGGCGGCGACCAGGATGCCGTCGTAGGGGGCGTGCTCGCTCCAGCCCTGGCTGCCGTCGCCGTGGCGGAAATGCACGTTGTGCGCACCGATCTGGCGCAGCCGCCGGCGGGCCTCGTTAAACAGCGACTCGACAAGCTCGATGGTGTAAACCTGGTCGCAGAGCTGCGAAAGGACCGCCGTCTGGTAACCGCAACCCGTGCCGACCTCCAGCACCCGGGCCGGGCGCATGGCGGCGCGGTCCGGCAGGTCGCTGCCCAGCAACGCCTCGGTCATGCGCGCCACAACGTAGGGCTGGGAGATGGTCTGGCCGTGCCCGATGGGCAGGGCCGTGTCCTCGTAGGCGCGATGGGCGAGAGCTTCTTCAAGGAAACGGTGGCGCGGGACGGCGCGCATCGCCTCGATCACGCGCTCGTCGCGGATTCCGCTGTCCCGCAGACGCTGGATGAGGCGATCGCGCGTCCGTGCCGAGGTCATTCCGATGCCGGCGCTATCGGCGATCAATCCGGACAACCTCTCAGAAATTCTTGAGCCACGAAGACACCTGATCGAGTGCAGTATAACGGGTCAGATCGACGTGCAAAGGGGTGATCGATACGCGCTGCTGGCGGACAGCGTGGAAATCGGTTCCGGGTCCGGCATCGGCCTCGGGGCCGGGCGCGCCGACCCAATAGACCGGCTCACCGTGCGGGTCGCTGGCGCGCACCGCCGGTTCCGCCTTGTGGCGGTTCCCCAGCCGGGTGGCCTCGTAACCGGCCAGCGCCGACAGCGGCAGATCGGGCACGTTCACGTTCAGGATGGTGTTGGCCGGCAGCGGATCGTTGCGCAAACGTTCGACCAGACGCACCGCTACCTGCGCAGCAGTCGCAAAATGACTCGGCGGCCGACCCACCAGGGAAATGGCGATGGCCGGAGCGCCGAGGAAACGCCCTTCCATGGCGGCCGCCACCGTTCCCGAATAGAGCACGTCATCGCCCAGATTGGCGCCGCGGTTGATGCCGGCGATGACCATGTCGGGCTGCTGATCCATAAGACCGGTCACGGCCAGGTGCACGCAGTCGGTGGGGGTCCCGTCCACGATGAAGAAACCGTTCTCGCCACGGCGCACGCGCAGTGGTCGCGTCAGGGTCAGTGAGTTGCTGGCGCCGCTGCGATCGCGTTCCGGGGCCACGACCGTAATCAGGGCCAGCGGGGCGAGCGCCTTGGCCAGCTGTTCGAGGCCCGGCGACAGGTAGCCGTCATCGTTGCTGAGCAGGATGTGCATGGCGTGCGCACCTTACCGGAATTTCGCGCACGACCATAGAGACACTGGCCAATACGGCCGCCATGGGAGGTCGTTTCCAGAGACGGGCGCGCCGGGAATCCGAATGCCCCAACAGGGATGTTTGGTCGGGGCGAGAGG
>CAKKRZ010000083.1 GCA_919902925.1 Acidiferrobacterales bacterium | reverse complement strand
CCCTTCTTCCACTCATAGATAAACCCGATCGTCAGCACCACGAGGAACAGCATCATGGCGGCGAAACCGACCATGCCGACTTCCTTGAGGGCGACCGCCCACGGAAAGAGAAAGGCGATTTCCAGATCAAAGATGATGAACAGGATGGCAACGAGGTAATAGCGCACGTCGAACTTCATGCGCGCGTC
The DNA here is from genome assembly GCA_919902925.1 of Acidiferrobacterales bacterium. Taxonomy (GTDB): domain Bacteria; phylum Pseudomonadota; class Gammaproteobacteria; order Acidiferrobacterales; family Sulfurifustaceae; genus CAKKRZ01. The sequence goes on along the minus strand of CAKKRZ010000083.1, from coordinate 4,536 downwards.
CTCGAAGGCCTCGAAGCCGCACTCATAAGGCGAGTTTTTTTCAGAATCCGGGCGATGCGGGCCGAGCACGCGGCCGGCGACCAGAATGGCCCCGCCCATGACCAGCGCCACGGCGATGAAGATCAATATAGGTATGTAGTTCTGGAGCATCTTCACCCTCCTTCGGCGGCACTTAGCAGTGCACTACCAAGGACGGGCGAGTCTAGGGTCTGCCAAGCGCCCAAGTCAAGACAAATACCGACACAGAACGCTAGGACATTCAGTAAGTTACCGGCATTTGTAAGGGCATAAAAACTTCTGTTTCCCGATACGCTGAACGGTCTAACGAATGCCACGCAGGCCGATTTGCTTTCACTGGGGGCCATCTCCGATAAAATGGCTCGTCTTCGTGTAATCGCTCCGAACCGATAACAAAAATCAGCACCACACCGATGCTGTCTCGAACTCCAATCCTGCCCCTGGCTCTTCTGGGCATCCTGGCCAGCGCCGGCTGGGTCAAGGCCGCGAATGCCATGGAGCTCGCGGAGGCGTATCGGCGCGCGCAACAACACGATGCGCGCTTCGCGGCCGCGCGCGCCGCGCACAGCGCTGGCCGCGAGCAACTGCCGCAGGCGCGTGCCCGCCTGTTGCCCACCGTCACACTCGAAGCCGGCAAGACCAGCTACGACGCCAGCGTGACTTACCAGGGCAATACCACCTTTCAGGGCGGCGACCGCCGCTACGAAAACCGGGAATACGGCATCAGCCTGACGCAACCGCTCTACCAGCGCTCGCTGTACGCCGCCTACCGCCAGTCCGAATCGCGCGTGGCCCTGGCCGAGGCCGAATTCCAGCTGGCCCAGCACGATCTGATCCTTCGCGTCACGCAGGTGTACTTCGAAATGCTGGCGGCACAGGACAGTCATCGTCTGGTCCTGTCCCAGCAATCCACCTACCAGACCCAGTTCGATCAGGCGCAGGCCAGACTCACGGCCGGTGCGGGTACACGCATCGAGGTCAGCGAAACGCGCGCGCGACTGGACATCACCATCAGCCAGGAGATCGCCGCCCGCAACGAGGTCGACGTCCGCCGCCAGACATTATGGAAGCTGACCGGCCAGCAGGTCAGCCAGCTGCCGGAGATGGACAAGCAGCAAACGCCGAAACCGCCGGAACCGGCACAGGTGGAAAAGTGGCTTGCCCTGGGCGAAGAAAAGAACCCGCGATTAAACGCCCTGCGCCACGCCGTCAACGCCGCCGAGCAGGAAATCCAGGTCGCGCGCGGCGCCCATCACCCGACACTCGATCTCAACGCCGGCGTGGCCAATGCCCGTTCCACCGGCAGCGTCTACACCAGCGCCGGCAGCGACAGCACCGTGAAAAGCGTGGGCGTGCAACTCAAGATTCCGTTGTTCCAGGGCGGCGGGGCCAGCGCCCGCGTGCGCGAAGCCATAGCGCTGCGCGACAAAGCGCGCGAGGAGATGGAAGACACGCGCCGCGAGGTGCAGGCGCAGGTCCGGCAGACCCATGCCGGCATCCACAGCGGACTGGCGCAGATCCGCGCGCTGGAGCTGGCCGAGGGCTCCAGTGAAGAAGCGCTCAAGGCCAGCCGCGTCGGCCTGCAAGTGGGCTCGCGCAACATCCTCGACGTCTTCAATGCCGAAACCCAGCTGCAAACCGTCCGCCGCGACCTCGCCCGCGCGCGCTACGAGTACCTGCTCAACATCCTGCGCCTCAAGGCCGCTGCCGGCACGCTTGATGAGAATGACCTTAACCTAACCACACGAAATCAGTAGCTTCCGTCATTTCCACGTTTTGTGTAATCCAACAACCGATATTCCTCCACAGATTACAATCTGTGTTGTCTATAGCTGTCGCATCGACTATCCCTTCTTGAGGTTCGACACTCCAGCCAATAAACTCCCTGAAAACCTATGGAAAACGTCATCCAGATTCACGTCGAGAAACTTCCCGAAGGGCTGTATCTGGCCACATCAGATGCTGTCCCGGGGTTAGTCGCGCAAGGTCGCACAATCACTGAAACGCTGGAAATTGCCCGCGATGTTGCGAAGAAAATCCTGGAAGCGCAGGCAGAACGTGACGGAAAGTCCAAATTGCCTGAAGCCGGGGATTCGTTTGATTACCCCCTGGTCGTCAGCAACTGATGGGTCGTCTCGCCGGTTTCCGCTACCGCGAGATTGTTAAACGTCTGAAGTCATTCGGCTTCCAATTCGATCGCCAGGCGGCGGGGGTAGCCATGAAATCTGGTTCAGCCCGGCCAGCAGGCGCTACACCACCATCCCGAATCACCCCGGGGATATGCCTGAAGGAACTTTACGGGCCATCCTGAAGCAGGGGCCATCCTGAAACAGGCAGGCATCGCCCCTGATGACTTCCTGCAAGCACGAAAGTAGGCGTTGAAACGTCGGGAACTACGCGGCTACTTCGACGTATTCCACCCGGCTCGATGGCAGGGGAACCGGGATACCATCTTCACGCATCCCGACCAAATGAAGCTCAATGGCTTCCTGAATGGCCTTTTCGGCCTCTTCTGCTGATGCGCCCGTGGCGACACACCCGGACAAGTCAGGGACATATGCTGAAAAGTTTTTTCCGGCCTTCTCAATAACAATCGCGTAACGCATGGTTATCCCTCATTTCTTCCAACCGGCCTGCTTATAGATACTGCTCAACGTCCCGGGCGCAAGATCATCGCTGGGCTTTCCCGCTATTGTCACCCGTCCTGGTTTGGAAGGATGCTTGTACTGACGGTGGCTGCCGCGGGTGGCCGCCAGATACCAGCCGTCGTCCTTGAGCGTGCGAAGTATTTCGCTGACCTTCATATAACTTCAGTTGTCAGTATGCGACCAAAAACACGTTTCTGCCACCCAACCGGGGGAATAGCATGAAAATAGCTATCAACTCTAACCCCCCATATCATGGATTCCCATATTCCCTCTCCCGCTTGGCTGGGAGGGGATAGGGTGAGGGCGTTTAAGGCGCGCGAAACTTACCCCCGCTCCCACGCCGCCGCAATGACGGCGTTCAGTTCCTGTTGCTGGTCGGTGGGCAGGGTGCCGTCGGCCGACAGGCTCGGGGCGAACTGGGCCATGGCCTGGACCAGCCGTTCGATCTGCTTGCCTTCCAGTTCGGAACCGTCGGCGGTTTCAAACTCCTCAATAGGCTTGCGCTCCAGGTTGTACCAGTCCTCGATGGTCATGCCATCGCTCGTGCCAAGCACACGCACTACCAGATCGTCGCCGGTACGCTCAAACCACAACTGTTCCCTGGCAATGCCCTCGCCAAAGTGAACTTCGTTGTCGTAGTCATCCCCCTTGCCGGGATAGTCTTTGTTGTCCGATTCGACCAGCCTGATGGTATCCCTGCCGTCGCCGAGGCCAAAGGTTATCCCGTTCTCTCCGCCCCCCAACAGAATCAGGTCATCGCCGGCACCGCCGGCCAGTTTGTTTTCGCCCGCTCCACCGTCCAGGGTGTCATTGCCACAACCGCCGTAGAGGGTATCGTTGCCATCCTCGCCATGGAGCCGGTCGTTGCCGCCCCCGCCATAGAGGACATCTTTGCCCTTGCCACCGTAAAGAGTGTCATGGCCTGAACCGGCGTCGACCACGTCGTTGCCGCCCAGCGCATGGATCGTGTCATCGTCGCGGCCGGTGACGATCCGGTCGGCCTTGTCCGTCCCGGTGTGGGTCAGGGAGCGGACAACAAGGCTGTCGAAGGTCGTCACCGTACCATCCGCAAAACGCACGTGCTCGATAGGCAGGCTGCCGTCAGAATTGAGCAGGATATCGACCCCTTCGGTTTCGCTCTCGCACCCCTCCGCGTCGAGTAGTCGCAGGCTGGCGATGGCATGACCCTGACCGTCGGTCGCATAACGCACCGCCACGCGCTCGGGCGTGATGCAGTTCCCGAACACCAGGGTATCGTCACCCTCGATGTCGATCAGGGTGTCGATGCCGTCGTTCACGGTGATGTAATAGGTGTCGTTGCCGGCGCCGCCGTCAAGAATGTCGTTCCCGCCGCGGCCGTAGAGACTGTCATCGCCGTCCAGACCACGCAAGGTATTGGCGGCGTCGTTGCCCACCAGCAGGTTGCCGCCGGCGTTGCCGGTGGCATTGACAGCGGCGTCCCCGGTAAGCACGACATTCTCGACGTGATCGCCGAGTGCGTAGTCGATGCTGCTCAGCACCGTATCGGTACCGGCATCAGCGTTCTCGATCACCCGGTCACCGGCGTCATCCACGACATAGACATCGTCGCCCACGCCGCCATCCATCCAGTCGGCGCCGGTCCCGCCATCCAGCCGGTCGTTACCCGCCCAGCCGTAGAGGGTGTCGTCACCGCCGAGGGCGTTCAGGATATTGCTGGCGTTGTTCCCGCCCAGGGTGTTATCGGCGGCGTTGCCGGTGGCATCGATGGCGGCATCGCCGATCAGGATTAGCTCCTCGACGTTATCCGGCAACGCGAAAGTGACGCTGCTGTACACGACGTCGTAGCCCTCATCCGCCAATTCCTCGACCGTGTCCGTGTGCCAGACGA
>CAKKRZ010000082.1 GCA_919902925.1 Acidiferrobacterales bacterium | reverse complement strand
AGCCTACGGCGGCGGAAGCCGGTCCCCTCGGCGACGAAACACTGTGAACCCGGTCAGGTCCGGAAGGAAGCAGCCGCAGCAGCGCATTCGGGTGCCGGGGTGTGGCTGGTTTTCGCTGCCACCAAACATTTCCGGGGCGACAACAGTTCGGGTACTGATGCTGGCATGAGTTATCTGGTTCTGGCGCGCAAGTGGCGCCCCAAAATATTCGAGGAACTGGTCGGGCAGGAGCATGTCATCCGCCCGCTGGTCAATGCCCTCGGCAACGGTCGTCTGCACCACGCCTTCCTGTTCACGGGAACGCGCGGGGTCGGCAAGACCACCATCGCTCGCATCCTCGCCAAGAGTCTCAACTGCGAAACCGGCGTCACCGCCAAACCCTGCGGACAATGCAGCGCTTGCCGCGAGGTTGACGAGGGCCGCTTCATCGACCTGATCGAGGTGGACGCCGCCTCCCGCACCAAGGTCGACGATACACGCGAGCTGCTCGATAACGTGCAATACGCGCCGACGCGCGGGCGTTACAAGGTGTACCTCATCGACGAAGTGCACATGCTCTCCGGCCATTCCTTTAACGCGTTGTTGAAGACACTCGAAGAGCCGCCGCCGCACGTCAAATTCCTGCTCGCCACCACCGATCCGCAGAAACTGCCGGTGACGGTCCTGTCGCGTTGCCTGCAGTTCAGTCTCAAGCGCCTGTCGCGCGAACAGATTGAGGCGCAGCTCGCCGCCATCCTCAAGGCCGAAAAGATCGAATCCGATGCCGCTTCGCTGGCACTTTTGTCGCGCGCCGCCGACGGCAGCATGCGCGACGGCTTGAGCCTGCTCGACCAGGCGATTGCCTACGGGGCAGGGAGCTTGGCCGAGGCGGACGTGCGCGCCATGCTGGGCAGCATCGATCAGCGCGTCATTGCCCGTTTGCTGGCGGCACTGGCCGCGCAGGATGCGCCCGGGTTGTTGCAGGCCGCGCACGAAGCACTGGATCACGGCGGCGATGGTTCGACCATCCTCGATGAACTATTGCGCGCCCTGCACCAAATCGCCCTGCTCCAGTCCAAGCTGCCGGCCGGCAACGATGGCGATGACCTGTCGTCCATTGCCGGTCAACTGTCGCCGGAAGATGTTCAGCTCTTTTATCAAATCGCCCTGGTTGGTAGCCGTGACCTGCCTTATGCCCCCGACGCGCGTATTGGGCTGGAGATGACGCTGTTGCGCATGCTCGCATTCCGACCGGTGGAAGCTGCGCAGGAGCCGGTCGCTGTTCGACCAGCCAGCCCAACCCATTCCAGCCCACCTCGTCCGGCGCCGATACCGGCGGCGGTTCGTCCCGCTCCCGCATCAGTATCCGCTACTGTCGTTGCGACCCCGCCGCCGACCGCCGCCGACCGCACCGAAGCGCTGGCTTGGACGGACATCGTCAGCCAGCTGAACGTGAGTGGTTTTGTGCGCGAACTGGCCAGCAATCTCTCTCTCGAAAAGCGCGACGGCGACTCGTTCCATCTCGTCATCGATCCAATACACGCTCAGCTGCTGGGCAAGGATCGTGAAACCAGCCTGCGCGAGGCGTTGACGGCTCTGGTCGGACGAGAGGCCAAACTCTCCGTCCGCACTGCCAAGGTTGACAGTGATACCCCGGCCAGGGAGAAGCAACGTCACAACGAGGAACGGCAACAGGCGGCGGAGCAAGCAATTTACAATGACCCCAACGTAAAGAATCTCGTCGACCAGCTGGGCGCGCGGGTGCACCCCGCCTCTATTCGGCCAAAGTCCTGATACGGTGATGACATGATGAAAGGCGGAATCGGCAATATCCTGAAGCAGGCGCAAGCCATGCAGGAGAACGTGCGTAAGGCGCAGGAGGAGTTGGCCACCATCGAGGTGACTGGCTCGTCCGGCGGCGGACTGGTGAGCCTCGTCATGACCTGCCGACACGACGTCAAGCGCGTCACCATCGACCCATCGCTGTTGCAGGATGACAAGGAAGTTCTGGAAGATCTGGTGGCGGCGGCCATGAACGATGCCGTGCGCAAGGCCGAACAGGCCACGCAACAGAAGATGGGCGGGTTGACCGCCGGGTTGAACATACCGGGTCTTAACCTGCCGTTCTGAAACAATGGCCGGCCACAATGCCATCGAGCGGCTCAAGCAGGCGCTGCGCCGCCTGCCGGGGGTCGGTCCCAAGTCGGCACAGCGCATGGCCTTGCACCTGCTCGAACGCGATCGCGAAGCCTTGCGTGAGATCGCCGGCGCGCTCAACGGCGCAGCCGAGCGTATCCGCCATTGCGACCGCTGCAACAATTTCAGTGAAGAGGAACTGTGCGAGATATGCAGCTCTCCGCGTCGTGACCCGTCGTTGCTGTGCGTCGTGGAATCGCCGTCTGATTTGGTCTCCCTCGAGCAGGCCGGGGTGTACAACGGTCGTTACTTCGTGCTGATGGGTCGGCTGTCACCGCTCGACGGCATCGGCCCGGATCAACTCGGCATCCCGCGCCTGGAAAAGATCCTGGCGGAAGGGGAGGTCAAGGAGGTCGTGCTGGCCACCAATGCGACCGTCGAGGGCGAGGCGACTGCCCATTATCTTAGTGAACTGGTTCACACCCGCGGTATCCGCGCCACCCGCATTGCCTACGGCGTGCCAGTCGGCGGCGAGCTGGAATACACGGATCGCAGCACCATCGCCCGGGCCATCACCGGCCGACGAGAGGCCTGAGCCCACGGTTGGCTTTTCCGGCAGTCGTGTCAGAATGGTGCTCAGTGGGACACCGGAATTCCGGCCAACCAACGGCAACCGTCACTCAACCATTCTATTTCAAAGGAAGCACTACCATGCGCAAGCCTCTTCGCACCTTCGCACTTCTGTCCATCCTGTCCGGCGTGTCGCTCACGTCGCAGGCCGCCGAGGTTCGCGGCTTGTTCAATATGGGTTACGACTTCGGTGGCGACAGGCTCGTGACCGTGATCTATACCGATGGATCCAGAGACTCGGTCGATGCCAACCGGGGTTTTTATTTCGGCGGCGGCATATCGCTGGTGCACGATCAGGCCGGCACCATGGAAACACAGTTGACGCTCAACTACCGTTTCGAGGAAACCGACCCTCTCGCTAGCGGCGGTGTCAAGTTCAGCACCACCGCCTTCGACGCCGTGCAGGTGTTCAACGTCAATCAGGCCAGTTTTGGTATCGGTCTGACTTATCACATGAGCCCCAAGGTAGTGGGGACCGGTGTGATATCCGGTAATACTCAATTCGACGATGCCTCCGGGTTGCTCTTCCAGGTTGGATTCCGAATGTCTGACCGCGCCAGCATCGGCATGCGTTACACGAACATCAAGTACAAGGCTCCCGGGTTGACTCAGGTGGACGGCAGCGGTTTTGGCATTTTCTTCAACTTTGGTTTCGGCGGCGGTTCATCCAAGCCGGCCGGCGCGGCCTGGTAACGCCGCCACGTCGGGCCTGATTCGCCATTTGCTCACCAGAAGGGGTACACAGGTGTACCCCTTCGTTTTTTGTATCGCCACTAACCCGATCTCACCAGTATGAGCGTTTCATGACCTCAGAGACCGCCATGACGGATGAGGTTCTGATGCTCGCCTATCGCGGCGGCGACGCCCGCGCCTTCGATACCCTGTACACGCGTTACAAGGGTCCGCTGTACCGTTACCTGCTGCGCCAATGCCACGTGCCGGCCGTGGCCGAGGAACTGTTTCAGGACATCTGGTTCAATCTGATCCGCGCCCGTGAACGCTATGAGCCCCGGGCGAAATTTTCCACCTTCATTTACAGCATGGCGCACAATCGGTTGATCGATCACTACCGGAAGAGTTCGCGTAGCGTGCCGATTTCATACGATGATGATCCGGATGATGCACCGCTAGTGGAGCGGGTGGCCGGTACCGAACGCGACAACCCCGCCTGGCAGGCGGAGATCGGCGAACAGTCGCGGCAACTGCGCGAGCTGTTGGCCGAACTGCCCGAGGCGCAGCGCGAGGCATTCCTGCTGCGTGAAGAAGGAGATCTGTCGGTGGAGGAGATTGCCGCCGCCACCGGCGTGAACGCTGAAACCGCCAAGAGCCGCCTGCGCTACGCGGTGGCCAAGTTGCGGCAGGGCATGACAGGACGGAGGAAGTCCGCATGAGCCGGAAAACGGACCAGGAACTGGAAAAATATCTGCGCGGCGACTCACCGCTGTCGCGCGCCTATCGCGTTGGCCGCGATGAGCAACCGCCCGAGCTGCTCGATGCGCGCATCCGCCGTGAGGCGCGGGCGCTGCTGGGTTCCGGCAGGGCATCTCGTCCGTGGCTGACCCGCTGGGCGCCGCTCGCGGCCGCGGCCGTGATTGTCATGAGCATCAGCGTGGTGTTGTTCCGCTTTGATCGTGCCGAATCTCCGTTGCCGTCTGGCGGTGATGTGGCTACGACTCCGATGGCGGAGACTTTCCGCCGTGCCGCCGAGCCACCGGCCAAGGACGCACACAAAGCCGCGCCTGCCCCGTTTCCGGCGGGTCGTGTCGATACGAGGATGAAAAAAGAACTGCACGATGCACCGGCAGCGATGTCGGCACCGCCGGTGGCAGCCGAAGCTGTGGCACCGCCCGCCAGGGTTGGCGCGATGTCGGCCCCGGCTGCTCCCGCCCCGGCCGACCTAAGCAAGCTCAAGGCGGACAAAGCCAGAATGGCGCAGCAATCCCGCCCGGAAGCTATCGGTGCCGCCGCTCCCACCACGACGTCAGGAGTACGGATGATGGCCGAGGAACGCAAACCCGAACAAGCCAAACGCACGACCGCCAGCTTCGCAGATGTGACGGCCGTGTCGGTTACTGGAGAACCCGGCGCCTACCGCTTCAACGTCACCATCCGCAGCCCGGACAAGGGTTGCATGCAGTACGCCAACTGGTGGGAAGTGGTGAGCGAGGATGGTCGTCTGCTGTACCGGCGCGTGTTGTTGCACAGTCATGTCGATGAGCAGCCGTTCAGCCGCGATGGCGGTCCGGTGCCGATCGGGCGGGACACGGTGGTGTGGGTGCGCGCCCACCAGTATCCGGGTGGCTACGGTGGTGCCGCCCTCAAGGGCAGCGTGCGCGCCGGTTTCCGCGCAGCGGTTCCGCCGGCAGGATTTGCCGCCGGCCTCGCCAAGTCCCCGCCGTTACCGACCGGCTGCGATTTCTAGCTAAACACTCAGACGCCGAGTGCGTCGAGGTGGGCGGCGCAGATGAAATCGTTTTCCGTCAGCCCCTTCACCGAATGGGTGTGGAAACGCACCTGGCAGCGGTTGTAGCCGACTTCCAGATCGGGGTGATGATCCTCGCGGTGCGCCACCCAGGCGAGCGCGTTTACGAATGCCATGGTTTCGTGAAAATTGCGAAACTTCCAGGTGCGTTCAATCGTGCCGCGCGCCGCATCGAGTGTCCAGCCGGATAGTTCTTTCAGCAAAGCCTCCGCCCGCTCGCGCGGCAGGGCGGCCTCACCCTCGCGCGGCTTGCAGTGCTGCGCTTTCAGTGGGGTGCTCATTTGAACTTGTAATAACGCTCGTTGAGATAGCGGATCAGCGAGTTGCGTTCTTCGGCCACGAGCGGTTTGCCGCTGCCGTGTCCGCAGGCGTTCACCTGCGCACTCAGCTCGTCCATCGACTGGATGCGACGGTCGGGGCGCGTATAGACGGAGTTACCGTGACAGCTCGTGCAACGCTCGGTGTGCAGTTTGTCGGCATCCACGGCGGCCGTGGCCACGGCGCCGGGCAGCAGGAAGATCATCGTCAATGCCAGCAATAGGATCTTGTTCATGAGTTACCTCCGTTGTCCAAGCAGGTTGGTGATCCGCCGCATGGCCGGCGGGTGGGAATCGTGGAAGGCCGAATAGACCGGGTCCGGTGTCAACGTGGCGGCGTTATCGCGGTAGAGCTTCACCAGCGCGCTGATCAGCAGGCGTGCACTCGTCTGTTTGGCGGCAAAATCATCCGCCTGGTATTCATGGCGGCGTGAGCCCCAGGCATACAGCGGTTGCAGAAAAAAGGTGAACACCGGGCCGGCCAGCATAAACAGGATCAGCGCCGTGTGCGGCGAAGCGCGTTGCACGCCCAACCCCTGGTAGAACCACGGCTGGTCGATGATGACACCGAGCACGAACAGTCCGCCCAGGCTCATCAGCGCCATTAACATCAGCCGCTTGGTAATGTGGCCGAGCTTGAAGTGGCCCAGCTCGTGCGCCACCACGGCTTCCACTTCGGCCGGGCGCAGCCGCGAGAGCAGCGAGTCGAAGAACACGATGCGTTTGCTGGCGCCAAAGCCGGTGAAGTAGGCATTGCCGTGAGTGGTGCGCTGCGAGCTGTTGATCACGTAGATTCCCTTGCTGTGGAAGCCGGTGCGCTTGAGCAGTTTCATCAGCCGCGTGCGCAACGACTTGTCGCGCAGCACGCGAAAGCGATTGAACATTGGCGCGATCAGGGTGGGATAGGCCCACACCATGAACAGGGTGAGACCCATCCATAAAAACCACAGCCACAACCACCAGTACTGGCCGCTCAAAGCCATGAGGGCGAGCGCGGCCCAGGCCACCGGCAGGCCGATCACAATGGAAAGCAGAAGATGTTTGGCGGTGTCGATGATGAACAGACCGGCCGTCATGCGGTTAAAGCCGAACCGCTGTTCGATGCGAAACGCCTGGTACGCAGAGGCCGGAAGTTCGAGCAGGGTCATCAGCAGCATGATCGACAGCAGGAAGGCCACGCCGTAGGTAATCTCGCTCCAGCCGGTGGCGCGCCAGATCCCATCCAGCAGGTCGATGCCGCCGCCCAGCGTCCAGCCCAGCAGCAGCACGGCACCAAACAGTGTTTCGAACCGGCCAAAACGCACCTTGGCGATGGTGTAATCCGCCGAACGTCGGTGGGTCTTCAAGGGAATGCGGCGCTGGAACCAGCGCGGCACCCGGTTGCGATGCAATTCGACGTAGCGGGCGTGTCGGTTGGACAGCCACAGCTCGGTGGCCAGCATCAGGCCAAGCAACAACAGAAACAGGGCGGCGAACAGGTCTGGCGTCATAAAGTCCTTGCGGGAATGGTATGATTCGTGGCAACGATAACGATATCAGTGTACTCCGGGAGTTCGTGAATGTCTCAAGAGGTCCGCACCGTCAACAGCAATAACCTTATCTGGATCGATCTGGAAATGACCGGTCTGGATACCGAACGGGACCGCATCATCGAGATCGCCACCATCATCACCGACGCCGAACTCAACATTGTCGCCGAAGGCCCGGTGCTGGCCATCCACCAGGCGGAATCCGTTATGACCACCATGGATGAATGGAATACGCGTACCCACGCCAAAACCGGACTGACCGAAAGGGTAAAGGTCTCCCCCATCAATGAGGCGGAGGCCGAGCGCCAGACGCTGGAGTTCCTTGCGCTGCACGTGGCCAAGAGCAAGTCGCCGATGTGCGGCAACAGCATCTGCCAGGATCGCCGCTTCCTCGCCCGCCACATGCCGCAACTGGAGTCGTGGTTCCATTACCGCAACCTCGACGTCAGCAGCATCAAGGAACTGGCCGTGCGCTGGAAGCCGGCGATCCTGCCCGGGTTCCAGAAAAAAAGCTCCCACAAGGCCATCGACGACATCCGCGAATCGATCGACGAATTAAAGTATTACCGTGAGCACTTCATCGCCCGCTAGC